>NZ_JBFUMK010000005.1:0-361525 GCF_054049415.1 Roseateles sp. P5_D6 | reverse complement strand
CCCATCTGCTGAGCGGCGAGAAGCGCGAAGGCGGCCGCTGGCATCGCGAGGTGCATGGCTTCCTGTCGATGCCGCTCTATGCGGCACCGAACAGCGTCATCGCCTGGGGCGCCGAGACCGAGAAGCCGGCCTACGACTACGCCCGCGGCACGGTGCTGCGCGTGTTCGAGCTGGATGACGGCGCGAGCGCGGCCTTCACGGTCGTGGGCGCGGACGGCAGCATTGCGGCGCGTGGCACGGTCAGCCGCCAGGGCGGGCAGTACACGGCGCAGGTCAGCGAGGGTGCGCTGCGCGACTGGGGGCTGGAGGTGGACGGGCGGCGCAGTGCTGTGCAGGCTGAAGGCGCCTCGCTGAGCTGGACGGCCTGACCGGTTTCTGGCCCTCGAGCCGGTGGACGCTCAGGCGTCCACCGGTTCATTGCTTGATGGAGTGACGATGGCTGTGCGTCGTGTTCGAGACCTGCTGCTGATCGCCCGCACGCCTTCACGCGTCTACGCCAAAGGCGTGACACTGAACGTCAACGGCGCTGCCGACTGCATCAACTGGATCGTCTCACCATGAGTCCCCATCTCCGCTGCTTCGTCGCGACCGGCCTGCTGGCCGGCGGCCTTGCGCGGGCCTGGGGCGATGTGAAGGGCTGGGCATGGGTAACCCTAGCCCAGCACCGCATGCGCCTGAGTCAAAATGACAGCGTTGTCGTTCAAACCCGTGTGATGGAGCTTGCTGATGAACTGGTTGCCCGCTGGCGGGGCTCGGCCTACCGCGTGGGCATGCAGGCCAAGGACTATGTCTGGGGCAGCAATGCCGTGCAGCCGGCACGGTCCTATCTGGACCATTTCTGCAGCTATGCCAGCAACGAGGTCGCCGTCAACTGGAATGCGCCGCTGGTCTACGTGTCGGCGGCGCAGCAGGCGCTGACGCCGCGGGCCCGATAAGGCAGACCAGGAGAGCAGACGATGCACCACCGCAGATGGTTGGCGAGGCTGCTGTTGGGACTGCTTGGCTGGAGCCCCTTGGCCTGGTCTGCGTCATGGGTGCTGGCCGAGAGCCCGCATTTCCGCATGCTGGCCCAGACGTCCAAGCGCACGGCCGAGGGCAGGCTGCAGGATCTCGAACGCCTGCACGAGGCCATGCTGCTGACCCTTGGCGCCAGCCAGGGCCTGGCGCGCCCGCCCTTTCCCATCGTGCTCAGCGACGACCCCGACCTCATTGCCCGGGTCCAGCCCTATCTGCGCAACCGTCGCCTGGCGGGGCTGTTCGTTTCGGGCAGCGATGGCGCCCAGGCTTTCGCGGTCAACCATCTCTGGTCGAAGGACTTCACCGGCCAGGTGCTCTTCCACGAGTACGCGCACCGCGTGATGGCTCAGTACGCCCGCATGGCCTATCCCGTGTGGTATGTCGAGGGCTACGCCGAGTACTTCGGCGCGACGCGCATCGCCCCGGACTCGATCGAGATCGGCGCGTTCAATCCCTCGGCCGCGATCCTGGCCCAGCGCCCCTGGCTGCAGCCGGCCAGGCTGCTCAAGCCGAGCTTCCAGTCCACCGGGGACAAGGACATCGACGACAGCTTCTTCGGCGTCTTCTACGCGCAGTCCTGGCTGCTGACCCACTACGTGCTGTCCAAGACCGAGCGCGTCCAGCGCTTCAACGAGTACTTCCGCCGTGTCGCGGCCGGGGAGGACGCGCTGACGGCGCTGGAGCCCGCCACAGGCATAGCGCCCAGCCGCCTGAACAGTGAGCTGCGCAGGCATCTGGACAACCTGTATGTGGCGCAGATCCCGGGTGGCGCGCCAGCCGCGGTGCGCACTACAGAGCTGCCCACCGAGCAGGCCGAGGCCGAATTCGACGGCATGGTCATCGCCTCGCGTCCTGAAGCCGAACATGGCAAGGCCGTCCTGGCCCGCCTGCAGGTGAGCGTGAAGAAGGTCGGCGGCGACCGTGCGCCCGATGTCATGCGCTGGGCGCTGGCGCATGCCGAGATCCGCTATGGCGAGGCGGACAAGGCCTTGCAGATCCTTGCTCCGTGGGCCCAGCAGGAAGCACCGCCCTTTGAAGCCAACCGCCTGCTCGGCTGGGCCTGGCAGGCTGTGGCCGCACAGGCGAACGGCGCCGAACGCACCCAGGCACTGGAACAGGCGCGCGCCTGGCTGATGGCAGCCTACAAGCAGCGCCGCAACGATGCACCCACGCTGTATCAGCTGGCCCGCGTGCTCGGCGTCAAGGGCGTGAGCCCCAGCATGACCAACGCGGCAGACGCCGCCAGCGTGCTGGAGCCCCAGGTTGGCGACTACGTCTACCTCGCCGTCTGGGCGCATCTCGAATCCGGCAACCGCGACAAGGCCCTGCGCGGTCTGCAGTCGCTGGCCAGCAACCCGCACGGCGGCGAGGGCACCGACAGGGCCCGGGCCGCGCTCCAAGCCCTGCAATCCAATCAAGAGGCGTCTGACGTCCTCGCCTTGCTGAACGGCACCAAGAAGCCCACCCCACCATGACTCAATCCATTCGCCACCCATTGACCTGGGTGCCCTCGCTCTACCTCGCCATGGGCCTGCCCAATGTGATGGTGGGGGTCGTCGCAGCCATCATCTACAAGAACCTCGGCATCTCCAACGAGGACATCGCGCTCTATACCTCGCAGATGTACCTGCCCTGGGTGCTCAAGCCCCTGTGGGCGCCACTGCTGGAGGCCTACCGCAGCAAGCGCTTCTGGGTCATCAGCATGGAGTTCACGATGGCCGCCGCGCTCGGCCTGGTGGCGCTGTGCCTGCCGATGGAGGGATTCTTCAAGCTCTCGCTGGCCTTCTTCTGGATCGTCGGCTTCGCATCGGCCACGCAGGACACCTGCGCCGACGGCGTCTTCATGACGACCGTCTCCAAGACCGACCAGGCGCGCTACTCGGGCCTGCAGGGCATGTGCTGGAACATGGGCGCCGTTGTCGCCTCGGGCCTGTTCGTGTCGCTGACGGGCTATCTGCACAACCACATGGCGATGAGCTGGGTGCAGTGCTGGGTCATCGTCGTGCTGATCGCCGCAGCGTCCATGGCCCTCTTCGGCCTGTGGCATGTGCGCGTGCTGCCGCCGGGCGCGCCGTCCACGCTGCACGGCCAAGGCCTGAGCGGCGGCCTGACCGCCACGGCCGAAGCCTGGGTCACCCTCTTTCAGAAGCCGCAGATCTGGATGATGCTGGCSGTCATCTTCTTCTACCGCTTCGGYGAAGGCTTCATCGAGAAGTTCGGCCCGCTCTTCCTGCTCGACAGCATCGCTGCCGGCGGCCTGGGGCTGGACAACGAGTCGCTGGGCCACATCAACGGCACGGTCGGCACGCTGTCCTTCATCGCCGGGGCCTTCCTGGGCGGCTTCTTCGTCGCCAAGCGCACGCTGCCGCGCAGCTTCTTCACGCTGGCCCTGGTGCTCAACATCCCGCACCTGACCTATTTCTACCTGGCCCAGTCGATGCCGACGGACACGACCACCATCGCGGCCATCGTCTGCATCGAGAAGTTCGGCTTCGGCATGGGCTCGGTCGGCCACATGCTCTACATGATGCAGCAGATCGCCCCGGGGCCCTTCCGCATGGCGCACTACGCGATGGCCACCGGCGTGATGGCGCTGACCAAGTGGGGCACCGGCAGCGTCAGCGGCCTGCTGTGGAACTACGTCAATCACCAGTACGTGAGCTTCTTCGGCTGGGTGCTGATCTTCTCCATCCCGCCCGTGGTGCTGGCCTGGCTGGCGCCCTTCCCGCATGACCACGAGGAGGCGGGCGAGTTCGGCGAACCCGCCGCCGTGGCCGGCCACTGATGAGCCTGCTGCTGGCCATGGCCCTGGCCGCCGCCACGTCCGGCCAGCCCGCCCAGCCCGCTCAGCCCGCCTGTGCGGCCGATGCGCTGGGCACGTCGCGCACATTGACGTTCAAGCGCGAGGGCGCGGCCTGGGGCAAGGCGCAACATGCGGCGCTGCCAGGGCTGGCGCCGAAGGAGGTCGTGCTGACCTTCGACGACGGCCCGCGGCCCGAGTCCACACCGCTGGTGCTAAAGGCCCTGGCCGACCAGTGCGTGAAGGCCAGCTTCTTCATGAACGGCGAGCCCATGCGCGCCCACGCCGCCCTGGCCCGCCAGGTGCGCGACGCCGGCCACAGCGTCGGCATGCATGGTTTCCAGCATCTGGCATTCGGTCAGCTGCCCGCACCGGCGCAGATCGCCGACCTGGATGCCATGGTGGCTGCCTACCGTGAGGTGCTGGGCAGCGAGCCGGCGGCCTATCGCTTCCCCTTTCTGGCGGAATCGCCCGTGCTGATGGCGGCGCTGCGCGAGCGCGACATCACCGTCATGTCCGTCGACGCCGGTGCCGAGGACTGGCTGCCCGACCAGACGCCGCAGATGCTTGCGACCAAGCTGCTGGGCCAGCTGGCCAAGAGCGGCGGTGGCATTGTGCTGCTGCACGACGTTCAGGACCAGACGGCGCGGGCGTTGCCCTTTTTGCTGCAGTCGTTGAAGGCCACCGGCTATCGCGTCGTGCACCTGCGCTGGGACGACGTGCCGCGCTGATCGCCTCCCAAAGGAATTCCATGTCTCGCCTGCTGGCCCGATTGCTTCTTCTTCTGGCCACCGGGGGGCTGGCGTGCGCCCACGCTGCCGACTTCGTCGCCCCACCCGGCCCGTACGCGGTCGGCAGCACCAACATGGCGGTCGCCACCAGCGCCGCTGGCGACCGGCCGCTGGTGGACTATCTCAACGGCAAGGTCGACGGGTCGCGCAGCCTGTACGTCGATGAACTGCTGAGCCGCCGCGAAGCCGCACAGCTGCTCAAGGTCACCGTACCGGCCAACGAACCCGGCGCGGGGGCGCTGGCCGGGCAGCAGCTGCCACTGCTGCTCTACGTCCTGTATCCCACCCGCGCCGACAACGCCCGGCCGAACTACGCCTTCCCCTACAAGGACACCGGCGACAACGTCTTCCCGCACATGCAGGCGCCGGGCGAGCGGCCGATTTTTGCGGACTCGGCGGCCAGATACCCGCTCATCGTCTACTCGGGCGGCTACAACACCCACGGTCTCTGGCACCTGGCCCATCTCAAGCAGCTGGCCTCGCACGGCTACATCGTCGTCGACATCTTCCATGGCGATGGCCGCGTCAGCGGCTATGCCGAACCCGTGGCCCTGCGCCGGGTGGCCTTCAAGGCGGCGCTTGACCATGTGCTCAGCCACCCTGACTTTGCCGGCGCGGTGGACACGGCCCGCATCGGCGCCTCGGGCGCCAGCGCGGGCGGCCAGACGGTACTGGCGATGCTCGGCGGCGCCGACCCGGCTGTGCCCGGGCAGTCCTTTCGCGACGCCCGCCTGAAGGCCGGCTTCGGCCTTGTGCCCTTCCTGGGCGCCAGCTTCGGCATCTGGCCCTTCCAGACCCATGCCTGGTCCTTCGGCCGCGACTTCAGCGGCCTTGCCCAGGTCAAGACGCCGTTCTTCGCCGTCTATGCCGAGAAGGACGGTTCGGTCTCGCCCGACAGCGTCAAGGCCGGCGTGCGCCGCCTGGGCGGCCCGGCCTGGGCCGTCGAAATGCCGGGTGAGGGCCACCTCCTCAGCGGGCCTGCCGAACAGGAAGCCACCGCCTGGGAGCTGCTGTTCTTTGACGCCTATCTGCGGGACAACGCGGCGGCCCGGGCGCGCCTCGCCGATGTCAAGCCTCTAGCCGGTGGGCGCGGCACCGTCAACTACAGCAAGCCGCGCTGACGCCGTCGCGCCGCCCCTCCCCACCGCTCCAAGCTGCGGGTTTGTCCGTGGGGTTGCAGTCAAGATAAATGCTTGACGTTTGAACTATCGATTCCTAAAGTGCTACGCAGAAGGGGTTCCCCATGCGTATCACCTGTGTCGGCGGCGGGCCCGCCGGCCTGTATTTCGCGCTGTTGATGAAGAAGGCCGACCCGGCCCACCAGGTCAGGGTGCTGGAGCGCAACCGCGCGGGCGACACCTTCGGCTGGGGCGTCGTGCTGTCCGACCAGACCGTCGACGCGCTGCGCGAGGCCGACGCCGAGACCGCTGAGCAGATCAGCGAGGCCTTCAACCACTGGGACGACATCGCCGTCCACTTTCGCGGCCGCAGCATCGTCTCCAGCGGCCACGGCTTCTGCGGCATCGGCCGCAAGAAGCTGCTGAATATCCTGCAGGCGCGCTGTGAGGCGCTGGGCGTGGAGCTGGTCTACGAGACCGACGTGCTGGATGACGTCGACATCGACGCCGATCTCATCGTTGCCGCCGACGGCCTGAACAGCCGCATCCGCCAGAAGTACGCTGCCACCTACCAGCCCGACGTCGACCTGCGTGCCTGCCGCTTCGTGTGGCTGGGCACCACCAAGCTCTTCGACGCCTTCACCTTCGACTTCCAGCAGACCGAATGGGGCTGGTTCCAGGCGCACGCCTACCGCTTCGACGCCACGCACTCGACCTTCATCGTCGAGGCGCCCGAAGACGTCTGGCGCGCCGCGGGCTTGGAGGACATGAGCAAGGAAGACGGCATTGCCTTCTGCGAGAAGCTCTTCGCCAAGGTGCTGGAGGGCCACCCGTTGATCTCCAATGCCAGCCACCTGCGCGGCTCGGCGTCGTGGATCCGTTTCCCGCGCGTCGTCTGCAAGACCTGGGTGCATCACAACGGGCAAGCGCCTGTCGTGCTGATGGGCGATGCGGCCCACACGGCGCACTTCTCCATCGGCTCGGGCACCAAGCTCGCGCTGGAGGACGCCATCGACCTGGCGCGAGACATCCAGAACCACGGCGACCTGCCAACGGCGCTCGACGCCTACCAGGCCACGCGCAGCATCGAGGTCTTGCGCATCCAGAACGCGGCGCGCAACTCGACCGAGTGGTTCGAGAACGTCGAGCGCCATGCGCGGTTGGCGCCAGAGCAATTCGCCTATTCGCTGCTGACGCGCTCGCAGCGCATCTCGCACGAGAACCTGCGGCTGCGCGATGCGGACTATGTCGGCGAGTTCGAGCGCTGGCTGGCGGCAAAGAGCGGTGTCGATGCTCAGGTGCCGCCGATGTTCACGCCCTTCAAGCTGCGCGGCGTCACGCTGAAGAACCGCGTCGTCGTGTCGCCGATGGCGCAGTACAGCTGTGAGGACGGCATCCCCGGCGACTATCACCTGGCCCACCTCGGCGCCCGGGCGCTGGGCGGTGCCGGCCTCGTTTTTGCGGAGATGACCTGCGTGTCCCCCGATGCGCGCATCACGCCGGGTTGCCCGGGCCTGTGGAACGACGGCCAGGGCGCCGCGTGGCAGCGCATCGTCGAGCATGTGCACACCCACAGCAGCGCCAGGATCGCCATGCAGCTCGGCCACGCCGGCCCCAAGGGCTCGACATGCGTGCCCTGGGAGGGTGAAGACCAGCCGCTGCCCGACGGCAACTGGCCGCTGATCTCGGCCTCGCCGCAGCARTAYCTGGASGGCGTSAGCCAGGTCGCGCGGGCGATGACSCGCGCCGACATGGAYCGCGTGCGCGASGACTTCGTCAGCGCCGCCCGCCGCGCTGCGGATGCCGGCTTCGACTGGCTGGAGCTGCACTGCGCCCACGGCTATCTGCTGTCCGCCTTCATCTCGCCGCTGACCAACCACCGCGACGACGACTACGGCGGCTCGCTGGAGAACCGGCTGCGCTATCCGCTCGAAGTCTTCACGGCGCTGCGCGAGGTCTGGCCGCTGGACCGGCCCATGTCCGTGCGCATTTCGGCTCACGACTGGGTGCCGGGCGGCACGACGCCCGAGGACGCAGTGACCCTCGCTGCCGCATTCAAGGAAGCGGGCGCCGATCTCATCGACGTGTCGTCCGGCCAGGTCAGCAAGGCGCAAAAGCCCGTTTACGGCCGCATGTTCCAGACGCCGTTCGCCGAGAGCATCCGCAACCGCGTCGGCATCGCGACCATGGCCGTCGGCGCCATCTCCGAGGCTGACCACGTCAACAGCATCATCGCGTCGGGGCGCGCCGACCTCTGCGCCATCGCGCGGCCGCACCTGGCCAATCCAGCGTGGACTTTGACCGAGGCCGCGCGCATCGGCTACCGCGGGCCTATCGGACTGGAATGGCCAAAACAGTACCTGTCCGGCAAGAGCCAGCTGGAGCGCGAATTCGAGCGCCAGCGCGCAGGCAATGTGGCCGCAGCCGAGCAGGCGAACAAGGCGTTGGGTGTATGAAGCACGCAGTGGTGACGGGTGGAGGAAGCGGCATCGGCGCCGCGGTGGCGAAGCGGCTGCTCGCGGACGGCATGCGCGTCACGCTAATGGGCCGCAACGAAGATCGCCTGCGCAGTGCACAGGCGGCGTTGGGTGATGTGGCCATCCAGATCTGCGACGTCGGCAACGAGGACAGCGTCACCGACGCCTTCGCTGCCGTGGGCGACGTGGACATCCTCGTCAACAACGCCGGCCAGGTCGAGACGGCGCCGCTCGCCCGCACCTCGCTGGAGCTGTGGCAGCGCCTGCTCAACGTCAACCTCACCGGCAGCTTCCTGTGCAGCCGCGCGGTGCTGCCCGGCATGCTGCTGCGCAAGGAAGGTCGCATCATCAACGTGGCCAGCACGGCGGCGCTCAAGGGCTATGCCTATGTGGCGGCCTACTGCGCGGCCAAACATGGCGTGCTGGGACTGACGCGGGCGATGGCGCTGGAAGTGGCGGCCAGGGGCGTGACGGTCAACGCGGTCTGCCCGGGCTACACCGAGACCGACATCGTCGCGAATGCCGTCGACACCATCGTCGCCAAGACCGGCCGCACGGCCGAGCAAGCGCGCACAGAGCTGGCCAAGGTGAACCCGCAGGGCCGCTTGATCCAGCCCGAGGAAGTGGCGGACACCGTGGCATGGATCGTCGGCAACGGCGCCATCAACGGCCAGGCCATTGCCGTCTGCGGCGGGGAGACGATGTGATGTCGGCCACCGAGTCCGATCTCGAAACGCGTCTTTCGGAAGACGACCACCAGGCCCTCAGGCTCTGGCTGCGCCTGCTGTCCTGCACAACCCGCGTGGAAGACCAGATCCGCCAGCGCCTTCGCGCCGATTTCGGCACCACGCTGCCGCGCTTTGACCTGCTCGCCCAGCTCGAGCGTCATCCCGACGGGCTGACGATGCGCGAGCTGTCCAAGCGGCTGATGGTGACGGGCGGCAATGTCACCGGCATCACCGACCAGCTCGAAGCCGAAGGTCTGGTGCTGCGCGAGACCCGCGCCGACGACCGCCGCAGCTTCATCGTCAAGCTCACGCCGCAGGGCCGCCGCCAGTTCAAGCGCATGGCCGCCACGCACGAGGGCTGGATCGTCGAGCTGTTTGCCGGCTGGACGCCCGCGCAGAAGACCCAGGTCCACGAGCTGCTCGCGCAGCTGAAAACCCATTTGGCCAAGGATGCCGCATGACCCCCTATCTGACTTCCGGCAACAGCCAGAGCCTCGCCGGCTACAGCCCCGAGCACTTCGTCTGGCAGCAGCAGGGCGCCGTCGGCGTCATCACGCTGAACCGGCCGGAGCGCAAGAACCCGCTGACCTTCGAGTCCTACGCCGAGCTGCGCGATCTGTTCCGCCGGCTCAGCTATGTCGACGACGTGAAAGCCATCGTCATCCAGGGCGCCGGTGGCAACTTCTGCTCGGGCGGCGATGTGCACGAAATCATCGGCCCGCTGACCGGCATGAGCATGCCCGACCTGCTGGCCTTCACGCGCATGACGGGCGATCTGGTGAAGGCCATGCGTGCCTGCCCGCAACCCATCGTCACGGCCATTGACGGCGTCTGCGCCGGTGCGGGCGCCATCATGGCGATGGCGTCCGACCTGCGCGTGGGCACGGCGCGCAGCAAGACGGCCTTCCTGTTCACCCGCGTGGGTCTGGCCGGCTGCGACATGGGCGCCTGCGCCATGCTGCCGCGCATCGTCGGCCAGGGGCGGGCGTCGGATTTGCTCTACAGCGGACGCAGCCTGGGTGGCGAAGAGGCGCTGTCCTGGGGTTTCCTGAACCGCTTGATCGCGCCCGAGCAACTGTTGAATGAAGCGACGACCTGGGCTGGCGAGATTGCCGCCGGCCCGAGCTTCGGCCACGCCATGACCAAGCGCATGCTGCATCAAGAGTGGGCCATGGGCGTGGACGAGGCCATCGAATCCGAGGCCCAGGCCCAGGCCATCTGCATGATGACCAAGGACTTCCACCGCGCCTACGAGGCCTTCGTCGCCAAGCAGAAGCCAGTCTTTCAGGGCGATTGAAATGCAGCACCTCGACTGGCCCTTTTTCGACGCCAAGCACCGCGAGCTAGCGAGCGCGCTGGATGCGTGGTGCGGTGAGCACCTGCAGCATGTCGACCATGACGGTGACATCGACGCGCAATGCCGCAGCCTGGTCGCTCAGCTCGGCAAGGCTGGCTGGCTGAACCATGCCGTGGCAGGTGAAGGCCAGGCCATCGACACCCGCGCCATCTGCCTGATCCGCGAGACGCTGGCCAAACATGACGGCCTGGCCGACTTCGCCTTCGCGATGCAGGGCCTGGGCTCGGGCGCCATCTCGCTGCAGGGCACGCCGGCCCAACGCGAGCGCTATCTGCCGCGCGTGGCGCGTGGCGAGGCGCTGTCGGCCTTCGCGCTGTCTGAGCCCGAAGCTGGATCGGATGTCGCGGCCATGCAGTGCAGCGCCACCGAAGACGGCGACAGCTATCTGCTGAACGGCGAGAAGACCTGGATCTCCAACGGCGGCATTGCGGACTTCTATGTGCTGTTCGCGCGCACCGGCGAAGCGCCCGGTTCACGAGGCCTCTCGGCCTTCATCGTCGACGCCGACCTGCCGGGCTTCGACATCGCCGAACGCATCGACGTCATCGCGCCGCATCCGCTGGCTCGCCTTCGCTTCACCAACTGCCGCGTGGCCAAAAGCCAGATGCTGGGCGCGCCCGGCGAGGGCTTCAAGTTGGCCATGCGCACGCTGGATGTCTTCCGCACCTCCGTTGCCGCCGCAGCCTTGGGCTTTGCTCGCCGCGCGCTGCAGGAAGGTTTGAATCAGGCCAAGTCCCGCCCCATGTTCGGTGCGCGCCTGGCCGACCTGCCGCTGACGCAAGCCAAGCTCGCCGACATGGCCTGCACGGTGGACTCATCGGCCCTGATGGTCTACCGCGCCGCCTGGCTGCGCGATCAGGGCAAGACCATCACCAAGGAAGCCGCCATGGCCAAGCTGATGGCGACCGAGGGCGCCCAGCAGGTCATCGACGCCGCCGTGCAGCTCTTCGGCGGCCGCGGCGTGCGCCGGGGCGAGATCGTCGAATCCCTCTACCGGGAAATCCGTGCGCTGCGCATCTACGAGGGTGCCAGCGAAGTGCAGCAACTGATCATCGGTCGCGAACTTTTGAAGCAGGCTTGAGCATGTTTCCAACCGCCCACCTGGATACCTTCGCAAGAGACCATCTCCCGCCGCAGGACCAGTGGCCGGAGCTGGTGTTCGACCTGCCCGAGCTGCAATTCGGCCCCAAGCTGAACGCGGCGACCGAGCTGCTGGACCGCTGGGTGGAGCAGGGTGATGGCGACCGGCCCTGCGTGCAGGGCGCCGGTGTCCGTTGGACCTATGCCGAGTTGCAGGCCGAGGCCAATCGCATCGCCAACGTGCTGGTCAACGAACTCGGCGTCGTGCCCGGCAACCGCGTGCTGCTGCGCGGCGCGAATACGCCGCAGCTGGCAGCCTGCTGGTTCGCCGTCATCAAGGCCGGCGCGATTGCCGTGGCGACGATGCCGCTGCTGCGTGCGATCGAACTCGGCAAGGTCATCGCCAAGGCCGAGGTCACACATGCGCTTTGTGACGCAGCGCTGGCCGACGAACTCGCCGCGGCGCAACTGCAGAACCCCATGCTGCGCGGCATCTGCCACTACCGCAGCAGCGAGCCCGATGGCCTTGAAGCCCGCGCCGCGCGCCAGCCGGCCTGGTTCACCAACGTCGACACCGCCAGCGACGACTGCGCGCTGATTGCCTTTACCTCGGGCACGACCGGCCAGCCCAAGGGCACGATGCATTTCCATCGTGACGTCATCGCCATCTGCCGCTGCTGGCCGGTGCACTGCCTGCGTGCCCAGGCCAGCGACGTTTTCATCGGCAGCCCGCCATTGGCCTTCACCTTCGGCCTTGGCGGCCTGTTGCTGTTCCCGATGAGTGTGGGCGCGTCGGCCGTGCTGCTTGAAAAGCCCGCGCCCGATTTGCTGCTCGCTGCAGTTGCGGCGCACCGCGCGACGGTCTGCTTCACGGCGCCGACGTCCTATCGCGCGATGGCGCCGATGGTGGGTCAGCATGACCTCTCGTCCCTGCGCAAATGCGTCAGCGCCGGTGAGGCCTTGCCCGCTGCGACGCGCGCGCTGTGGAAACAGGCCACCGGCATCGAGTTGCTCGACGGCATCGGCGCGACGGAGCTGCTGCACATCTTCATCTCCCATACCGAAGTAACCGCCAAGCCCGGCGCCACCGGCAAGCCGGTGCCCGGCTATCAGGCCTGCATCCTCGACGATGGTGGCCAGCCCCTGCCGGCGGGCAAGGTCGGCCATCTCGCCGTCAAGGGCCCGACGGGCTGCCGCTATCTCGCCGACGAGCGCCAGCACCAGTATGTGCAGGACGGCTGGAACCTGACCGGTGATTCCTACCTGATCGACGCCGATGGCTACTACGTCTACCAGGCCCGCACCGACGACATGATCATTTCGGGTGGCTACAACATCGCCGGCCCCGAGGTCGAGGCCGCGCTGCTCAGCCACCCCGCCGTGGCCGAATGCGCGGTCATCGGCGTGCCGGACGAAGAGCGTGGCCAGTTGGTGAAGGCCTTTGTCGTGCTGCGCGCGGGCCATGCCGGTGACGTGAAAGCGCTGCAGGAGCATGTGAAGGCCACCATCGCGCCCTACAAATACCCGCGCGCCATCGAGTTCCGCGAGAACCTGCCGCGCACCGAGACGGGCAAACTGCAGCGCTTCAAGCTCAAAGCCTGACCGCCCCTTTTTCTCATGGAGACCCTGCGCATGAAGAAGACTTTTGCCGCCATCACCCTCGGCCTTGCTTTGCTCCCCACGGCCCAGGCCGCCGACAAGCTCAAGGTCGGCTTCCTGAGCACCTTGTCCGGCCCCGGCGCCGGCCTGGGCGTGGACATCCGCGACGGCTTTGCGCTCGGGCTCAAGCACAGTGGCGGCAAGTTGGGTGGCCTGCCCGTGGAGATGATCACGGCCGACGACCAGCAGAACCCCGAGGTCGCCAAGCAGAGCGCCGAGCGCCTGATCAAGCGTGACAAGGTCGACCTGATGACCGGCATCGTCTTCTCCAACGTGATGCTGGCCGTCGGCCCGTCGGTGTTCGACGCCAAGATCCCCTACATCAGCGCCAACGCCGGCCCGTCGCAGTACGCCGGCGAGCAATGCAACCCGTATTTCTTCAACGTTGCCTGGCAGAACGACAACCTGCATGAGGCCGTGGGCAAGACGGTGACGGAGAAGGGCTTCAAGAAGCTGGTGCTCCTGGCACCCAACTACCCGGCGGGCAAGGACGCGATGACGGGCTTCAAGCGCTTCTACAAGGGCGCGGTCGTCGAGGAGATCTACACCAAGCTCGGTCAGCTCGATTACGCGGCCGAATTGGCGCAGGCGCGTGCTGCCAAGCCGGATGCGATGTACATCTTCCTGCCCGGCGGCATGGGCATCAACTTCATCAAGCAGTTCGTCGGCGCGGGGCTGTCCAAGGACGTGACGTTGTTCGGGCCAGGGTTCTCGGCCGACGAGGACGTCATCAAGGCGGTGGGCGAGCCGATGCTGGGCATGTTCAACAGCTCGCATTGGGCGCATGACATGGACAACGTGGCGAACAAGAAGTTCGTTGCCGATTTCCTGAAGGACTACGGAAGGCTGCCGTCGTTGTATGCGAGCCAGGGGTATGACGCGGCGTTGTTGATGAATGCGGCGGTGAGGGATGTGAAGGGAAAGGTGGAGGACAAGCCTGCTTTGTTGAAGGCGATCAAGGCGGCGAAGTTCGAGTCGGTGCGGGGGGCGTTCAAGTTCAATCGGAATCAGTACCCGATTCAGGATTACTACTTGCGGGTGATCACGAAGGATGGGCAGGGGCGGGTGACGAACCGGACGATGGGGAAGATCTTTACGCAGCATGAAGATGCGTATGTGGCCTCTTGCAAGATGAGCTGAGGGCTGTTTTGTCGCAGCATGGGTTGACGTACAGGCCCAGCCGGGATTTCGTCCCGGCGGCCGACCTACTTTTTGCGCCGCCAAAAAGTAGGCAAAAAGCTCTCCCCTGCAAAACCGCCCGGCGGAGCCGGGTCTCCTGCGATGCTCGAAGCCCGGGGCCGCGCCCAACTCACTTCGCTACGCTCCGTTCAAACAAAGGGGCGCGAAGTCAGTCGTCGAAGCTCGCTGCGCTCGCGCCCCGGGCTTCTGCGCTTCTCGGCGGTTTAGAAGGGGAGGCTCCCGAAACAACCGAGCAGCCGACAGCCAAGCCCGAAGGCCGTTCGCAACGAGGCATTTCTATTTCCCCCTCTGAGCCCGCCGAGAAGCGCAGGGCCTTGAGGCCGCGAGCGAAGCTCGCTTCAAGCTCTGACTCCGCGCAACTGTTTGAGCAGAGCGTAGCGGCGCGAGTTTTGCGCGGGGGCCTCAAGGACCGAGCATCGCAGGGCACCCCGCTGCGAAGCAAAGGGGCGGGCGGTTCGGGGGCGCTTTCTTTGCCTACTTTCTTGTGCGCACAAGAAAGTAGGTCGCCCGCGGGGGCGAACTCCCCGCTGGGCAGTGGCGCAAAGCCCCAGCTTGGGAAAGCACCCAACTGATGGACTGGATCCTCATCACCGAGCAACTCCTCAACGGCCTCCAATTCGGCCTGATGCTCTTCCTGCTCGCCGCAGGATTGACCCTCGTGTTCGGCATCATGGACATGATCAATCTGGCCCATGGCTCGCTCTACATGGTCGGCGCCTACCTGGCCGCGGCGGTCGCAGGCGCAACCGGCTCCTTCCTGCTGGCCGTTCTCGCCGCACTCGTAGGCACCGCCATCCTCGGCATGGCCCTCGAAGTCACACTTCTGCGACGCCTCTACGCCCGCGACCACCTCAGCCAAGTCCTCGCCACCTTCGCGCTGATCCTCATGCTCAACGAGGCGGTGCGCATCCTCTGGGGCGACCAGCCACTGATGCTGAACACGCCCGCCGCGCTCTCAGGCCCCGTCGAGCTTCTGCCCGGCCTGTTCTACCCGGCCTACCGCCTGCTCATCATCGGTGTCGGCCTCGCCGTCGCGCTGCTGATGTGGTTGCTCGTCACCCGCACCCGCGCGGGCATGTGGGTGCGAGCCGGCGCATCCAACCGCCAGATGGCCACCGCCATGGGCATCGACATCCGCAAGCTGTTCACCGCCGTGTTCGGCCTGGGCGCCGCGCTGTGCGCGCTAGCCGGCGCGCTGCTCGGCCCACTGCTCGCGGTGCAGGTCGGCATGGGCGAGAGCATCCTCATCCTGGCCTTTGTCGTCATCGTCGTCGGCGGCATCGGTTCGGTGCGTGGCGCGCTGGTGGGCTCGCTGCTCGTCGGCCTGGTGGACACCGCCAGCCGCACGCTGCTGCCCGCCGCGTTGCGCCAGCTCGCCTCACCCGAGGTCGCGTCCAACCTCGGCCCGGCGCTGGCCTCCATCCTCATCTATGTGCTGATGGCGGCCATCTTGTTCTGGAAGCCGCGCGGCCTCTTTCCCGCTCATGGCTGAAGCGCGCAGCCTCCACCACCGCGGGCTCGGCCGTTGGATCTGGCCATTGCTGGTCCTGCTCGCAGCCCTGCCACTGCTGCTGCAGGCCATGGGCCTGGAGTTCTACACGGTCGTCGGCACGCGCATCCTCATCTTCGCCATCGCAGCGTCCAGCCTCAACCTCATCCTCGGCTTTGGCGGGCTCGTCAGCTTCGGACATGCGGCCTATATCGGCTTGGGGGCCTACACGGTGGGCGTGCTGATGGACGCGGGCATCACGTCGGCCTGGATTGCCTGGCCGGCGGCGATGGGGGTCAGCGCAATCGCTGCGGCCCTCATCGGCGCCATCAGCCTGCGTACACGCGGCGTCTACTTCATCATGATCACGCTGGCCTTTGCGCAGATGTTCTATTACCTCGCCGTGTCGCTGAAGGCCTATGGCGGCGACGACGGCCTGCCGCTGGCGCAGCGCTCGGCCTTTGGCTTCGGCCTGGACCTGAAGGACGACGCCAACTTCTATTGGGTGGCGCTCGCACTCTTCGCCATCGTCATGGCCGGCCTGCAGTGCGTCGTGAACTCGCCCTTCGGCTGGCTGCTGCAAGGCGCGCGCGAGAACGAGGTGCGCGTCGCCGCCGCGGGTGGCCGCGTATTCGCACTGCGCTGGCAGGCCTTCGTGCTCGCGGGCGCCATCGCGGGCCTGGCCGGCGCCATGCTGGCTAACCTCAACGGCTTGGTGTCGCCGCATCTGATGCACTGGTCGCAGTCCGGCCAGCTGATGGTCATGGTCATCATCGGTGGTGCGGGCGCGCTGTGGGGCGGGCCACTGGGCGCGCTGGCGCTGCTGCTGCTGGAAGAGCTGCTGTCGGGCTGCACGCTGCATTGGCAGCTCGGCCTGGGCGCGTTGCTGCTGCTCGTCGTGCTGTATGCGCCGCGTGGCCTTGCAGGGGTTTGGCGCCGTGCTTGAAGTCAAACAACTCGTGAAGCGCTTCGGCGCGCTGGCGGCGACCGATGGCGCGAGCTTCGAGGTGCGGGCGGGCGAACTGCATGCACTGATCGGCCCCAACGGTGCCGGCAAGACGACGCTGATCCACCAGATCTCCGGCGCCCTCGCGCCCGACGCGGGCCAGATCGTCTTCGATGGTCGGGACGTCACGCGGCAAGGCATGGCCCGTCGCGTACAAGCCGGCCTGGTGCGCAGCTTCCAGATCACCAGTCTGTTTAAGCCCTGCTCGGTGCGCGACAACCTCGTGCTCGCCGTGCTGGCGCGGCGCGAGGGCGCGCCGTCGTGGTGGCGCACCGCGCGCGCCGACGCGGCCGCGCATGCAGAAGCCGACGCGCTGCTGGCACGGGTGGGGCTGACGGCTCAGGCCGGCCGCACCGCCGGCGAGCTTGCGCATGGCGAGCAACGCCAGCTTGAAGTCGGCCTTGCGCTGGCTGCCAAGCCGCGCCTGCTGCTGCTGGACGAGCCGCTGGCTGGCATGGGTCCGGACGAGTCCACCCGTATGGTCGAGCTGCTGCAGGCACTCAAGCGCGAAGGCCTGACGCTGCTGCTGGTCGAACACGACATGGACGCCGTCTTCCGCCTCGCTGACCGCATCTCGGCGCTGGTGGCCGGGCGCGTCATCGCCAGCGGCACGCCGGCCGAGATTCGCGAGCATGCCGAGGTGAAGCGCGCCTACTTTGGCGACGAGCTGGAGGCGGCCGTATGACGGCCTTGCTCGAGATCAAGGACCTGCAAGCCGGCTACGGTGCCAGCCAGGTGCTGTTTGGCCTGGACCTGACCATGCAAGCCGGCGAGGTGGCCACGCTGCTGGGCCGCAATGGCATGGGCAAGAGCACGCTGCTGCGCTGCCTGTGCGGCTGGATGGCGCCCAGCGCCGGCCGCATCCGCTTCTGCGGCCAGGACGTCACCGGCTGGCCGGCCGACCGCATCGCGCGGCTGGGGCTGGCGCTGGTGCCGGAGGGGCGGCAGGTGTTTCCCAACCTCAGCGTGCACGAGCATCTGCGCGCCTTCGCGGCCAACCGCAGCGGCGCGGCCGAGCCGTGGACGGTGGAGCGCGTCTACGGCCTCTTCCCGCGCCTGGCCGAGCGCGCTGGCCACATGGGCCAGCAACTGTCGGGCGGGGAGCAGCAGATGCTGGCCATCGGCCGGGCCCTGGTCACCAACCCGCGCCTGCTGGTGCTGGACGAAGCCACTGAAGGCCTGGCGCCGCTGGTGCGCGAGGAGATCTGGCGCTGCCTGGACCTGCTGCGCGCTGCCGGCCAGACCATCCTCGTCGTCGACAAATACGTGCAGCGGCTGATCCGCCTGGCCGACCACCACACCGTCGTCGAGCGCGGGCGCGTCGCCTGGGCCGGACCATCGGCGGCGCTGGCGGCTGACCCGGCGCTGTGGCAGAAGTACGTGGGAGTCTGAAGTGAAATCCAAACAAAGCCACAGAGACACAGAGACACAGAGGCAGCAGGATGAAGGCCTCTCTGCGTCTCTGTGCCTCTGTGGCTGTGCTCCAGGACTGCCGAGATGAACATCGCTTTTCAACGTGAACAACTCGTGCGTTTCGGCCACTGCGACCCGGCCGGCATCGTCTTCTACCCGCGCTATTTCGAGATGCTCAACGAGCTGATCGAGGACTGGTTTGCTCGCGACCTCGGCCTGCCCTTCGATGTGCTGATCGGCCAGCGCCAGGTCGGCATGCCAACGGCCCAGCTCGATACGCGCTTCCTGCGCGTCAGCCGCCATGGCGACCGCCTCGTGCAAACCATCCATATCGAGCGCCTGGGCGGCGGCTCGATGACGCTGCGCATCGCTTTCGAAGGTGATGACGGCACGCGCGTCGAGTTCACGCAGGTGCTGGTCTGCACCTCGCTGGCGACCCACAAGCCCCAGGCCTTTCCCGCCGATCTGCGTGCCGCGCTGGAGCGCTCGCTCGCCGCACAACAGGAGACAGATAAACCATGAGCAACAACAAGCAAATCCTGCAGCCAGCCGGCTGGACCCAGCCGCGCGGCTATGCGAATGGCGTCGCGGCGAGTGGCCGCCAGGTCTTCGTCGCTGGCCAGATCGGCTGGAACGAGCGCTGCGAGTTCGACAGCGACGACTTCATCGCCCAGGTGCGCCAGACCCTGCTCAACATCCGTGCCGTGCTGGCCGAAGCCGGTGCGGCGCCCGAGCACATCGTGCGCATGACCTGGTACCTCATCGACAAGCGCGAGTACATCGCCCGGGGTCGCGAGGTGGGCCAGGCTTACCGCGACGTGCTGGGCCGCGACTACGGCATCGCGATGAGCGCCGTGCAGGTGTCGGCGCTGATGGAAGACCGGGCGAAGGTGGAAATCGAGGTGACGGCGATGGTGCCGGAGGCTGCGGGCCAGGGCGCTTGAGCCGCAATTCTGGTAATTCGACTCACAATTTGAGCCGATAGTGCTAAATTGCGGCTCATGACCGCGAGAGCACGCCCCTGGAACTGGCTTCGCGCCGACTGGCCGGACTTCGTTTACGACAATGCGGTCGTCAGCGCCGACCTGGCCCAGGCCTACCGTTTGCATGGCGTCATGGAAGGCAAGGCTGCAGCCATCGGCTTCACCGGTACCAGCGACGTCGCGCTCGACTCGATGGCCGACGAGGTGCTGACCACGGCGGCCATTGAAGGGGAGCGGCTGTCTCTGGACGCCGTCAGGTCGTCGGTCATGCGCCGCATGGGCTTGAAGGCGCCGGGGCCCATCGACCGTGCCGTGGACGGCCTGGTCGCCGTCGTTCACGACGCGACCACCGCATCCGGCACGCCGCTCGATGAAGACCGGCTCTGCCGGTGGCAATCGGCGCTGTTCCCGGGCGGCACTTCAGGTGTTCAACGCATCGCCGTGGGCCGCTATCGGGATCACGAAGACCCGATGCAGATCATCAGCGGCCTGCCCGGCCGCGAGGTCGTCCACTACGAGGCGCCGCCATCGGCCGATGTGCCGCGGCACATGACGCGCTTCATCAACTGGTTCAACGACACCGCGCCCGGCGGCGCTTCCTCGGCGGCACGCCTGGACGGCCTTGCGCGTGCCGCTATCGCCCACCTTTGGTTTGAAAGCATCCACCCGTTCGAGGACGGCAACGGCCGCATCGGCCGCGCCCTCGTCGACATGGCCGTGGCCCAGCACCTCAGCACGCCGGTCAGGCTGTTCAGCCTGTCGCGGCAACTGCTGGAGCGCCGCTCCGATTACTACGACCAACTGAATCTCTGCCAGCGTGGCGGCATGGACGTGACGAGCTGGGTCCAATGGTTCGCGCAGCAGTGTGCTGCCGCCTACTCGGCGGCCAGCGCCACGATGGACGCCGCCCTCGTGAAGCGCCGGTTTGCGGAGCACCACGGGATCGCCGGGCTGCCTGAGCGCCAGCGCAAGGTGTTGCAGCGTTTGCTCGACGACGGTGACGGCGGTTTCGTGGGCGGGCTCAACGCCGAGAAGTACATGAAGATGACCGGCGCATCCAAGGCGACGGCGACACGGGATCTGGCGGAGATGGTCAAGCGGGGGCAACTCTGGACCACGGGTGCGGGCAAGGCTTTGCGTTACTACATCAGCGTGCCCGGTTGGGCGCACGGCGTCGCGACCGGTGAAGGGTCGGGAGAGTCCTAACCTGGTACCTCATCGACAAGCGCGAGTACATCGCCCGCGGCCGCGAGGTGGGCCAGGCCTACCGCGACGTGCTGGGCCGCGACTACGGCATCGCCATGAGCGCCGTGCAGGTGTCGGCGTTGATGGAGGACCGAGCCACGGTGGAGATCGAGGTGACCGCGGTGGTGCCGGATGCGGCTCGCAGCGGCGGCGGCTGAGCCGCAAACGATGGGAATCGACTCATGATTTGAGCCGATTGCGTCGTGCCGCCGGCGGAGGATTTCCGCCGCCTGTTCCTGAGTCGTTCAAGCGACTCTTGAGCTAGGTGACCGAGCCGCGCCGGGCATCTTGGCGCAATTCGTCGAGCTGAGACACAAGCTTTTCTCGGTGGTAGAGCTTGAACTGAACCCGTTGTCCAGAGTGTCGGCAACTAAGAGAGAGTTCTTGTGAGGCTACGCCAATCCATTGAACAACTTGATTGACCGTTTCGCCTAGACGAAGCCACGCTGTAGCCGCTAAGTCGACTAGTTCTTGTTCGAAGGGTTCAAGTCGCCAAACACGATGCACGCATGGCATGGAGTCCTCGTCCGGAGCCAGGACGCCAAGAAAATCTACTGCTTCGTTGCGAAGCATGTAATGCAGGTACCTATGCATGGCATGGTCGCTGTCCTCCAAAGGTGCAAGAGGAAATGTCATGCCTAGTTTGAACCCTCGCCCCTCGGTTACTCCAATGCCACCGTGGCTGTTCGGAATCAGCATGCCTCGGTGAACAACCATGTCTCTCTGCGTGGAAAGATGACGGATAAGAGGGTCGGCATTCAGTCGATCGCGCTCTGCCGAGAACCACTTACTGAAACCCGCCCGGTTCTGCAGCCCCATCTGGATCAAGAGGGGTACTTCCTTCAACGCTTTCAGGTAAGCGTTGAGGTGCCACCTGAGCGGATCAGCGAAGTGGTAATACTCCTCCATCGCATGAATCCAGAAGTGAGCCTCACGGAACCTATCTAGAGCAGGCTCGATAGGTTTCAGCATCAGGTCTGGATCACTCACGCATCGCTCCAGGCTAGCCGCCCGCTGCTCGCATTGCAGCCGTTAGCTCCTTGGCAAGCTGAACGTACTTGAGAACCGCATCAGGCGGTGGGGTGAAGTCGGTCGAATGTGCGGCTTCGTTTCGCATTGCACGGAGGTCATGAAATAGGGCCACCCAGTTGGCGTCGAGGGCCTGCGCCTTTTGAACCGCCCGTATTGCCCCGACCGTTCCCCTAGATGGGCGCAATGAGACGGTATCGAGTTGTTTGTTGCGAACCAACCGGAACAGCGTTTCTTCCACTTCAATCCAAGCCGAAACGATTGCTCCTCGAGGATCGCTGCTAGCGCGTGCAGCCGCGCTCGGGCTAACGTTCTCAGCGTCTGGTGCTCGTGGAATGTCTGCCTCGGCTTCAACCTCGCGAACATAGTTCTCAAACTCGAATTCCGCCGAGCCCCACTTTCCCTTCTTAAGGCGGGAAAGAAGCGCCGCGAACTCCTTCCTGAAGACGAACGCTATGTAGACGGCAGCCACCGGCCACGCGAGGCTGCCGAGCAATTTGAAGAGCGCGTCTACGAAGGCGTCCCAGTGAAATGACCCGTTGGAATCGCTAGGGGCGCTTGCAGCGACCGGCGCGACTGACGCAATCTGGCCGACCGTTTGAGTTCCACACTGAAGCGTGATTTCCTGAACCATCGGATCTGCCGACTTGGTTCTAGTGACTACACCTTTCTTAGGCTGCTGCTCGCCTGGGCAGTTCGTCACCTGCTCGGCAGCAACGTCGCTGCTACTGAGGCCGATGAGGATCACGATGGAAGCAATGCGTAGGATTTCGAGCATGCGCTTTGGATCGCTATCTTGATTCAGAAGATGGACCTTACTGCATAGAACCGCTACGCCAACACCACCTCAATCCCCCGCCCCCGCAACTGGTCCACGATCGCCTGATCCGCGCCGCTGTCGGTGATCAGCATGTCCAACTGCTCCACCGGCGCAATGACCGAGAGGTTGCGTTTCATCAGCTTGGACGCGTCCGCCACGGCCACGACCTGGCGGCTGATCTTCATCATCTGGGCGTTCAACTGCGCTTCGAGCAGGTGGGGCGTCATCAGGCCGATGTCGGGGTCGAGGCTGTCGACGCCGAGGAACAAGCGGTCGGCGTACAGGCCTTGCAGCGCGGCCACGGCTTGAGGGCCTGACAGCGAGAAGGAGTTGGGCCGCAGCTGGCCGCCCGGCATGATGAGGTTGACGTGCGGCACGGTCGCCAGCAGGGCCGCGATATTGAGCGCGTTGGTGATGACGTTCAGCGACGTCAGACGCAGGCCGCGGATCTGCTTGGCGATCTCTTCGGTGGTGGAGCCCGAATCGAGCAGGATGGTTTCGCCGTCGCGGATCATCTTGGCGGCCTCAGTGGCGATGCGTACCTTCTGCTCGTGGCGCAGCTTCTGCTTCACGCCGATGGGCACTTCCTCGGTGTCGCGCTGGGCCAGTGCGCCGCCATGTGTGCGCAGCACGGCACCGGTGGAGGCCAGTGAGTTGAGATCGCTGCGTATGGTGACGACGGAGGTGCCGAAGCGCTCGGCCAGTTCGTCCACCGTGACGCGACCCTGGCTCTGCACCAGCTCGCGGATCAGCCGGCGCCGCTCGTCGATGAGCAGCGGGCTTTCGGTTTTCGCGGGCAGTGAGAGGGAGGTGGGCATGCAGTGGCGAAAGGCGGGGCGGGCTTTCGAATGATATCGACGGCTCAGGCTTCCAGCCGCGCCAGCGCCTCGGGAGTCAATGGCCGGCCGGCCAGGCGAGCCGCGTACAGCGCGGCGCCCAGTTCGGGCCCGAAGCGCGGCGTCTTCAGCACCGAGCCCGGCAGGCGGCGTGAGAGTGCTGCCTGCAGCGGCCCCAGCACCAACTCTCCAGCAGCGAACACGCCGCCGGAATAGGACACGGGCACGGCTTGGATGCCGCAAATCCCGGCAATGCCGAGGTTGCGCGCCACGCCGGCGGCCAAGGCCGCCAGTTCGTCGCCGGCGCGCACCAGCAACTGGCGGGCCTGCACGTCGCCGGCATTGGCGGCGGCCGTGGCGAGGCGGGCGACCTGGGCCAGCTCGCTGCGCGCGGCGCTGCCGTTGATCTCGCCGCAGAGGTCGAGGTCATGCTTGAGCTCAAAGTGCTCGCGCACCAGGCCGAGCAGCGGGCCGGGCTCGGCGCGGCAGTCGGCCATGCGCGAAAACAGGGCCAGGGTCTCGCGCGCCAGCCAGTGGGCCGAGCCTTCGTCGCCAAAGACTTCGCCCCAGCCGCCGCAGCGCGCGCCGCGGCCCATCCATTCGCCATAGGCGATGGAGCCGGTGCCGGCGACGAGGCTGATGCCGTCCGCGCCCGCGAGCGACCCGGCCCAGCTGCAGATCATGTCGTTGCCGACGCGGCTGTGTGGCACCACGCCGGTGAGCAGTGCGTCGAAGGTGCCGAGCAGCTCACTGTCCTCGCCATGCGCGGGCAGCCCGGCAAAGGTGTAGCTGATGTCGCTGGCCGTCACGCCGGCCTGGCGCAGCGCGGCCTGCACGCCGTCCCGCAACAGGGCGCGCAGCGCATCAAAGCCGATCTCGATGTAGTAGCTCGTCGTCGACTCGTGGCGCGCGAGCAGGCGGCCGATCTCGTCCACGAGGACGAAGGCGGTCTTGGTGCCGCCACCGTCGATGCCGAGGAACATGGAAGTCATCGTTACTGCTGCTGCTGGTTCACGGGATGGATGGTGACACCGCTGACGACGCGGGTCACGGTGCCCGAGGCGCTGGGGTTGTCGGGCGTGATGCCGAGCTGCAGCGAGGCGAGCAGGGCCAGGCATTGCGCGAACACCAGGGCCACGGGTGCCAGCGCCAGGTCGGGGGCGGACGCAGGCAGGGCGAGGTGGACGTCGTCGGCATGCGGAGTTTCGGCACCGTTCAGCGCAGACGTCCGCAGCGCCAGCACGCGGGCCGGGCCTTGCTGGCGCAGCTCGCGCAGCAGGTCGAGGTCGTACTGGCGCGTGTAGGGGTCGTTGGACAGGATGATGACGACCAGCGTCTTGTCGTTCAGGATGGTCTTGGGGCCGTGGCGAAAGCCCAGTGTCGAGTCAGCCATGGCCACGAGCTTGCCGTCGGTCAGCTCCAGCATCTTCAGCGCGGCCTCGCGGGCCAGCCCCAGCAGCGTGTTGCTGCCGAGGAAGACGATGCGCTCGAAGGACTGTTCGGCCAGTGCGTAGAGACGGTCGGTTTCGCCCTCGGCCAAGGTCTGCGCGGCGCGGGCCAGGTCGGCCACCGGTGCGAGCGGCAAGTCGAAAGCCCAGGCCGCGGCCAACAGCATGCCGCTGAAGCTGGACGTCATCGCAAAGGCGCGGTCATTGGTCTCGTCGGGCAGTAGCAGCACTTGGGCATGGGTCTGGCCGGCCATGCGGCGGTTCAGCGTGCCGTCGGCGGCGCAGGTGATGACGAGGTGGTGGCAGGTCTTGACGAAGCGGTCGGCCAAGTCGACGGCGGCGAGGCTCTCGGGGCTGTTGCCGGAGCGGGCGAAGGACACCAGCAGCGTCGGCACCTCGGGCTGCAGGCATTGCTCGGGGCTGGAGACGATGTCGGTCGTCGCCACGGCTTCGACGCGGATGCCGGGGCGCTGGCCGAGGTGGCGCAACAGGGCCGGTGCGATGCACTGGCCGATGAAGGACGAGCTGCCGGCGCCGGTCAGCACGATGCGCAGCTGGGGCAGGGCGAGCAGGGGCGCCAGGAAGGCGTCGAGGGCGGGGCGCTCGGCTTGCAGTTGGGCGTAGACGGTTTGCCAGACGGCGGGCTGGTGCGCGATCTCACGGGCCGTGTGCGCGGCGCCGCGGTGGTCGAGGTCGGTGGGGTCGAGATGCAGGAGGGTCATGTCGGTGATCTGGTTCGTATTCATTTGCGGGCCGAGCGCTGGGCCGCTCCCGAGCCGGCCCGCGTGGGGCGATGTGCTCGCGGCTCGATGCCGCGGGCATCGCCGTCCCCTCGGGGGCTGAGGCCGGACACATCGCGCCCAGTGGGCGTGATGTGCCTGCCGAAGGGCTGCGGCACGAGCCGCAGCGCGGTCTGCAAGACCGGCCAAGGTTTGCCTTGGACGAGGGGCTCCATGTCAGGCAGCGCAGGCGTGCAGATAGGGGCGCAGGGCTTGGACAGTGCCGTCGCGCAGCAGGGAATCGGTGCCGGTGGTGATGCGGCCGTCGCGCACCGCCTCGTACTGGCGCGGCAGGTACTGGCTCAGCAGCGTCAGCGGCGGCGGCGCGGCGTCCAGGCGGGCCAGCATGGTCCGGCAGGCCTCGCGCACGGCGGGGTGGGCCCAGTAGTAGCGGATGCGGTCGCTCAAGCTGTAGGCCAGGTCGACATTCAGCCGCGTCGGGTCTTGGTAGTAACCGCGCCAATGCTCGGGCTCGGCGCGCATGACGCCCAGCACGGTGTCGACCAGGCCTTCGCCCTTGCCGACCCATTCGCGCTCGACCGCGGCCAGCGCCCACAGCGTCTCGCGCAGCGCGAAGGTCACGCCGGGGCCGACCTTCAGGATGGCGAAGTGGTCCCGGGCCAGTTGGGCCAGGTGCTCAGGGGTCTGGTAGTCGGTCGAATGGGCTTCGAAAACCATGCTGGGCTGGCTCGCGATGAAGGCGCTCAAGGCCTGCGCCTTCTCGGGCCGGTAGTCGATGACCTTGTGGTGGTCGAACTCCACGCCGGGCTGCACGACCATGGCGACGACACGCTCCCAGGCCAGGTCCAGCCCCGCGCGGGCGAAGGCGTCGCGGTGCAGTTCCAGCGTGGACGCGGCGGCCTCGGGCGACGTCACCGCCAGCTCGCCCAGGTCTTCATGCGCGCCGCCGGGCACGGGCACTTCGGTGCCGATGACGTAGACCGGCGGGTCGCCACGGTCGGGCGCGTCGCGCCACGCCTGCTCGGCTGCGCGGCACAGGCGAACGGCACGGGCGGCGATCTCGGGCTCGGGCAGCGGCACCGGGTCGCCGGCGCAGGACATCGAGCAATCCAGGTGAATCTTGCGAAAGCCCGCACTCACATACTGCGCCACCATGATCTCGGCCTTGGCCATGGCCGCGCTGGCCGGCAGCTTGCGCCAGGCGTTGGGGCCGAGGTGATCGCCGCCCAGCAGCAGCAGCTCGGGCGCCAGGCCCTCGGCCTCGGCCAGGCCCTGCACATAGCGGCGGAAGTCCGGCGGCGTCATGCCGGTGTAGCCGCCATCCTGGTTGACCTGGTTGGACGTGGCCTCGATGAGGGCCGGCCGGCCCTGGGCGGCGCATTCGCGCAGCGTGGCGGCGATGACGACGGGGTGCGCGGAACAGACCGAGGGAATGCCAATGGCGACATCACCGTTGGCTGCCTGCTTGTGGCGGCGCACGAGGTCGAGCATGAGCTTCATGCGGCGTCTCCTTGAACGGGTTGGGAAGAGGAAGAAGAGGAGGGCGTTTCGGGTTGCAGCGCCAGCAGCAGCGCAGCCAGCAGGGCCAGCGCGACGCCGAGCAACTTGGCGCCGCTGGGCGAGGCGCCGCTGAGGGCCATCGAGAGCACGGCGGTCAGCAGCGGCGCGCCGGCGTTGACCAGCGGCGACACGACCATGGCCTTGCCGTAGCGGAAGGCGTAGACCAGCGTCAGCGCGCCGACGGCGTTCAGCACCTGGATGACGGCGGCAAGGCCCGGGCCCTGCCAGCCCCAGCTGATGGGCTGGGAGAAGTCGGTCATCCACAGCGACACCGGCACGCAGGCCAGGGCGCCGACGGCCATGTAGAAGAAGATGCTTTCGGCACTGGTGCCGGCGTTGGCCAGCTTGATGAAGTAGGCCTGCAGGCCCCAGGCGACGAGCACGGCCAGGGCCAGCACGAACCACAGGCCTATTTCAGGGCCTGCTTGGCCGCCCTGGCCGAGCTGCAGGTCGAACAAAGGCAGGGAGCACAGCGCCAGCACGATGCCGGCCACGCCCAGCTTGCCGGTGCGCTCGCCCAGCAGGCCAAAGGACAGCGCGATGGTGATCGCCGGCGACAGCGACACGATCGGGAAGATCAGGTAGGCCGGGCCCGACTGCACCGCGCGGAACAGCAGCATCTGGCCACCGGCACCCAGCAGCCCGACGGCCAGGCCGAGCACGACGGAACGGCGGTCACGGTCGATGCGCCAGCCCGTGCGGGCCAGCACGATGACCGCCGGCGGGATCATGGTCAGTGCCCACACGGCATAGATCAAGGTGTCCGGGAAACCATGCTCGGCCGGCAGTCCGGTGAAGGCGCCCCAGACGCCCCAGAGCAGGGTCGAGATCAGTGCGTACGTGAGCCAGTTGCTCTGCATCGGAAGTCTTTCGTGGATCTGGAAGTCCCGTTTGGAACTTTCGAGCGAAAGCATAAACGAACGAAAACGAAAACACAACGACGAAAACGCCTTCGTATGCCAAATTCCGGAGGCGAGGAGCGAATCCCTATATAGCTCGCACCTCTCCCTCTATGTCAGCGAGGTGGAAGCCTTTCGTGGCATGATTCATCGAAAGCATTCGGCATCGGTGAAAACTCTATACGAAATCAAACGAAAGAATTCGTAGACTTGCGTCAAGCCGGTTCGAGGGGCATCCGAGGAGCCGGCACACCGCACCGGGGGAGAGCTGCCCCGGCATCCAAAGCAGATGACATCGCGCTGCCCTGACGGCAGCTTCGACACACAAGATCAAAGGAACTGTTCGATGAGTCCTCGCCTGCAACCCCGTTGTTTCGCGCTGCACCCGCTGACGTTGGCCGGCCTGGTGGCCTTCACCGCCTTCGGTGCTGTCGCCCCGGCCTGGGCCCAGGAGGCCGCCAAGGCCGAGACCGACAACACGCTGGACCGCGTGGAAGTGACCGGCACCCGCGCCAGCCTGCAGAAGTCCCTTGCGCTCAAGCGCAACGCCGCCGGCGTGCAAGACAGCATCAGCGCGACCGAGCTGGGCCGCTTCCCCGACAACAACGTGGCCGACTCGCTGAGCCACATCACCGGCGTGTCCATTTCGCGCACCGCGGGCGGTGAAGGCCAGAAAGTCAGCATCCGCGGCCTGGGCCCCGAGTACACGATCACGACTTTCAACAGCCGCCTGCTCGGCACCGACAGCGCCGGCCGCTACTTCGCCTACGACGTGCTGCCGGCCGACGTCATCAGCGGCGCCGACGTCGTCAAGTCCGCGCAGGCTTCCCTCGTCGAAGGTGCCATTGGCGGCCTGGTGAATCTGCGCTCGGCCAGCCCCTTCGACCAGAAGGGCCAGCGCGGCCTGCTGCGCGTGGAGGCCGACCGCAACCAGATGAGCAGCCTGAACGGCACCAAGCTGTCGGGCACCTACAGCAACACCTTCGGCGACCAGGTGGGCGTGTTGCTCGGTGTGGTGTATGCGAAGCGCGATGTGCGCACCGACACGGCCGGCAATGATGGCGGCTGGTCGCGCAACCCGGCGCCGAACAAGCCGGAGCTTTTCTGGCCCTGGGGCAACACCTGGGGTGGCGCCATCGACCCTAACGGCAACGGGCAGCTGGACCCCGACGAGGAAGGCCTGATCGGTCCGGGCCAGTTCCGCTTCGGCACCATCATGGAGAAGAAGGAGCGCATGGCGCTCTCCGGTAAGGTCGAGTGGCGGCCCAGCAGCGACGTGAAGGTCGTCGTCGACGGCTTCAAGACGCGGCTGGACTCGCCGCAGGTCGGCTACCAGCTGTCCTTCTATCCGCTGTACGCGCCGGGCCGCTGGTCCAACATGAAGATCACCAACGGCGTGGTGACCGACTTCACGCTGGCCAACCCCGACCCGGAGATGGCGCTCAACCCCGAGCTGTTGAACAAGACCGAGTACCGCGTGGTGGACACCGCGATGTACGGTGCCAACGCGGAATGGAAGATCTCGCCCACGCTGAAAGCGACGGGTGACATCTACAAGTCCACCTCCAAGCGCCACTCCGGCGGCAACGACAGTTATGTCGTGCTGCGCATGAACCAGCCCAATGTCACGCGCATCCAGCTGACGGGCGCGGCTGTGCCCGATGTGAAGACCACTTTCACCGACGGCCGCGATCTGCAGACCGGCCTGGCGCAAGGCCTGTTCAAGGCCAGTGACTTCAACACCCACTACTTCAGCCTGGCCGGCGACAACATCGATGACAAGATCGATGGCGCCACCGGCAATCTCGAGTGGAAGCTGGACCGCTTCTACATCGACCAGCTGAAATTCGGCCTCAGCCAGACCAACCGCAAGAAGTCGCGCGACCTCATCAACAACGCCTTCAACGCGGGCGACGGCCACTACTCGGGCGCCAACGCCATCAACGTCGGCGCGCTGGGCGGCAATGTCATCAACCAGACGTTGAGCCCGTCCGGCTTCATGGACGGCGTCAGCGGCAACTTCCCGCGCAGTTTCCTGGGCTTCGACATCAACAACTACCTGCAGGCGCTGCAGGCCTACGACGGCAAGCCCCGCCCGGGCGGCGGCACCTACGACTTCAGCAAGGCAGCACCGGCCTGGAACCCGCTGGAGAGCTACCGCGTGACGGAGAAGACGACGACGGCCTTCATGCAGGCAGACCTGTCGGGCGACGGCTGGAACGCCGACGTCGGCGTGCGCTTCGTGAAGACCAAGACCACCTCCCAGGCCTGGGACGCCAAGATTGTCGACATCATCGAGAACGGTGCGTTCAACTACACGGCCGTCTACGCGCCACCTTCCGTTCTGCAGCAGGAGTCGAGCTACAACTTCGCGCTGCCGTCGGTCAACTTCACCTGGCTGATCACCAACGATCTGCAACTGCGCCTGGGCGCGGCCAAGACCATGGCCCGCCCGTCGGTGGACAAGCTGGCGCCGACGAGCACGACGCAGAGCATCTCCTGGGGCGACTTCACGCAGGTGTTCGGCGGCAACGCCAACCTCAAACCCTACAGCGCCCGCCAGGCCGATGTGTCGCTGGAGTGGTACTACGCCAAGGACTCGGCCCTGAACTTCGCCGTCTACCAGAAGAACATCAAGAACCAGATCACCAGCGAGTACCTGACGGGGCAGAACATCGGCGCGCCGGGCGGCCGGCTGTTCAATGTCAGCCGCCCCATCAATGGCGACAAGGCCACCGCGCGCGGCTTCGAGATCGGCCTGCAACACCTGTTCGACAACGGCTTCGGCGTGCGAGCGCAGTACACGCGCAACAAGTCGCGCAGCTGGGTGGGCGGCGAGGAGCGTGCGCTGGAAGGCATCGCGCCGGCCACGTCGTCGCTCGGCCTGCTGTACGAGAAGGGCCCGTGGAGCATGAGCGCCACGGCCGACCACACCGACGCCTTCGTCACCGCCACCAACGTGCTGGGCGCCGGCTTCAACGAGCGCGCCAAGGCCGTGACCTGGGCGACGGCCCAGGTCGCCTACGAGGTCAACAAGTGGCTGCGCCTGAGCATCGAAGGCAACAACCTGACCGACGCGACGCAGGAATACACGCTGGGCAACGAGAGCGTGAAGCTGCCCCAGGGCTACTACCGTTATGGCCGTTCGTTCACCTTGGGTGCAAGCCTGAAGTTCTGATGAGAGTTCTCCTCCGTGTTGCCGCCCTGCTTGCCGGGGCGGCCTTTTTCCCCGCGATAGCGAAGGACGCACCGAGCTACACCATGGCCGACTACGGCCGGGTTGCGAAGGTCGACGTGCACATGCATCTGCACAACCCCGCGCCGGCCTTCATGGCGGCGGCGAAGCGCCAGAACTTCAAGGTGCTGACGATCAACGTCGACTATCCCGACTTCCCGCCGCTGGGCGATCAGCAGCGCGTGGCGATCGAGTTGCAGAAGCAGTTCCCCCAGGACGTGGCCTGGGCGGCCAGCTTCTCGGTGGACGGCTCGGATCAGCCAGCCTGGCTGCCCGCCACGCGCCAGCGCATCGCGGCGGCCATGAAGGCCGGCGCCGTCGGTGTGAAGGTGTGGAAGAACATCGGCATGGGCCTGCGGGGTGTCGACGGCAAGCTGGTGATGATCGACGACGCCCGCTTCGCGCCGCTGTTCGACGACTTCGCCAAACAGGGCATCCCGCTGCTGGGCCACCAGGGCGAGCCGCACAACTGCTGGCTGCCGCTCGAGCAGATGACGGTCAACAATGACCGCGAGTACTTCAAGGCGCACCCGCAGTACCACATGGCCCTGCACCCCGAGATGCCCAGCTGGGAAGCCCAGATGGCCGCGCGCGACCGCATGGTGGCCGCGCATCCGGGCCTGCGTTTCGTCGGCGTGCACCTGGCCTCGCTGGAGCGCAACGTGGACGAGCTGGCCGCCTTCCTCGACCGGTTCCCCAATGCCGTGGTGGACGTCGCCGCGCGCATCGGCCAGCTGCAATACCAGAGCCAGAAGGACCGCGAGCGGGTGCGCCGCTTCTTCATCAAATACCAGGACCGCGTCATGTACGGCAGCGACATGTCGCAGGCGCCCGATCAGGACGGTGCCGCCTTGGCCAAGGAAGCCGAGGGCGTGTGGCGCATGCACTGGCGCTACTTCAACACGGCGGATAGCTTCAAGGTGGCTGACCTCGACAAGCCGGTGAAGGGGCTGGCGCTGCCGCGTGAGGTCGTCGACAAGCTTTACCACCTGAACGCCGAGCGGACATTCCCCGGCGCCTGGGGCGGCAAGCGATGACGGCACGCCGGGCCTTCCTGCAATGGCTGGGCGCCGCGCCGCTGGCCACACAGTTGCCGCTCGCTCAGGCTGAGGGCAAGGGTCATGTGCGCGTGCAGGGCGCTGCGTTGTCGCTGCAGTTCGACGATCAGATGCGCTGTCGCGTGGTCAGCTTGCTGGGCAAGCAGCCCGCCGTGCTGACCGGCTTCGACGCGAGTGAGCATCTCGTCGTGAAGGGCAGGGCGCTGAGCCGCTTCGCGCTGCAGAAGGCTGAGCCGGCCAAGTCCACCACGCCCTTCGGCGCCGGCCAGACGCTACGCCTCGTCGGCCGCTCGGTGGAGGGCATCGAGAAGCGCGTCACCGTGACGCTTCTAGACGAGCATCCCGGCGTCGCGCTGCTGGACGTCGACTACACGAACACCGGCGACAAGCCCGTTGCCGTCGACGCCTGGGTCAACGCGGCTCACCGCCTGGCCGCCGCGCCGCGCCATGCGGGTGGGTACTGGACCTACTCCGGCGCCAGCCACGCCGACCGCCGCGACTGGGTGCAGCCTGTCAAGCGCGGCTTCGAGCAGCGCAACTTCATGGGCATGAATGCGTCGGACTACGGCGGTGGCACGCCGGTCGTCGATGTCTGGCGGCGGGATGTCGGCCTGGCCGTCGGCCATCTGGCCCTTCACCCGCAGCTCGTCGCGCTGCCCGTGAAGGCCAGCGGCGACCAGGTCGACATTTCTCTGCGCGGCGACGCACCGCAGACGTTGGCGCCCGGCGCCACGCTCACCACGCCGCCCAGCTTCATCGCCGTGCACCGCGGCGACTTCTTCGTGCCGCTGGACCGCTACCGCCGTCTCATGGCCGCGCAAGGCCTGGTGGCCCCCGAGCCGCCATCGAGCGCCTACGAGCCGCAGTGGTGCGCCTGGGGCTATGAGCGCGACTTCTCGCTCGACTATGTGCGCGCCACGTTGCCCAAGGTGCAGGAGCTGGGCTTCAGGTGGGCGGTGCTGGACGACGGCTGGCAGGTCAAGACCGGCGACTGGACACCCGACCTCGCCAAGTTCCCCAAGGGCGAGGCCGACATGAAGGCGCTCGTCGCCGACATCCACGCCCGCGGCATGAAGGCGCGCCTGTGGATTGCGCCGCTGGCCGTGGCGCCCGGCAGCGACGAGCTGCACGACCACACCGACCTGCTGCTGCTGGACAAGGACGGCGCGGTGCAGAACGTGACGTGGTGGAACAGCTTCTACCTCTGCCCGGCCTACGAGAAGACGCAGGCCCGCCTGGCCGCCACGGTGAAGAAGATCATCGGCGACTGGGGTTTCGATGGCCTCAAGGTCGACGGTCAACACCTCAACGGCGTGGCGCCTTGCTTCAACCCCGCGCACAAGCATGTGCGGCCGGAAGACGCGGTGGAAAAGCTCGCCGACTTCTACAAGGTCATGCACGACTCGGCCCACGCGGCCAACCCGGAAGCGGTGGTGGAGGTCTGCCCCTGCGGCACCGGCTATGCCTTCCACAACATGCCCTTCATGGACCAGGCGCCGGCGTCCGACCCGCTGTCGAGTTGGCAAGTGCGCCACAAGGGCAAGACGCTGAAGGCGCTGATGGGCCCCTGGGCCGCCTACGCGGGCGACCACGTGGAGCTGAGTAGCGGCGGGCAGGACTTCGCGTCCAGCGTGGGCATCGGCGCCGTCGTGGCCAGTAAGTTCACGTGGCCGGTGGACCCCAAGCCCAAGGACTCCTTCCTGCTGACGCCCGAGCGCGAGCCGCGCTGGCGCCAGTGGGTGAACCTGTACAACCGCCAGCGCCTGGCCGAAGGCCGCTATCGCGGCGAGCTGTATGACCTGGGTTTCGACAAGCCCGAGACGCATGTCATCGAGCAGGGCGGGGCGCTGCACTATGCGTTCTATGCGGAGCGCTGGGACGGCCCGGTGACCCTGCGCGGCCTGAGTACTGGCCGCTGGACGCTGCGCGACGCGGTGACAGGCAAAGAGCTGGGCAAAGTCGCCGCCGACAGACCCACGCTGCCCGTGAGCTTCACGCACAGCCTGCTGATCGAAGCGCGGCCTGAAGTGCCCGACACGCTGCCCGTCGCCTTTGCCGGCATGGTCACGCAAATCGGCGCCGACGGCTTCCCGCTCGCCTCGCAATGGGCCGATGCGCCGGCCACCTTCTTCCGCCACGACTGGCAGGGCAAGGCGCTCGCCGGCCCGCAGTCCACCCGCGTGCAAATGCTGCGGGCGCCAAGCCAGCTCTATCTGCGCTTCATCTGCAAGTTCGAGGCGCTGAGCACCTTCGACCGCCCGGGCTCGGCGACGGACATCTGGCCGCTGTGGGAGCGTGACGTCGTCGAAGTCTTCCTGCAGGCGCCGGACCGCGCAGGGCTGAAGAGCTATCGCGAGGTCGAGGTGTCACCCAACGGCCTGCTGCTGGAGATCGCCGTCGAGGCCTCGGGCAAGAAGCGCATCGTCGGCGAGAGCCGCGCCAAGGCGCACATCGACGCCAAGCACAAGGTGTGGACGGCCGAGCTGGGCGTGCCAATGCAGAGTGCAGGCGGCGCCGACGACGGCTGGCGGCTCAATCTGTTCCGCGTCGAAGGCCAGGGTAGGGGTCGTGTCTACTCCAGCTGGAGCCCGACGCGCACGCCCGAGCCCGACTTCCACCTTCCCGCCGCCTTCGGCCGCCTGATGACCCGCACCGTATGAAGCATCGCCTCGCCCCGATCACCCTCGCCCTGACCCTGCTCCTTGCCACCGCCCATGCGCAGCAGCAACCCCTGGCCCCCACCGGCCGCTGGGCCCATCAGGGCGTCGGCAGCGCGCCGACGCCACCGATGGGCTGGTCGAGCTGGAATGCCTTCCACATGGACCTCACGGAGCAGAGGGTGCTCGACTCGGCCCAGGTCATCGTCGACACCGGGCTGGCCGCGGCGGGTTACAGCAACATCAACATCGACGACGGCTGGTGGCGGCAGCGCCGCGCGAGCGACGGCCGCATGCAGGTGCGCACGAATCTGTTCCCGAGCGCGGGCACCGGCGGCGCGGCCGGCACGTCGCTGCGCCCGTTCACCGACAAGATCCACGCGATGGGGCTGAAGGCCGGCCTGTACTCCGACATCGGCCGCAACGCCTGCTCGCAGGCCTACAACACCGACAGCCCCAACCTGCCCGAAGGCAGCCAGGTTGAGCGGGAGGTGGGGCTGATGAACAACGTCGAGCGCGACATCGCGCTCTACTTCGGCGACTGGAACTTCGACTTCATCAAGGTGGACGGCTGCGGCCTGTCGTCGTACGGCAAGGACCGCCCCCCGGTCATGTCGGGCCGCTTCCGCGAGTTCGGACCGACGGTCGTCGAGGGCAATGCCAACCAGTCCGACATGGACGGCGCCCGCGCCCTCTACGGCCGCGTCACGCAGGCGTTGCGCAGCGTGCGGCCGCGTGGCGACTACGTGCTGTCGGTCTGCCTCTGGGGCGCCGCCAACGTCCGCAGCTGGGGCGCCGAGGTGGGCACGATGTGGCGCACGAGCCGCGACATCGCGCCCAGCTTCTCGCAGATGGTGCACAACTTCGACACCGTGGCAACGCGCGAGTTCTACGCCGGCCCGGGCCGCTGGAATGACCCCGACATGCTGGAGATCGGCAACGGCGACTTCGACGGCAATCACCTGCTCGAAGCCCGTACCCACATGGGCTTGTGGGCCATCGCTGCCGCGCCGCTGATGATCGGCACCGACCTGTCGAAAGCCTCGCCCGCCCTCATCGACGTGCTGAAGGCACCCGAGGTCGTCGCCATCAACCAGGACCCAGCCGGCCATCAGGGCGTGCTCGCCTATGCCGACAGTGACCGGCAGATCCTCGTCAAGAGCTTGGCCGATGGACGCAAGGCCGTGCTGCTGTTCAACCGCACGGGTGCTGCCGCTAAGTTCACGCTGACCGCCGAACACCTGAAGATGGACGCGACAGCACCCGTCGCGCTGCGCGACGCCTGGGCTCGCGCCGAAGCGGGCACGTTCACGGACAAGCGCGAGTTCGAGCTGAAGCCGCGCGAGGCGCTGCTGTTCACCGCGACAGGCAAGCACCAGCTGCCGCGCGGCTATTACGTGTCGGAGCGACCTGGCAACGTCTACGTGGCGCGCGACGGCATCCGTGCGCTGGAGCAGGATCCCATCGGCTACCGTGCGCTGGCGTCCTGGTCCACCACCGACAACGGCGGCACCCGCCCGGCCTACGCCGGCTGGGGCGCGCCGCGTGCCGACTCGACGCCTTATGACCAGGCACTCAGCGTGCAGCGCCAGGCCTTCCGCCATGGCGTCGGCGTGCTGGCCGATTCGCGGCTGCAGGTGCAGGTGCCCATCGGCTCGCAGCGCTTTGTCGCGCGCGTCGGCGTGGACGACTCGACACGCGGCAAGACCGCCGCGGTCAGCTTCGAGGTCTGGGGCGATGGCCGCCGCCTCGCGGCGACTGCGCCCATCAAGTTCAACCAACCGGCGCGCGAACTCCGCGCCGACCTGCGCGGCGTGAAGCTGATCGAGCTGATCGCGCGCCAGCATGGGGCCGACACCGCAGGCCCCCTCGTCGTGACCTGGGGCGACGCTCGCATCGAGTAGCCGCCCAGCACGCCTTCTCTCCATCGCTATTTGGCACCGGTCGCGCCGGTGCCCTGGCCGCGCTCGCGCTGACGTGGCCCGGCCCCTCCCGTTCAGCGCTCAGTCGTTCATGAGGAGAACCCGATGCACTCCATGCGTCCCTGCCCCTTGCCCCGCTCTCGCGCCGGGCTGAAGCTCGCCTTCCCGCTCGCCCTGATCGCCGCCTGGCCTGTTGCCGCGACCGCAGCGCCCCTGGTGTCCAACCCCCTGGGCGCCTGCCTGGAAACCAAGGTCGACACCTGGGACATCCGCCTGGCGACCTGCAATGCCAGCGCAGCGCAGGACTTCAGCCTCACGCCGGTCAGCACGGGCAGCAGCATCTACACCCTCAAGAACGCGCAGGCCAATCTGTGCGTCTCCGCCACCGGCATCAGCTCCGGCTCGTTCGTGGAGCTGAACACCTGCCAGCCCAGCCAGACGGGCCAGCGCTTCTCGGTGGTGGCGCTGGCGGGCGGCTCGACCGCCCAGCTCAAGCTCGCGGCCAACAACCTGTGCCTGACCGCGCCGACTCAACTGGCCCAGGTTGGTTTCTCGGTCGCGACCTGCAAGAGTGGCGATGCGAACCAGGCGTGGCGGCTCGCAGCGCCTACGCCGGCACCCACGCCTGCGCCCACACCGGCGCCGACCCCCGCACCCACGCCCGCACCGACACCGGCACCAACGCCCGCTCCCACGCCAGCACCGACGCCTGCGCCCGCACCGGTCGAGACCAGCTTCACTGTCAGCACCGCCGAGATCGCCAACCCCGAGCGCGGCATGTACACCTGGGCCGCCGACAACCTGCTGCTGTGGACGCAGGCCGACGCCGACTCGCAGTTCCAGGCCGGCTATCGGGTCGTCTACGCCGCCGTGCGCCTGGACGCCTATGCCAACACCACGCTGCCCGCCAGCCTGCTTACGCAGCTCTCGGCCCGTTTCGCCATCGCTCGCAGTGCTGGCCTGAAGCTCGTGCCGCGCTTCCTCTACAACTACCCGGAGAACGAGACCGAGTACCAGAACGTGAAGGACGCGCCGCTGGCGCGCGTGCTCGGCCACATCGACCAGCTCAAACCGGTGCTAACCGCCAATGCCGACGTCATCGCCTATCTGCAGGCCGGCTTCATTGGCGCCTGGGGCGAATGGCACACCTCTTCCAACAACCTCACCGCGGCCAGCCCGCGCACGCAGATCCGCGATGCGCTGCTGAATGCGCTGCCGGCCGACCGCTTCCTGCAGCTGCGCTATCCGCCGTATCTGATGCAGTGGGCCTCGCAGGTGCCGAGCTGGCGCGACGGGTCGGCGGCCTCGCGCATCGGCGTGCACAACGACTGCTTCCTGGCCTCGGCCACCGACGTCGGCACCTACAGCGAGGACGCCGCAACGCGCCAGAACGAGCGTAACTACACGGCCTCGCTGTCACGCGTCGCCCCCTTCGGCGCGGAGACCTGCAACCCTGCAGATGAGGAAGGCGCGGTGCCGCGCACCAGCTGCACCGACATCCTGAACGAGGGCAAGCAGTTCGGCTTGACCTATCTGAACAACGATTACTACCGCGACCTCTTCCACACCAAGTGGGAGGCGCAGGGATGCATGGCCGAGGTCAAGCGCAGCATGGGCTACCGCTTCGAGCTGGCCACGTTGCTGCACAGCTCGGCGGTGACGGCCGGGCAGTCGGGCGACCTCCTCATGACGGTGCGCAACACCGGCTGGGCACGCGCCTTCAACCCGCGTGCCGTGCAACTGCTGCTCAAGCACCGGACCACGGGCGCCGTTGTGCGCATCGTGCTGCCGGCGGTCGACCCGCGCGGCTGGCTGCCCAACACGACCAGCACCGTCTCGGCCGGCTTCACTGTGCCCGCAGGCACGCCGACAGGCGCCTACGACGTGCTGCTCGCGCTGCCCGACGGTGCCAGCTCGCTGAGCGGCGATGTGCGCTACAGCGTGCGCCCCGCCAACGCGGACAACGCCGCCAAGGCACAGGCCTGGGACGCGACGCTCGGCGCCTTCCGCGCCGGGACCACGCTGACCGTCCGTTGACCCACCTTCCCAAGGAGAAAATAATGCGTGAACTTCGCTTGAAGCCCGCCGTCGCCGGCCTGCTGCTGAGCCTGACCACCGCCGTGGCCACTGCCGCCCCCACCGGCTTCGGCATGGTGGCCTACTGGGGCGAGACCGCCAGCACCTATGGCGGCCAGATCCCCAGCGGTGCCTACGTCGTCATCAATCCCAACAGCGGCGCCACCGGACTCTCCGCCAGCCAGGTCACCAACTGGAAGGCGGTCATCGCCAACATCCGCGCCCAGGGCGGCAAGGTGCTGGGCTATGTGGCCACCGGCTACGACTACAACACCGCCGACGAGCTGGCCCGCTACAACGCGATCAACGCCAACCTGAGCGCCTACAAGACGACGCTGGGCGGCGTGGATGGCTTCTTCTTCGACGAGGCCGCCTTCGACGACGCGGCGCTGACCGACGCGCAGAAGTGCAGCGGCACCGGCCCCAAGTTCAGCGCCGTGCGCGCCAAGATGGCGGCCACCGGCACCAGCGGCACGGTGGTGTGGAATGCCGGCTGGCCGGGCGCCAGCAGCTGCTTCGTCAACGCGGCCAGCTATGGCGAGCACATCGTCATCTACGAGGCCAAGTACAGCGACTACGTGGCCGCGGCGAGCTGGCTCAACGGCGGCGTGCAGAGCCTGGCGGCATCGCTGGGCGTGAAGACCTGGCTGCTGGTGCACTCCGCCACCCAGGCCGAGATGCGCCTGACGCTCAAGGGCAGCGCGGCCAACTACGTCTACGCGACCAGCATGACCTACAACCCTAGCCTTCCCTGGGGCGGCCCGATCTGGAACTACACGCCGACCTACTGGGGCAACAACAGCCTCTCTGGCTCGGAGCGTTGGTGCCTGAACAGCCTGAAGACCGGCGGCAGCTGCTGAGGAAAGGAAGGAATATGAAGCATTTGAAAACCCTCATCGCCGCATTCGCCCTTGCAAGCGCGGCGCCCTTTGCGTCGGCCATCGAGATCATCGTGCCGGCGTACTTCTATCCGTCATGGATGCCATCGCAGAACGAGTGGCACCAGCTGAGCTGGGCCGCCAGCCAAGGCGCCCAGGTCACGGCCATCATGAACCCGGGCAATGGGCCGGGCCTGGCCTCCAACAGCGACTACGTGGCCTCGGTCAACGAGTTCCGCGCCGCGGGTGGCAAGGTGATCGGCTATGTCTACACCTGCTACGGCGTCAACCACTGCACCTCGGAAGTGCCGCCGACGCGCTCGACGCACGAGGTGCTGGCGGATGCGCAGAAGTATGCGAACTGGTATGGCGTGGACGGTGTCTTCCTCGACGAGATGGCGACGCAGCCGGGCGCGCTGCCGTTCTATCAGACCGTCAGCAACAGTCTGCGCGCGGCGCATCCGGGCTGGGAGATCGTCGGCAACCCGGGCGTGACGCCCTCTGCGGGTTATGTGCCGCTGGCGAACACGCTGATGAGTTTTGAAGGCTCGTACAGCGACTTCATCAACGGCTCCTTCCTGAGCGGCTTGACGAATGCGGCGTCGACCGGTGCCATCGTCCACAGCGTGGCAACGGTGGCCCAGATGCAGCAGGTGATGGGCCTGGCCAGGCAGTATGGGCTGGGGGCCATCTACGTCACCGATGGAACGATGGCGAGCGGCAATCCGTATCTGCATCTGCCGAGCTATTGGTCGGCGGAGGTGGCGGCCGCTGCGGTGCCGGAGCCGGCGCAGGCGGGGATGCTGATGGCCGGGCTGGCCTTGATGGCAGGCATCGTGCGTCGGCGCCGTCGCTGAAGAAAAAAGGCGAGGCGCCTTTCAACGCCTCGCCCTCTGCTTAGGCGGCCAAGGCCGCGACGCTCTTCGGCGCCTCGGCGTAGTGGCCCAACTGCATCGTGAACTGCGCGCGACCTGAGCTGATCGCGCGCAGATACCCGATGTAGCCGAACATCTGCTCCAGCGGCACCTCGGCGCTGAGCACGACGGCGTTGCCACGTGCATCCTGGCCATGCACATGGCCACGCCGGCGCAGCAAGTCGCCGATGACGTCGCCGAGATAGTCGGCCGGCGTGATGACCTCGACGGCCATCACCGGCTCCAGCACCACGGGCGATGCCTTCAGCACCGCCTCGCGCAGCGCCGCCGCCGCCGCCAGCTCGAAAGCCAGCGCCGACGAGTCGCGCACGTGGTGGCTGCCGTCCAGCAGCACCGCCTCGAAGTCCACCAGCGGGTAGCCCGCGAACGGGCCAGCCTGCGCGGCGCGGCGGATGCCTGCCTCCACCGCCGGGATGAACTCACGCGGGATCGCGCCGCCCACCACCGTGTTTTCGAAGCGGATGCCCGTACCGCGCGGCAGCGGTGCCACGCGCAGCGTCAACTCGGCGAACTGGCCGGGGCCACCGCTTTGCTTGCGGTGCAGATGGCGCACCTCGGCCGTGCCCGCGATGGTCTCGCGATAGGCGACCTGGGGTCGGCCGACCTGCACCTCGACGCCAAAGCGCGCACGCAGCTTCTCGATGGACACCTCGAGCTGCAGCTCACCCATGCCGGACAACAGCGTCTGGCCCGAATCCGGATCCTGGCGCAGTCGCAGTGACGGGTCTTCGCGGACGAGCATGCCCAGGCCCTTGGACAGGGCCGCGGCATCGGCCTGCTTGCGTGGCTCAATGGCGACGTCGATGACGGCCTCGGGCACGGCGATGCTTTCCAGCACGGCGGCGTCCTTGGCAGACGCCAGCGTGTGGCCGGTCAGCACCTCCTTCAGACCGACGACGCCCGCGATATCGCCCGCGACGAGTTCGTCGCGCTCGACGCGCTGGTCCGCATGGATCTCGTACAGGCGCGACACGCGCTCGGCCTTGCCGGTGCTGGCGTTGAACACCGTATCGCCGCGCTTGAGCTTGCCGCTGTAGACGCGCACGAACACCATGGCGCCGTGGTCGTCGGCGGTCAGCTTGAAGGCGAGGGCAGACAGCGGGCCTTCGGCCGCCGCAGCGGCTGGCCCTTCGCCTGGGCTGGGCAGGTAGGCGACGACGGCGTCCAGCAGCGGCTCGACACCACGGTTGCGGAAGGCCGAGCCGGCCAGCACGGGTACGAAAGCGCCCGCGATCGTGCCGCGGCGCAGGGCCGCACGCACATCGTCCAAAGGCAACTCGTCGCCGCGCAGCCAGGCATCCAGCAACGCGTCGTCCTGTTCGGCAGCGGCTTCCAGCAGGCGCGCACGCGCGGCCTCGGCGGCGCTTTGCAGCTCCGGCGGGATGGCTTCGACGCGCGGCGGTGCCGAGGCGTCGTCGCGGTCCCAGACCAGGGCCTGCATCGTCAGCAGATCCACCACGCCACGGAAGTCGACTTCCGCGCCGATGGGCAGCTGCAGCGGCAGTGCGCGCACGCCCAGGCGTTCCTGCAGGGACGCGACGACGCGCAGGAAGTCCGCGCCGATGCGGTCCAGCTTGTTGATGAAGGCCAGGCGCGGCACGCGGTACTCGTCCGCGAGGCGCCAGTTGGTCTCGGTCTGGGGTTCGACGCCGGCCACGCCGTCGAAGACGACGACGGCACCGTCCAGCACGCGCAGGGAGCGGCGCACCTCGATGTTGAAGTCGATGTGTCCGGGCGTGTCGATCAGGTTGATCTGCGTGCCGTGCCAGTGCACGGTGGTAGCAGCGCTGTGGATGGTGATGCCGCGTGCGCGTTCCTGGGGGTCGAAGTCCATCGTCGTGTTGCCGTCGTTGACATCGCCGATGCGATGGTTTTCGCCCGTGTAGAACAGGATGCGTTCGGTGGTCGTGGTCTTGCCGGCGTCGACGTGGGCGATGACGCCGATGTTGCGCAGGTTGCGGAAGTTGTTCGAGTTCATGGTGATTCCAGATGCGGTGACTGTTGCCAGCCCCCGGTGGAACCACCTGGCAGGGCTAGCGCAAAGGCAGGACGCCGAAGCGCACGAGCGACGAGCAGGACTCAGCCGCGCTCCGGCGCTCGGGAATCGTGGCGATCAGCTTGTCGAAGGTGCGGGTGCGCATGGTTGAACTCAGATCAGAAAAACAAAACCCCGGAGGGACGAACCTGCCGGGGTTTGGATTGACCGGAAGGCTTGGCGCCTTCCGAACACGGTCGAAGGGGCGCTCAGGTGTCGAGGCGGGCTTGGATCGTGTGGTTGATCTTCATGATGGGTGGATTGTGTTGCAGCCCGCGAGGCCTTGGTGCTTGTGGGGAGATGTGGCGGCGCCGCGGTGGACTTCTTCGCAGCTCAGCTGCAGCGGCACGGCTGCCGCAGGCTGTGTTCACGTCCATGTGCTCCGAGGGATGAACAGGCGTGGCGCTGGATGGGACGCTCGTCCATACGCGGTGGCCTAAGGAGGCGGGGCGGCTTTCGCAGCATGCGGTGTTGGACGTCGGCGCCCTGCACGGATAGAAGCTCGCTCGAGTACAAGCTCGAGCCCCGACTGTTCCTGACCTCAGATCAATCTTGCCGGTCACCCCATCGGATGCCGAAATCAGATCCCGCTGTGATGCGAAAGATTGACAGTGAAGTCCGCATATAAGCAGGCATTAGGACTACGCAGTTCGGGCTCGAACGCCAAGAGCCCAGCAGATTGTGCTCGAGATCGAATGCAACGTCCGATCTGCGTCGATGGGTGCCGGCGCGACGCGTCCATCTGTACTTATGGCATGCATGCGCGAACATGAGAGACCGGGATGGCCGAGTGCGGCTACAACGAGACATCGAACTGACGGCGGAATTCGCCTGGCGTGCAGCCTTCGATGCTGCGAAAGAACTTGATGAAGTTGGTCGCCTCGTCGAAGCCAAGCCGCTGCGCGATGGCGGAAATCGGCATCTTCGTGTGCACGAGCAGGCGCTTGGCTTCCAGCGCAAGGCGCGAGGCGATTAAGGCCTTCGCGCCGACGCCAGCCACCGCACTGCAGATGCGAGTGAGAGTCTTCTCGGAACATCCCATGGCATTTGCATAGCGCGAAACGTGACGCCATTGATGCACGTTCTCGTCCAGAAGCCGTTTGAATAGACGGAAGCGCTCCGGCGCGTCGGACGCCGTTCCGGCGGATCGCTGTTGCTCGGCATGAAAGATGTGCAGCCGCGTCACCAGCGTTGTCAGTTCACTCTGGAGCAGCCAGTTCAGCAGCGGTTGCCGGGCGTCGAGCGCGCACTCCTCCTCCAGGCGCGCGAGCGTGTCGGCCAAAAACCGACCCGTCGACCGGTCGAGGCTCAGATTGCCAGGAAGCCCATCGACCAGTTCAGGCATCTGAAGGCGCTCCTCGCCTTGCGAAGCCTGCAAAAGCTCGGGTCGGAACAGCAGGAGGTTTGCATCCCAACGGCTTCCCGGCCCGAAGCGGTGAACCTGTCCGGGCCGAATGGTCAGCAGCGAACCGCCGCCACACTCGATGTGGCTGAAGTCCACCACGGCGCGGCATATTCCACGTCTGACGTGCACGAACATGTGAAAGTCGTAGCGGTGGTAGCGCTGCAGGTGGGCTCGGGACACCCTCCGTCTCAGGTCCGACATCGAGAAGACCTCGAGATCCAGCGCCCTCTCGGCCGAGGGCTGATATCGGACCTGCTCGACATCGATGGGTCTCGTTCCGCGCGGCATCGATCCATTGTCCGATATTCACCATTTCGGCAACCGACTTTGATCGTGTCGAACACGCCGGCAACTCGAACAATACGGGACCGCGGGCACGGGGCGGCCACCATGCTCCGGCTCCTATCCTGATAGACAGTCCGAGGCGACCGATGCAAACCACAAACCGACAGTTCATGGCTCGCTTCGTGGAGTTCATCAACACCGCGGATCCGCGGCTCGCCACAGAATTGGTTTCCCCTGACGCCGTGTTTCAGGTTCCGGGGCGCGCCGAACCCGTGCACGGGCCACAAGGCTACCTGGAGATCATCGGGATGATGCGCGGCGGATTCCCCGATATCCAGTGGACTCTTGAGGAAACCGTCGTCGAAGGTAACGTGATCGCAGCGCGATTCACGATGCGCGGGACGCAGCGCGGAGCCTTCTTCGGCGTGCCTCCCACCGGCAAGACGATTGCCGTGCAAGCGCTGAACATCTACCGACTTTCGACCGGGAAGATCGTCTCCGAAGTGGGGCAGCCGGACCTGCTCGGACTGATGCAGCAGATCGGCGGGTTGCCGGTTCCCGAGGCCCTGTGAGTGCCGTTTGCATCGACTTCCGGTACTGGCAGTAGTGCGCCGCCGTCGCTCTACAAGTTCGATCGCACGAACTGGACGCTGCTCATCTCTTCCGAGGCTGGCCGGCATCCTGGTGGCATCTGCGGCGTCTCGGTCTATGGCTCAGGCGCGACCACGAAGATCGCCTTCCGTGTGTCCGGCACGTGAGGAGGCGTGGGCTGGGTGCAGATGGTGATGCGCTCGGCCACAGCCGGCGCCACGTGTCAGGAAGTTGGCAGATCCGGCCACACGCATGGCAGCCAGCACCGCCATACTGGCACCGAATACTCATGCTGTGTCGACGACCTGGAGATCGACCCCTTCAATCGGAACCATATCTCCTACGTGGCCGGCAGCGGCATCTTCTCTACCACCGAGGCCTTCTCGAACGTGCAGCCCCACTGGACCTTCGATCTCCGGCCTTCAGGAGATGGTCAACCTGGCGATGGCGCGCCATACGTCCTCCTCAGCGGTCATGGCGACAAGGGTCTGTTCGTCCACACGTCGATTACAACTTCACCGACCATCTACGGCCGCGTGTTCATGTCGGCCGAGGGCGTAACTGCAACTACTGGGTCTTGCCGCGACAACATTGCGAAAAGACCTATTTCATCCAAGAGGAAACGAATGCCGTTGGCACTGAACACCGTGTCCCATGCCTGTCGCGTCGCGATCGCCCTCCTGAGTGTGGGGGTCGCAGCTTGCGGCGGCGGAGGCGGCTCGCCGACAACCGCACCCGCACCCGCACCCGCACCCGCACCCGCACCCGCTCCCGCTCCCGCACCTGCACCTGCACCCGCTCCCGCTCCCGCTCCCGCTCCCGCTCCCGCTCCCGCACCCGCACCCGCACCTGCACCTGCTCCCGCTCCCGCTCCCGCACCTGCACCTGCACCTGCACCTGCACCTGCACCTGCACCTGCACCTGCACCTGCACCTGCACCTGCACCTGCACCTGCACCTGCACCTGCACCCGCACCCGCACCTTCGATCACTACAGCCCTCGGCAAGCCCGGACGGCTCCTCGTGGGCCTCGGCGCGGCCAGTCCTATCGCGGACATGAAGGCCCAGCAGATCGCTCCGGACATCATCGATACCTATCTCGTGGCGGTTACGGGTTTCAACTCTGGCGGCGGCGGTAACGCATGGCCTCAATGGCAATACAACTATCCGGACGGTGGCGTCATAACGGTCTTCTCCAACGACGTCGCGGCCATGGGCGCCGTGCCGATGTTCACCCTGTTCCAGATGCCTTCCCTGCGGGGTGGCGATGTCACCGTCGTCAACGACGCGCCGTTCATGGCCGCCTACTGGGCGCAAGTCAAGTTGATGTACCAGAAGATCGCCGAGACCGGCCGCCCCACCCTGGTCAACCTCGAGCCTGACTTCTGGGGCTTCGCAGAGGGCAGTGCACCCGGCGGCGACCCGGCGAAGTTGCCGGCGCGCGTGAGCACGGTGCCGGAATGCGCCAGCCAACCGAATACGGCCGTTGGCGTCGTCGGTTGCCTGTTGACGCTCGGGCGGACGTATGCGCCCAAGGCGAGGATGGGCTTCCCCCCGTCGATGTGGTACGGGAACCCAGACGCCACCGGCAGCTTCATGGCAAAACTCGGTGCAGACAAGGCCGACTTCATCGTGGCGCAAACGAGCGATCGCGACGCAGGTTGCTTTGAAGTCCCGACACCCGTGGACGAGTGCGCGGGTCGCGGCACCGGCCCGTTCTACTTGGATGAGAACAACGTCACCACGCCGAATTTCAACCAAAGCCTCGACCAGTGGAAGACGCTACGAAGCCACCTGGGCAACCTGCCGATCCTGTTCTGGCAGACCCCCATGGGCGTGCCCTCGACGACCCCCGGCGGAACGCCGAAGCACTATCGGGACAACCACGTCCAGTACATGCTGACGCATCCAACGCAGTACACGGGCAACGGTGTATTCGCGCTCGTCTTCAGTCCCGGGGGCGCCACGTCGGCGGACATCACGAACGACGGCGGCCAGTTCGCGCGCCTGTTCAAGGCCTACCTGGCGAACCCGGCTCCATTTCCCCCCTGAGCTCAACGGGAGAACAAGGAACTGCGATTCTGAGCCGGTCGTTACGCCACCCGCTTCGTGATGATGAGTACGGGGGCCGGCACGAGCCGTGGTTCGCTCAAGCTTGCCGAGCCGCGGCCAACAGCAGAAGCAATGTTCCGCCGCTGTGGTGGCCGTGCAGCATGGAGCGGCAAATGGAGGCCTTCTCAATCTCAAGATTGGGACGGCGGCGGAGTGGCTCCATTTTGAAACGGCGCCGATATGGCCCGTCGCCCGTTCCTATGCGTGGCGCCCCAACACTGGATGGCTGCGGCGGGTCGGCCACCACTTGGACGGCGTCTAGCATTGTCTTCACCTTGGACAATTCCTCGCCTTGCCTCGACTTCGGGTGGCGCCACGATGGTATGCGAGCGGCGTCGCATCGGCCCGGTAGACCTCCTGTTGGCGGTCGTCACCGAAGGTCAGCAACTGGCCGAAAGCCGTCAGCCCCGCCAAGCTAGCTGCACCCCTCAAGCCCGCAGCGGCGTGGCCGCCAACTGCGCCGTCGTCGCGTTGCGATAGGGCGCGCAGAGCTGCTCGACGTAGGCCTGGTGCTGCGGCAGCCCGGCCACGGTGCGCGAGACCTTGAGGTGGATGTCGCCGAGGAAGGTGGCCAGCTCCTGCTTGCCCATCAGGTCGGCCACCGGGTGGTAGCGCTCGGGCGTGATGCCCTGGCCCATCATGACCTGGACCCAGGAGTTCTCGGCGAACAGCTCGTCGCTGGGGCGGAAGACGCGGCCGGTCTCGCGGAAGAGGTCGATGCGGTGGCGCAGCGTGGCGGGCAGGTCCATCTCGCGCACATGCTTCCAGAGCTTGGAGTCGGTGCGCTCGTTGACGGTGTAATGCAGCACGATGAAGTCGCGGATGTGCTCCAGCTCGCGCTTGGACTGCAGGTTGAACTCGTCGACGTCGGACTGCTGGATGCCGCCCTGCGGGAAGGTCTGCATCAGGCGGATGGCGGCGCGCTGGATGAGGTGGATGCTGGTGGACTCCAGCGGTTCGACAAAGCCGCTCGCGAGACCTACGGCGATGCAGTTGCGATGCCAAACCTTGTCGCGCTGGCCGGGCAGGAACTTGAGCACGCGCGGCTGGATCAGCAGCTCGCCCTCGACGCTCTTCTTCAGCACCTCGGGCGCGTCAGCGTCGCTGAGCTCCTTGCTGCTGTAGACCAGGCCATTGCCGACGCGGTTCTGCAGCGGGATGCGCCATTGCCAGCCGAAGGGGTGACAAATGGAGCGGGTGTAGGGCCAGGCCTCGCCCACGGAGGCGGTCTGCACAGCCACGGCGCGGTCGCAGGGCAGCCAGTAGGACCAGTCCTCGTAGCCCACGCCCAGGGTCTCGCCGATGAGCATGGAGCGAAAGCCCGTGCAGTCGATGAAGAGGTCACCGTCGATGCGCGTGCCGTCCTGCATCTGCAGGGCAGTGATGTCGCCATCTTTGCCCTGCGGGCCGTCCATCAGCACGGCGCCGATCTTGCCCTCGATGCGCTGCACGCCGTAGCCCTCGCTCATGGCGCGCAGGTATTTGGCGTAGCGGCCGGCGTCCATGTGGTACGCGTAGTTCAGCCCATTGCGCGGCAGGTGGGCGAAGCGGTTGGCGTAGGCGGCGACCGTTTCGGGGTTGTAGTCGGTGTAGGTCTTGGACAGGCCTTCCGCGCGGCCCTTGAGCCAGAAGTGCTGGAAGCCGGCGCTCCAGTGGTCGTTGCCTGTCGAGCCGAAAGAGTGGAAGTAGTCTTGGCCGATGTCCTTCCAGCCCTCAAAGGCGATGCCGAGCTTGAAGGTGGCGTTGGTGGCGGCCATGAACTCGGCCTCGTTGATGCCGAGCAGGTTGTGATACGTGTGCAGCGCGGGAATGGTGGCCTCGCCGACGCCGACGGTGCCGATCTCCTCGGACTCGACCAGCTTGATGTCGAGCCGCTTGCCAAGCAGCTTGCCCATCAGGGCGGCCATCATCCAGCCGGCGGTGCCGCCGCCGGCGATGACGACGCGGTTGAATTCCTTCATGGTGGTGTTCATCGTTTCAACTGGGTCAGGAGTTGCGCGCGGGCCTGGCGCGAAAGGGTGTCGTCGATGGGGCCGAGCAGGCCGCGGGCGGCCTCGGGGATGTGGGCCCAGGTGGACTCGTCGGCGCCAAAGACGAAATGCTGGAAGTGGTGCTGCCAGACGCGACGCTCCTTCTCGGGCAGGTCGCGCAGCGTCATCAGCGCCAGGTGCAGGGTGCTCAGCGGCGAGTCGACGTAGTCCGGCGTCTGGCGCCACCAGGCGTTGATGAGCAGGTTGACCGGCGCCAGCCCTTCGATGTGGTGGAACCACATGCTGGGGATGAAGATGGCGTCGCCGGGTTCGAGCTCGGCCACCTCGCCGGCGTCGAGCGCACGGGCGAAGCGCGGGAAGCGCTCGAGGTCGGGCTTCTCGAAGTCGACCAGGCTGACGGGCTGGCCGGCAGGTGTCGGGTCGAGCGGGCCCATGTAGAGGTTGGCTATCTGCTCGGGCGGGAAGACCGTGAAGCGGCGCCGGCCGGCGGCGACGATGGCGAGGTTGTCCGGCAGGTCGTAGTGGGCGGCGATGCGGGTGCGGTTGCCCAGCCACAGGCTGACCAGGGCGTCGCGGTTGCCCAAGCCCAGCACGTTGGCATCGAGGAAGCTAGGCAGCACGGCCTCCACGGTCGTCGAGCCGACATAGAGGGCGGGTGGCTCGGGCGTTGCAGCCAGGCCGAGCAGGCCGGTCAGCACCTGGTCCAGCGTGGCGGCGTAGCGGCTGAAGTTGAAGCTGGTCAGCGTCTCGTCGGCATAGAAGACGCGGCCACGGGCCTCGGGCGCCAGCTGGAAAAGGCCGATGCGCACGCCGTTGTAGAAGCCCATCAGATAGCGGGCCAGGGCCTCGTCGGACTGACGTGCGGCCTGAACGACGGGCCAGTGCGCGAAGCCACCGCGCACGACATAGGGCCGGTCGCCGGCCAGCAGCTCGGCGGGCAGGTTGTTCGGGTCGAACGGCCCGTTCCAGGCCGGTACTGCTTGCATGATCAGAGCTTGCTTTGTCGCTCGACAAGGTCTTGCAACTGCTGCAGCGACGCGATCTGCATATAGATGGGCAGCAGATGGCCCTCGCGGGCCAGGGCTTCCAGCGCGGCGCCCGGCAAGGCGGCGAGGCGCTCCTCGTGGATGGTGAAGAGGCCCGACAGCCGGCCCGGCTCGCCGCTCGTCGATTCGATGTCGATGACGAAGGGCTCCAGCAACTGGTGGCGGGTCAGCGCCTCGATGAAGACGGGCAGGTGCTGGGCCTGGGCGTGCAGGTGCTCCATCAGCTGCACGACATGGTCGAGGTACTCGCTGAAGCCGCCGTGCGGCATGAAGATGGCGGTGCCGACCTCGCCATCCTCGGGCCGCACGATGCGCGGGCTGTCCATGTCGATGTGCAGCTGCAGGCTGTCGTCTGGAGCGCGGCCGATCATGAAGGGATCGCGCTGCAGGGCCATGGGTACGACGGGGGCATCCCAGCCCGTGTCGGTCAGGAAGAGGTTCTGGCCTTCCTCCAGGCCGAACAGGGCGACGGGCTGGAAACCGGTCCCGGCTGCGGCGCCTTCAACCAGCTGGAAGACGATGGGGAAATGAGCCTGCAACTGGCGGAACTCGGCGGGCAGGGCCAAGGCCGACTGGCGCGCATCGCCCAGGGCGGCGGAGCGCTCGGCGTGGACGCGCAGATGGCGGTGGGTGACGTTGTCGAGCAGGGTGGGGCGGGTCATGTCTCGGTCTTGTGAATATGGTCGAGCAGGCTGCGGTGGCCGGGCAGGCCGGGCACGAAGCGGCGGGCCTGGCGGGAGGCTTCGTCGAAGCAGGCCTGGGCTGCCTGGAGTTTGGCGGCGGGCAGGCTTTCAGCGTCAGGGCGGAAACCCATGCCGTAGAGCACGTACTGGTAACTGGCCGAGGGGAAGACCTCGTCGATGCGGCCGAAGTCATGCCGCGCTGGTGCACGCATCTGCCACTGCGGCAGCAGCTCGCGCAGGCGCTCGGGCCAGGTGGCCGGGTCGCGATGGGCGCGCCAGTAGTCGCTGTCGTCGCGTTGGCTGAGCGCGTAATGCAGCTTCAGAAAGTCGATGACGCGGGCCCAGCGGTAGCTGAAGTCGTCGTTGAAGCGGCGCGCGACGGCTTCCATGGAAGCGCGCGTCATCGGCAGCTCGTCGCACAGCCGCTGGGCGGACAGCTCGACGAGTGCGAGGGCCGAGGCCTCCAGCGGCTCGATGAAGCCCGAGGCCAGGCCGATGGCGACGCAGTTGCGCACCCAGAACTGTTCGCGGTAGCCCGGGTCGAAGCGGATGGAGCGTGGCGTGGGCCGCTCGGCCGGCGCACCGGTGGCGTCGAGATAGGCGGTCAGCGCCGCATGGGCCTCGTCGTCGCTGGCGTGTGCGCGAGAGTAGACGCAGCCGACGCCGCGGCGCGAGGGCAGGCCGATGTCCCAGATCCAGCCCTTGGCCCAGGCGGTGGCAATGGTGCAGGAGGCCAGCGGCGCGTCGGCCTGGGCATAGGGCACTTGCACGGGCATGGCCGCATCGTTGAAGAGCACGTCGCGCTCGCTCTTCAGCGCCACGCCGAAGTGCTGGCCGATCAAGCGCGAGGTGAGGCCTGAGCAGTCGATGAAGAGGTCGGCTTTGATTTCGCCATGCTCGCGGGTCTGCAGCGCGGCAATGTCATCGTTCTCGTGCGACAGCACTGCGTCGACATGGTCGATGACGTGGTGCACACCGAGCTTGGCAACGGCGTGCTCGCGCAGCAGCTGGCCAAACAGGCCGGCATCGAAGTGATAGGCGTAGTTGGCGACGGCGGCGAACTCGGGCGTCTGCACCTGCTTGGGCGCGCGGCCGGCCTCGCAGACCTGCACCGAGGGGCTGACGACGTCGGCAAAGGGGCGCTGGCCTTGGGTGGCCAGCCAAGCCTGCACGAGGTCCGCGTCGCCGTAGCCGACGGGCAGCATGAAGGGGTGGTAGTAGCGGTCGCCATCAGCACCCGCGGCACCACGAGCCCAGCCGTCGAAGCGGGAGCCCTGCTTGAACGAGACCTGGCAGCGGCGGATGAATTCGGGCTCGGACAGGCCGATGCGGCGCAGCGTGTCGCGCATGGACGGCCAGGTGCCTTCACCGACGCCGATGGTCGGCATATCGCTGGATTCGATCAGCGTGATGCGCAGGTCGGCATGCTCGGCTGCCAACAGGCCGGCTACGAGCCAGCCGGCCGAGCCGCCGCCCAGCACCACCACCTCACGCAGCCTGTCGTTCAAGATCTGGTCCCCAGAAGTAAAAAGGGCCGCTCGCGCGGCCTCGCCAAGCGGCGAACAAGGACGGTGCCCCAGAGCGCGAGCACCGCCGAACCAGACTTTGCCTCACAAGAAAGGAAGGGAGAGTCCCGACTTTCCTTGAGGACCGACCGCAGCCGGCCCTGAGGCTCTCTCTTAGAACTTGTACCGTGCGCCGATCATGATGCGACGGCCCAATTGGGTGACAGCACCCATCTGGTTCTCGTTGCGCATGTGCGTGCGGGTGTACTCGTCGGTCAGGTTGATGGCTTCGAACTGGAAGCGCAGTTGCGGCGTGAAGTTGTAGCCCAGGCTCACATCCAGCTGGCCGAAAGGCTCCACGTACAGCGGCTGGGCACCTTCCACGCCGCCGAAGTTCGCCGCCAGGAACTTGCCGCGCCAGTTGTAGGCCAGGCGAGCCGAGTAGGTCTCGTTCTCGAAGAAGCCCACCAGGTTGCCGGAATCCCCCAGGCCGACCAGCACGTCGGTCTGCGCGCCTCGCTTGTTGTTGTCGTAGCTGAGGTTGGAGCGCACCTTGGTGAAGTTGGCCGACACGCCGAAGCCGCTGTTGCCGAAGATGTGCTGGGCGTTCAGCTCGATGCCGTTGAGCTTGCTGGTGCGGGTGTTGTTGATGTAGGTACCCAGGTTGAACATCAGCAGGGGGTCGTTGGGTTGGGCGGTGATGGTGCCCAGCGACGTGCCGGGTGCGCCGGGGCTGACGCCCGGGGCCGTCGGGAAGTTCGCGAAGATGTACTTGCGAATGCACTCGGAATCGGCGCCGCAGCCGCCAGCCGTTGAGGCCTGGTTGTACATCGCGCTGCCGACCGGCGTGTGCAGGCCGAACAGATTGGTTCTGGTGATGACGGCCTCGTTGTAGTCCTTGAGGGACTTGCGGAAGTAGCTCGCCGCGACGTAGCTGCTCTTGGCGTAGTAGTGCTCGGCCGAGAAGTCGATGTTGCTCGACTTCAGCGGCTTCAGGTCGGGGTTGCCTACCGAGCCCGAGCCGCCATCAACACGGGCCAAGGGGTCCAGCCGCTGCCCGCCCTGGATGGCATTCCAGCCCGGGCGGCCGATGGTCTGGCCGTAGCTGACGCGCAGCTTGGTGTCGGCCGTCACGTCGGCGCTCAAGTCGATGGACGGCAGGAAATAGCCGTACTTGCCTTCGCGCGACGCGGACCGCGTGCCGCTGAAGCTGATGGGGATTTCGTTGTTGGCAACCCAGGCCACCGACACCGGGATCTTCTCCGAAGACGGTGATTTCACCTTGGTGCGCTCATAACGGGCGCCGATGGCGGCCTCCATGGGCACGCCCCACTCCCAGGCCAGGTTGTACTGGCCGAAGGCAGCTTGCGATTTTTCCGTCGTGCGGTAGTCGTCCTGCCAGTCGAACGAGGCCTTCAACAGGGCGTCCGAGCCCAGGGACTTGATGGCCGCGGCGCGCAGGTCTTCGAAGTTGAAATAGAAGAACTGGTTGAACAGGCGCGAGTCGTTGGAGCCCGGAATGCGGCTGAAGTACTTGCTGATGGAGTCGGCGTGCCAGATGTCGTCCGGCATGGCGGCGGGGCCACCCGCGGCGCCGCCGCCCCAGGTGTCGCGCTGCACGTTGGCGAAGGCCGAGCGGTTCTTCACTTCGGTCAGCGACAGGCCGAAGTCCAGGCTGCTGTCTTCGTTGATCTTCCAGTTGCCCTTGGTCTGCAGCTGGCTGACCTGGTTCTTCTGGTAGCTGTTGCCAAAGACCGAGCCCTGCAGTTCCTGCTTGGTCGGGTCCAGCGTCGCGCCCGCGATGCCCAGCACCGGGAACTTGTTGCTGAAGTCGACAAAGGTGTCGCCGCGGTTCAGCGAGGCGGTGGCCAGCGTCACGCTGGTGCCGAGCGGATCGTTGGCACCCGAGGTGGCGGTGGAGCGGTGGGCGTCGAGGTCAAAGCTCAGCGCGTCGGTGGCCTTCCACTTCAGGTTCAGGCCGAGCTGCTGGTTCTTGTTCTTTGTGTTGATGCGCGAGGCACCCATGGCCAAATCGGAGTTGGTCATGTGCTCGCCGTAGATGACAGGCGAAGAGGGCGAGCCTTGCTGGAATTCGCCGAACTGACCCCCGTAGTTGAACCACGCCGAGATGTCGTTGCGGCGCTGGCGGAACTTCTGCTCCGACATGACGAAGTCCAGCGTGCCGACGAGATCCTTGACAGGCTTGAACTGCAGCACGAGCTGGCCGTTCAGGCGCTCGCGGTGCACACCGGTGAACGAGTAGTTCAGGTTCTGCGGCACGCTGTAGATGGAGCCCACGGCCGGACGGTTCTTGATCTCGGTCGACGTCTTGGGCAGGCCACCCCACACTGCGTTCGGCCCGCTCCAGTCGTTGTCCTGGATGCCGTCAAAGGTCTTCCAGCCGCTGCTGACATTGGCCTGGGAGTAGCCGGAATCTCGCACTTGGTAGGTGCCCATCAGCGCGATGCCGAACGTGCCGTCGTTGGACTGCGTGCTGTAGATGCCGCTCAGTTCGGGCGTGGCGTTCTTACCCTGCTCTTCGCCAGGCAGGCGGCGGGCAGACTGGTCGCTCACCAGCTTCACGCCAACGCTGGCGACGGTTTCCTTGATGTCGAAGGGGCGCTGGGTGCGGACATTGATGGTCGCGCCCATGCCACCGGTCGGGCTGCTGGCGCGGCTGGTCTTGTAGACCTCCAGCGCTGCAACGCCATCGGAGGCGAGGTTGGAGAAGTCGAATGAGCGCGAGCTGGGCGCACTGCCGTCCAGGCTGGCGCCAGGCATCTGGCGGCCGTTGAGCAGCACCAGGTTGAAGTCGGGGCCCATGCCGCGCACCGTGATGCGCGTGCCTTCGCCGTTGGCGCGGTCAATGGACACACCGCTGATGCGGCTCAGCGATTCAGCCAGGTTGGTGTCGGGGAACTTGCCGATGTCCTCGGCCACGATGCCGTCCACCAGGCCCGAGGACGAGCGCTTCAGGTTGACCGAGGTCTCCAGCGACTTGCGGATGCCGGTGACGATGACCGTTTCAAGCTGCGTCGTGCTGGCCAGCGCCTGGGGCACCGAAGTGGATGCCGTGGGGCCGGCATTGGGATTGGCAGGACCCTGGCCGGGGCCGCCTTGGGCCAGCGCGGCGCCGGTGAACAGCAGGCCGCTTGCGGCAGCGAGGTTTGTGAGGCGAAGGGCAGGGCGTAGCTGTCTCATTCACTTGTCTCCAGTAGTTGTGATCTTGTCGAGTGGTGCTCGATGACGAGCTGAAAGCGCTTTCAAGAATACGCGAATGGCAGCGCTTTCAACCTAGGCAACACCCTCGGTCTGCTGCTTCGCGGCAACGCAGGACGGGAGGTTGGCGGGGCTATCCCGCGCTGGCCCGATGTGACCGCTCCCATGGGAGGCGGTGTGCAAATTGGGCGGGCGCTAAGGGTAGTTCTGGGTTGAAACGCAGCGAGCTGGTGAAAGCAATGAAAGCGCTTTCAAATAATGATGCGTCTCGCCTCGAGGATCGGCCACATGGTTTACCCGAGCTGAACAACAGTCAGCCCCTCGCCCGGTCGCGCCACGCTGAAAGCGGGCGCGCCCAAGCGGGACCGCGCTGCGACTGAGCCGCAGCGCTTCGGCAGGCACATCACGTCCACTGGACGTGATGTGTCCGGCCTCAGCCCCCGAGGGGACGGCGATGCTTGCCGGATTGACCGGCAAGCACATCGCCTCACGCGGATCGGCTCGGGAGCGGCCCAGCGCTCGGCCCGCAAATGCCGATGCAGCTACCTTTGCATCCGGCGCGTGCTTTCACGCACGACGAGCTCGGGAGCGGGCAGTTGGGCCCTGGGTTTGCCACCACGCAGCATTTCGAGCATGGCGGTCGCGGCTTCCACGCCGATCTCGTAGACCGACTGGCGCACGGTGGTCAGCGGCGGCATGGCGTAGCGCGCCATGATGAGGTCGTCGAAACCAACGAGCGACACGTCGTCGGGCACGCGCAGGTTGCGCCGGTGCAGGCCCAGGCAGGCGCCGATGGCCATCTGGTCGTTGGAGGCGAACAGGGCCGTGAAATGAGCATCGCGTTCCAGCAGCCGCGTCACCGACAGCATGCCGCCGGCTTCGGTGTAGTCGCTCTGCACGATGAGATCCTGGTCGACCGCGATGCCGGCCGCGGCCAGCGCATCAAAGTAGCCGTTCTGGCGCTCTACGGCATCGTCGTGCATGAGGTCGCCAGCGATGAAGGCGATCTTGCGATGCCCCTGGTCGATCAGATGCTGGGTGGCCAGGCGCGCACCCTGGCGGTTGTCGAAGCTGAAGCTGAACAGCTGGGGCCCGGACAGCTGGCGGCCAACGACGATGACCGGCAGGCTGTCCGACACCTTGGTCAGCTCGGCGTCCGAAATGCGGCCGGCCAGCACGATGACACCGTCGACGCGGCGCGACAGCAGGGTCTCGATGGCCTTGCGCTCATCGTCCTCATGCCAGTTGCCGGACACGAACAGCGGCACATAGCCGGCGCGTTCCAGCTCACGCTCGATGCCGAGCAGGGCTTCACCGTAGAACGGGCTGGAGATGATCTGCGTGACGACGCCGACGGAGAGCGTGCGACCGCCGGCGAGGCCCCGTGCCACCGGGTTGGGCCGAAAGCCCAGCTCCCGGATGGCGGCCTGCACGGCGTCCTTCTTGAGCTGGCTGACTGCGGCCGTGCCGTTCAGGATGCGCGACACCGTGCTCGGCGACACGCCGGCCATCTCAGCCACCTGCTCCAGCGTGACGACGCCGTCGGGGCGGCTTGAAGGCGCTTTCTTGGCGGTGGTCTTGTCGTTCATCGGCAATGGCGAAGGGAAGCCATGAGTGTAGGTGCCATGAAAAGGGCCGCTGCTGCGGCCCTTTGGCGGTGCCTTGGTGCGAAACGCGGATCAGAGTTTGGTGAACTTGATCCAGTTCAGGTTCCACCCACCCTGGGCTGCGAACACGCCGACGTTGTAGGTGCCGGCATTGATGTTCACGGTGTGCGAGATGGTCGTCCAGTTTTGCCAGCCGCCGGTATTGGGCACGCCCAGCTGGCCGAGCTGGATGCTGCCCGCGTTGAGGTCTAGCGAGAGCGTGCCGCCGGCAGCGCTCGCCACGCGGTAATCGACGCGGTAGCTGCCGCTGGTGGGGAAGGTCACGCTGTTGTAGGCCATCCAGTCGTTGGTATCGATCCAGCCGACGTTCTGGCCGCCCTCCGAGCAGGCTTCAAGCTGGACGCCGGCCTGTGCGCTGAAGGCCTCGGCTTCGATCTGGCGCGACCAGGCCGGGGCGGCCTTGGAGACGATGACGGAGGTGGCCCGGTCGTTGAAGCCCTGGTCCACCAGGCAGCCGGTGTCGCCGGCCCGGGTCACGCTGGCACCGGTGAAGTTGTCCCCGTCGAACAGCTGCACCTGGTAGCCGGCGTTCACGCGCAGCGACGACAGGTCGTTGTCACGCGCGCCGTGGGCCTGCAGCTGCGCCAGCGTGTAGCTGCCTTCAGGCAGCGCGGCCGAATAGCCGGCGTAGTTGCAATCCTGGTAGACCGTGGCCACGCCGCCAGACGCTGGTGCGTAGACGCGCACATAGTCCACGTACATCTTGGCGGGAAGTGCCGCGGTGTTGACGTTGAAGCCCGGCCAGTTGCCGCCGACGGCGAAGTTCAGCAGCAGGAAGAAGTCCTTCTGGAATTCGTCGGTGCCATTGACGCCGCCCGCGATGTTGGCCTCGTGGTACTTGGTGCCGTCCACATACCAACGGATGGCGTTGGCGTCCCACTCCACGGCGTAGACATGCCAGTCGGTCACGGTGGTGGCGATGTTGCCGCCGTACTGGGCGTACTGGCCGTTGTTGTCCTGCCAGTGGATGGTGCCGTAGACCTTCTGCTCGTCGTTGACGTGCTCCATCACGTCGATCTCACCGGAGGCCGGCCAACCAACCTGCGGCAGGTTGGCCCCCAGCATCCAGAACGCCGGCCAGGCGCCCAGGAAGGCGGGCAGCTTCATGCGGGCCTCGATGCGACCGAATTTGAAGGTCTTGAGCCCCTGCGTCTTCATGCGCGCCGAGGTGTAGGCCATGCCGCCGAAGTCCTCGCGCTTGGCGGTGATGACCAGGGCATTGTTCTCGATGGTGGCGTTTTCGCGCCGGTAGTACTGCAGCTCGTTGTTGCCCCAGCCGCCGGCGCCGGTCTCGAAGACCCAGTTCGGGCCGATGCTGCCGTTGAACTCGTCGCTCCAGACGAGTTGCCACTGGGCGTGGGCAAGGCCGGCAGCGGCCATCAGTAGGCCGGCCAGAACAGGCCGGACGAGGGATCGAAGCAGATTCATGAATGTCTCCAACAAGTGGTTGTGGTGCCCGTCGCCTGTGTCGGCGACTTGAAAGCGCTTTCAAGATTACGCGGACGAGCGCCCTGGCGGCAACACGCGCGTGTGCCAGAACTCAGGGACGGGTGGACCCGGGGGGGGCGTGGCCGACCAAAAGGCGAGGTGGAGCCCGCAGCGACCGCCGCGGGCTCCGGTCAATGGATCAGGGCAGCGCGTTCAACGCGTTGCGCACGCCGTTGGAGAAGGATTGCCCATCCGTCTTGTCCCAGTTGATAGACCAGGTCATGACGCCCTTCAGCGTCGGGTAGGCCACCGGCGGCTTGATGGCGCCGCATTGCGTCAGCTTGGTCAGGCAGTTCAGCGCCGCCGTGATGGTGGCGAGGCTGGCCTGGCCGCTGTTGGCCGACGAGGGCCCCGAGGGCAGGCCGAAGGCGACCTGGTCCGGCCGGATGCCGCGGAACACATACGGCCCGCTGCCGTTGTTGGTCGTGAAGCCCTCGATCAGCATGCGGCTGGCGGCCACCAGCATGTCGGTGCTGCCCTCGGCGAGTCCCTGCGTCGCATAAGGCGTGTAGACGGCGCCGTTGTTGTAGTACTGGACATGCAGCACCGAGAGTTCGTCGCGCAGGCCGTCGATGATGGGCAGGTAGGCGCCCCAGATGCCGCTGTTGGCGACATAGCCGCCCTGCACATACGGGTGCTCCGGTGCCATCGACAGATAGAAGCTGCTGCCGATGCGGGCCTTCAGCTGCTTTACGGCGGTGACGAGGTTGGTGATCACCGGCGCGCCCGACGTGACGCTGGCGCCACTTTCCAGGTCGATGTCGATGCCGTCGAAGCCGTATTTGCGCAGGATGGCCTCGACGCTGTTGACGAAGTTGGTCACCTGGGTGGCGTTGGTCAGCGTGACCGTGCCGTTCTGGCCACCGAAGGACAGCACGACCTTCTTGCCCTTGGCGCGCGCTGCGGCGATGTCGGCGATGAAGCGCGCTTCGCCGCCGGAGCCCGAGTCGAGGTTGAAGGTGATGCTGCCGTTGCCACCGTCATCAGCGAAGGCCACGACGATGACGTCGTAGGCGGCCGGCACATCGCTGATCGGGAAGGTGGCCCCCGACGGGTTGGTGAAGTTGTGCCAGTAGCCGATGAGCTGGTGCTTGCCGGGTGGCGGTGCGGGCGTGGGCGAAGGTGCCGGTGTGGGCGCTGGGGTCGGCGCAGGCGTGGGAGCCGGTGTTGGCGCGGGAGTAGGCGCCGGGGCCGGTGCGGGTGTTGGCGCAGGCGAGGGCGCCGGGGCGCCGCTGACGATGGTCCAGGGCTGGCCCGAGCCGGCCGGGCCGTTGTGCGTGGACGGGTTGTCGCCCTGGGTCCACCAGTTGGCCTTGTAGTTCACGCCCTGATAGGAAACGACGGCGCCGGCCGAATAGGCGATGCTGGCGCTCCAGCTGCCGGCCGGTGCGGGGGCGGGCGTGGGAGCCGGTGCTGGTGCGGGTGCGGGTGCGGGTGCGGGTGTTGGCGCCGGCGTGGGTGCCGGTGAGGGCGCTGGGCCCGAGGCCGGGCTGATGTCCGTCCACAGCGAGGCATTGGTCGGGTTCCAGCCGGTGGATGCGTAGTCGGTCTGGTTGACGTTGGCCTTGTAGATGCGGCCGTTGTAGGCCACGACCGTGCCGGCCGTGTAATAGGTGTCGGCCTGCCAGGCCGGGTAGGTCTGGGCAAAGGCGGGGTTGCTCAGCAGCAGGGCACCAGCGAGCAGCCAGGGCGTGGCCGCGCGCGGCAAAGGTGGGCGCGAGATCATGGAAAGTCTCCAAAGGGGATGGAAAAGGCCGCCGCCCGGCAGACCGGTGCGGCGGCGATTCAGCTCAGCGGAGCTGCTTACTTCCAGGGCGCGTTCTGCAGCGCCGGGTCGTCGACGAGATTGAGCAGGCCGGCGGCCTTCTTGCCGATGGAACCCGGCGAGGCCAGCGCCGCGCTGCCGCAGCTGCCGCTCGCCGTTTTCAGGGCCTGCCACAGCATGGCGCCGTCACGCGGGTTCTTGTTGGCCAGCGTGCTGGTCGTCACCGCGTTCAGATAGCGCTCCACCGAGTAGGCCTGGTTGATGTTGACGCCATAGCTGTTCTGCAGGATGACGGAGCCCGTGCACTGCGCGTCGGCGTTGTTGACCACCAACTGCGCGCCGGACCAGCCTTCCGGCGCCGTCTCGAAGCCGATGGACACGATGGTGCTGGCCGGGAAGAGCTGGCGGTACTGCTTCCAGGCCGTCACACCGTCGAAGTGCTCGAAGCGCGCGTCGTAGGTCATGATGTTGACGATGTTGAACGCCGTCTTCAGCGCCGGATAGGCGTTGACGAGCAGGCGCTCGCCGCCGGCCTTGCCGCCCCAGTAGCTGGTGCCCACGCCGTTGCACTGCGCGTCGCTGCCTGTGGAGGCGGTGCAGTCCGAGCCGGACGACCAGGCGGCCACCGTCAGGATGCGGCCGCCGCCGGCCAGGTCCACCGCCTTGCGCATGGCCTTCACCGCACCGGCGTAGGCGTCGGTGGTGATGCCGTCGACCTCGTAGTCCACGTCCAGGCCGTCGAAGCCGACGTCCTTCATCAGGTTGGACAGGGCCGTGATGGTCGGGCCGCTGCCCGCATGGCCTTCAGCCGACAAGGTGCCCCAGCTGTTGTACGTCGCGCCGCCCACGGCCAGGATGACCTTGATGTTGCGGGCGTGCAGGACATCGATGGCGGCCTTGATGTCCGAGGGCCGGCCGTTGAAGTTGATGCCGGTACCCGACCAGTTGTTGGCCGCCATGCCGCCCCACGAGAAGTTGGGCTGGGCAAAGGCCGCCACCACGTGGGTGTAGTTGGCCGGGATGCGCGCGAAGTTGCTGGCAACAAAGACCTGGTTCATGGTCATGCCAGTGGCATCGAACCAGTTGTCGCTCCAGCTCGGGTAGTAGACGGTGTAGGCGCGGCCGTTCTGGTTGGCGGACTTGGCGTTCGGATCGCTCAGGCCGGGCGCCGGGGCAGGCGAGGGGGCCGGGCTGGGCGAGGGACTCGGCGACGGGCTCGGGCTAGGCGCTGGGCCGGTCGTGCAGGCGCCTTGCGACGTCCAGGGTTGGCCGCTGCCGACCGGGCCGTTGTTGGTGGCCGGGTCATTGCCCTGGGTCCACCAGTTGGCCTTGTAGTTGGTCGTGCCCTTGCTGGCGATRGCGCCGCCGCTGTAGGCGGTGGCGGCGGCCCAGACCGGCGCGCAGGTGCCCGTGGGCGCCGGGGCGGGGCTAGGTGCGGGTGATGGAGCCGGCGTGGGGGCGGGCGTCGGCGCAGGTGTCGGGGCGGGCGTGGGCGCAGGCGACGGCGCCGGGCCGGAGGCGGGGCCGATGTCCGTCCACAGCGAGGTATTGGTCGGGTTCCAGCCGGTGGATGAGTAGTCGGTCTGATTGACCAAGGCACGGTAGTTGTGGCCCTGGTAGGTCACGACGGTGCCGGCCGTGTAGTAGACGTCGGGGGCCCAGGCGGGATAGGTCTGGGCCAGGGCCGCGGTGGCGCTGGCGCCAAGTGCGAAGGCGGTGGCGGTGATGGCGGCAAGGCGACGCAGTTGCTGCATCGGGATGCCGGTAGAGGGCTGCTTCATGAGAGACGTTCCTGTTGTGCCAAGGTCTCGTTGAAAAGGAGAGTCCCAACGGGGCTCTCCGGCGGCTGGCCTGCCTCTCCGTGCAGGCTCTTTGGAGCTGGTTCTAACTGGTATGCATCCAGTTTGCGACTGCTACCACCTCTTGAATACCACTTTGCCACCAGTGATTTCGGCGTCACCGGTGGAAACCCGGGGTTCGGGTGACAAAACGTTGCTGTCTCGGGTTGGGAGCCTTCGTCTGAAGTTGCCCTAGGGTTTGTGCTGCTGGGGCGTTGCACCCGCTCGAAGCACAATCTTGAAAGCGCTTTCAAACCATGTCCGGCTCCCATTCCTTCCCCCGTCGCCACCTGCTCGCGGCCGCACTTGGCGGCGCTGCCGGCCTGAGCCACGCCAAGGAGCAGTCGCCACTGACCGTGGCCGCATTCCCACTGGTCGACGTCATCGCCAAGGATGTGCTCAAGGGCTGGAACCAGCGTCACCCCGAGATCCGCACCGAGGTCATCAGCCGCCAGTACGACGACCACCACACGGCGATGACGACAGCGCTATCGACCTCCGGCCACTTGCCCGACGTCATCGCGCTGGAGACGAGCTACCTCGGTCGCTTCTCGCTGGGCACGGGGCTGGAGGATTTGTCGGCGCCGGCCTTTGGCGCCGAGCGCTTCAAGGACCGCTTCGTGTCCTTCGCCATCGAGACGGCGCGCAACCGCGAGGGCGCCATCGTCGCGCTGCCGACCGACATCGGCCCGGGCTCGCTGTTCTATCGCACCGACCTGCTCGCTCAGGCCGGGTTGAAGGAAGCCGACCTGACGCAGTCCTGGGAGTCTTACGTTGACGCCGGCCTGCAGCTCAAGGCCAAGACCGGCGCCTATCTGATCGGCGACGTGCGCCTGCTCAAGGACATCATCGTGCGCGGCGGCACGCCGCCAGGCGAAGGTCAGTTCTTCGACAACCAGGGTCGGGCGCAGATCACGTCGCCGCGCTTCGTGCGAGCCTTCGAGCTGGCGCAGAAGGTGCGCCGGCAGAAGCTCGACGCGCGCGTCGAGGTCTGGTTCAACGACTGGGCCGAGATGCTCAAGCGCGGCCGCCTGGCCACCGAGCTGTCGGGCGGCTGGATGGCCGGCCAGATGGCCAACTGGGTCGCGCCCAACACCGCCGGAAAATGGCGTATCGCGCAGCTGCCCGAGAACACCTACTGCTCCTACGGCGGCACCTACTACGCCATCCCGCGCCGCTCGGCGCCCGAGCGCAAGCAGCTCGCCTGGCAACTGATCCAGGAGCTGACGCTGGACCGCCAGCGCCAGCTCGAGGCCTTCAAGTCGCAAGACGCCTTCCCGGCCCTGCTGGATGCGCAGCAGGACGCCTTTTTCGACCAGCCGGTACCCTTCCTGGGCGGCCAGCACGCACGCCTGCTGTGGCGCGACGCCGCGCGGCGCATCCCCGTCGTCAAGATGCACAAGCAGCACAAGTTCGCCGACGAGGTCATCAACGCCGAGCTCGACAACGTGCTCGAGTACGGCAAGCCCATCCACCAGGCATTGGAGGATGCTCAGGCGCTGTTGGTGCACAGGGCGAATCGGTGATGGTTGCTCGTTCGAACCGGGGTGTTTTGGCCAAGCCCAGCCGGGATTTCGTCCCGGCGGCCGACCTACTTTTTGCGCCGCCAAAAAGTAGGCAAAAAGCTCTCCCCTGCGAAACCGCCCCTGTCGGGGTCCCCTGCGATGCTCGAAGCCCGGGGCCGCGCCCAACTCACTTCGCTACGCTCCGTTCAAACAAAGGGGCGCGAAGTCAGAAGTTGATGCGAGCTGCGCTCGCGCCTCGGGCTCCTGCGCTTCTCGGCGGTTTAGAAGGGGAGGCCCCGAACAGCCACAACAGCCAAACCCGAAATCGGGCTGCCACTGGGCTGTTCAATCACACCCCCTTTGAGGCCGCCGAGGAGCGCAGGACTTCAAGCCCGTTCGCGCAGCGAACCTCAAGAACTGACTCGCGACGCTTGTTTGAGCAGAGCGTAGCGGCGCGAGTTCGGCGCGAGGGCTTGAAGTCCGACGCACTGAGGCAGGACCGAGCACAGCACCTGCGTGCTGTGCGACGCCTGACGAAGGACTTGCCGCTTGCAAGCGGCAAGGCACGCAGGGCAGCCCGCTGCGAAGCTAAGGGCCGGGCGGTTCGGGGGCGACTCTTTGCCTTCTTTCTGGTCGCTCAGAAAGAAGGTCGCCCGCCGGGGCGACGTCCCGGCATGGCCATCGGCATCAACCTCCAACAGCTCGCGGAGCGCTGACCTCATGCGCATCCCTGCCTCCTGGACGCCCTACCTCCTGGTCAGCCCCTTCCTGATCCTGTTCGCCGTGTTCGGCCTGTTCCCGCTGCTGTTCTCGGCCTGGCTGGCCTTCCAGTCCTGGGAGCCGACCAGCGGCATCGACTCGATGAAGTTTGTCGGCCTCGACAACTTCATCTTCGCGTTGACCGACGGCTGGTTCTGGAAGGCGCTGCGCAACACGTTGTGGCTGGCCTTCGCCTCCGGCGCGCCGCAGCATCTTGTGGCGTTGCCGCTGGCCGTCTTCCTGCACCAGGCCTTCGGGCGTTGGCGCGGCCTGTTCTCGGGTGCCTACTTTCTGCCCTACATCACATCCACGGTCGCCATCGCGATGCTGTTCGGTTCGCTGTTCTCGAACGACTACGGGCTGATCAACCAGGCCCTGCATGCGCTGTTCGGCATGGAGAACATCAACTGGATGCGCTCCCCCGAGGCCATCAAGCCAGCCATCGCCCTCGTCGTGTTCTGGCGCTACGTCGGCTTCAACCTGGTGCTGTATCTCGCCGCGCTGCAGACCATCCCGAACGACCTTTACCAGGCCGCCAAGCTCGACGGCGCCAACGCCTGGCAGCAGTTCTGGCGCATCACCCTGCCCAGCCTCAAGCCCATGATCCTGTTCGGCGTCACCCTGTCCCTGATCGGCGGGCTGCAGCTGTTCGAGGAGCCCTTCATCCTGACCAATGGCAAGGGCGGTGCCGACCAGCAGGCCATGACGGTGGCCATGTACCTCTACCGCGAGGCCTTCGACTTCAGCGACTTCGGCGGCGCCAGTGCGCTGGCCTGGATCATGTTCGGCGTCATCGCGCTGCTGACCTGGCTGACCAACAAGGCCTTTGCGGACAGGCGGGTGCAGGCATGAAGAGGGTTCCGAAGTACGCGGCCTACGCCATCGTCGGCGCTGGTGCGCTGATCATGCTGGCGCCGTTCTATTTCATGTTCGTGTTCGCGACCCAGTCGCGCACCGACATCTTCAACGTGCCGCCGCCGTTGTTCTTCAGTACCGAGCTGCTCAACAACATCGCCGTGCTCACCACACGGCTGCCGTTCTGGAAGAACGTCGGCTGGAGCCTCTACGTCGGCCTCATGTCCACGGCGCTGACCCTGCTGTTCTGCTCCATGGCCGGCTATGCCTTCGCGATGCTGGAGTTCCGTTTCAAGAAGGCCCTGTTCGCCCTCGTCATGGGAACCATGATGGTGCCGGCCTTCATGAACATGATTCCGACCTTCATGGTCATGGACACCCTGGGCTGGATAGACACCCACCGGGCCCTGTACCTGCCGGGAGCGGCCAGCGCCTTCGGCATCTTCCTGATGCGCCAGTTCGCCGCGTCCACGGTGCCGCACGAGCTGATCAACGCCGCGCGCATCGACGGCTGCAGCGAGGTGGGCATCTATTGGCGCATCGCGCTGCCGCTGATGAAGCCGGCGCTGGGCACGCTCGGCCTCATCACCTTCATCAGTTCATGGAACAACTTCATGAACCCGCTGATCGTCATGCGCACCGCCGAGAACTACACGCTGCCGCTGGCCCTGCGCAGCCTTTTCAGCACCACGAGCACCGAATGGGGCGCCCTGATGGCCGGCTCCGCCATTGCGACGTTGCCCCTGCTCGTCCTCTTCGTCATCTCGTCGCGCCAGCTCATCGCCGGCCTCACGGCGGGCGCCGTCAAATAAGAACAGTCCATGAATCCTCTGCACCGCCCTCTGCACCAGCAATTTCCGCCCAACTTTGTGTGGGGCGTCGCCACCAGCAGCTTCCAGATCGAAGGCGCCGCCCACGCGGACGGCAAGGGCGAGTCCATCTGGGACCGCTTTTGCAAGCAGCCCGGCGCGATCGCCGACGCCAGCAACGGCGAAGTGGCATGCGACCACTTCAACCGCCTCGACGAAGACCTCGATCTGATTGCCTCGCTGGGCGTCAACTGCTACCGCTTCTCCATCGCCTGGCCGCGTGTGCAGGCCAACGGTTATGGTGAGTTCAACCCCAAGGGCCTGGACTTCTACGAGCGTTTGGTGGATGGCCTTAAACAACGCGGCATCCAGGCCTTCGCGACGCTGAACCATTGGGACCTGCCGCAGGGCCTGCAGGACCGCGGCGGCTGGAACGACCGCGATACGGTGCACCGCTTCGTCGACTACGCCCGCCATGTGCAGGCCCGCATCGGCGACCGCGTCGACGGCATCACCACGCACAACGAGCCCTGGGTCGTCGCCGTGCTGGGCAATGAGCAGGGCAACTTCGCGCCCGGCATCAAGAGCCGCAGAACAGCCATCCAGGTCTGCCACCACCTGCTGCTCAGCCACGGCCTGGCCCTGCAGGCGCTGCGGGCCGACGGCGCCAGGAGCCAGCTCGGCATCGTGCTCAACCTGTCGTCCACCGTGCCGGCCACCGCCATGCCCGAGGACATCGCCGCCGCGGCCATGGCCGACGCCCGCAGCCGCCGCTGGTATGCCGACCCGCTGTTCAAGGGCAGCTATCCCGATGAGGTGATGGCCGAGCTGGGCGACGACACCCCGGTTGTGCATGCCGGCGACATGGCGGCAATTGCCCAGCCGATGGACTACCTCGGCGTCAACTACTACACCCGTACCGTCGTGTCGGCGAGCGGCGCGGACTGGAAGCCCGAGGAGCGCGGCCTGCCGGTGTCGGACATGGGCTGGGAGATCTATGCCGACGGCCTGACCGACCTGCTCGTGCTGCTGCACCGCGACTACCCCGGCCTGCCGCCCGTCTACGTGACCGAGAACGGCGGTGCCTTCAAGGACGAGACCCTGGTGGGCGGCCGCGTGCAGGACGACGACCGCATTGCCTACCTGCGCGATCACATCGCGGCGGTAGCCAGCGCCATGCGGCAGGGGGTGCCCATGGCCGGCTACATGGTCTGGAGCCTGATGGACAACTTCGAATGGGCCAGCGGTTACCTGAAGCGCTTCGGTATCGTGCACGTCGACTACGAGACGCAAGCCCGCACGCCCAAGGCCAGCGCCGAGTGGTACCGCGACTTCCTGCGCGATTGGCGGGGATAGGCCCACCCCCTACCGGCTGCGCCGGCCCCTCAAGGGGGCGTCGCCAGCGGCCTGGCAAAGCCAGTTCCGCGGCGCCCCTTGGGAAGGCACGACGCCTGACACGACAACTACGGAGACAAACATGAAACACATCACTCCCGCTCCCAGCCCCTGGCGCCATGTGCTGCCGGCCATCGCCTTCGTGCTGACAGCCTGCGGCGGTGGTGGCGGTTCGGCCACTGCTGCGCCGGCCCCCGCGCCCACCCCCGCGCCGGCCCCAGCGCCATCCAACAGCTGGACCCTGGTCTGGAGCGACGAGTTCGACGCTGCCGCCGGCACCGTGCCCAAGGCCGCCAACTGGAACTACGACATCGGCAACGCCGAGAACAGCGGCTGGGGCAACCACGAGTTTCAGTACTACACGTCCAACGCCCGCAACGCGCAGATGGACGGCAGCGGCATGCTCGTCATCACGGCCGAGAAGGCCAGCAACGCCGGCCCCTGCTGGAACGCCAAGCCTTGTGACTACACGTCGGCGCGCATCCACACCAATGGCAAGGTCGGCTTCACCTACGGCAAGGTCGAGGCGCGCATGAAGCTGCCGTCCGGCCAAGGCATCTGGCCGGCCTTCTGGGCCCTGGGCACCGACCTCGCGACGGCCGGCTGGCCGAAGTCCGGCGAGATCGACATCATGGAATTCATCGGCAAGACGCCAAACACCACCTACGGCACTCTGCATGGCCCCGGCTACTCGGGCGCCCAGGGCATTGGCAAGCCCTACGACTTCGGCAAGCCGGTCGCGGATGACTTCCACACCTACACGATCATCAAGCGGCCCAACGAGATCGTCTGGCAGGTCGACGGCGTCGACTATCACCGCCTCACGCCCGCGCTGCTGCCCGCTGGCGGCACCTGGGTGTTCGAGAAGCCCTTCTTCGTCATCCTCAACCTTGCCGTCGGCGGCGACTGGCCTGGCGCGCCGGACGCCACGACGCCGCTGCCGGCACAAATGAAGGTGGACTGGGTCAGGATCTACAAGGAGAACTGACCATGCGTCGTCTGCTTTGCGTCCTGACCCTGACCCTGACCGGCGGCCTGCTCTGCGCTACGGCTGTCGCCCATGCCGTCGAAGTGAAAACCTCCTTCGGCAGCTTCAACGCTCCCGAGGGCGTGTCAGTGGTCAATCGCGAGGAGAAGCCCGACAAGGCCGGCAGGCCCACGGGGCTGGCGGTCTATTCGCGCACCGACGATCCCAGGGCCGTCTTCATCGTCTTGTGGAACTATGCCGAGCCCGATCCGGCCAAGCCCTACGACCCGCTGGACGGCGCGGTCAAGATCGGCAACCCCTTCGACAAGAAGCTGACCCGCGATGCCGCCAAGCCGGTGCTGGTGGGCGGCGTGGAAGGCGGACGCTACGAGGGCAAGCTGCCCAACGACCTGCGGGCCGTCAGCTATGTGGCCGTGAAGGGGGGCTATCGCCTCATCGTGCTGTTGAAGGCGCCGCCGGAGAGCCCCTACAAGGAGCTGTCCGACGCCTTCGCTCGGGGCGTCGAAGGGTTTGCCTGGGCGGTGCCCCTGCCCGAGCAGGCGGCCTCGGCACCGTCGCAGTGAAGCGGCCGCCTGGGCGCTGACGAACTGTTTCTTGCGCCAGGGCGCTGCAAAGATGCGTAGCATGGCGGCGGCTTTTCGATCGTGCCGGTCGTCCGCCGCATTGCGCAGGCGGCCACGGCGAAACAGCCGCGCCAGGAGGAACCGTGGTCGCCATCCGCCTGCCGCTGCGCATGCTTTGCACCGTCCTGGCTGCGATGGCGTTGGATGCCGGCGCCGCGGGCGCGCTGCCCTCCACGCTGCGGCTGGCCAGGCTGGATGGCGTACCCGATCAGCGCATAGGCAGCGAAATCCTCAAAGTCGCCTATGCGCGGCTGGGCATCGACCTGCAGTTCGTCGCCGTGCCGGCCCTGCGCTCGCTGCTCGAGTCCAGCGAGGGGCGTCTTGATGGCGAGGTCCAGCGCATCCTGAACGTCGAGGCGCAGTACCCGACGTTGCTGGCGGTCCGGCCCTCGATCAACTACATCGAGCCGGCCGCCTTCGTGAAGAAACTCGATTTCAAGATCCAGGGCTGGCCCTCCATTGCGGCCTACCAGGTCGGCATCGTGCGCGGCGTGGGCTCCTCCGAGGCGGGAACCCAGGGCATGGCCCGCGTGACGGCAGTCCCTTCGATGGAAGCCCTCATGCGCATGGTCGCCGCGGAGCGCATCGATGTGGCCGTCAACGACCGCCTGAGCGGCATGCTCATCCTTCAACAGCTGGGGCTGCAAGGCGAAGTGCACCCGCTCGATCCGCCGCTGCAGCACATCCCGCTCTACCACTTCCTGCATGTGCGGCATGCGGAGTTGCTGCCGCGGGTCGAGGAAACCCTGCGCGGCATGGCGGCCAGCGGCGAGCTGGAGCAGATTCGCTCACGCGCCGTGAAAAGGATCGTCGAGGAGTACGAAAGACGCGCCTTGCCCTGACGCCGCGCTCGCACCGTCGTCCGCGGCGACACTGCGACCGGTCCAGACGCCGATCCACCGCATGCCCTGCACGCCGTTCCACCTCCGCCCCATCCCGAAGCTCTGCCTAACCCTGTGCCTGTGCGCAGGAGGCGCCGCTGCCCAACTGCCCGAGCCCACCGAGCTGCGCCGCAATGACGCGCTGCTGACCCTCGAATACCAGACCGTCAAGGTGCCGGGCGACCGGCCCATCGACCTGCTCGGTTTCCATGCCTACCAGAAGGTGCTTGAGGGCGTCTACGTGGGCGGCGGCTTCTATGCGCCGCTTGTCAGGGGTGCCTATGGCGGCTTCGTGGCCGCGGACCTGGGCCTGCACTTCAGGCGCCCGTTGGCCGGGCCGGTATTCGCGATGGCGGGCCTGTCGGCCGGCGGCGGCGGCGGCGGGCGCAGCGTCGAGCACAGCAAGCTGCTGTCGGGCAGCGGCGGCTTTGCCAAGGGTTATGCAGGGTTGGGCTATGACTTCGGCGGCTTCACGCTGGGCGCCACGGTCTCGCGCCTGAAGTTCCGCCAGGCCATCATCGACGGTACCCAGGCCAGCCTGCTGCTGGAGGTGCCCTTCAGCTACCTCACTGGGCCGTTCTCCGGCCACGGCCAGCCCTTGCCGGCCGTGGACGACCACCGTGCTGGCGCGGAGATGGGCGAGAACATGTTGACGCTGTCCCTGGACAACTACCGGCAGCAGGATCCCCAGGGGTCGAACAGGAACACGGTGCGGCTGGCCGACCTGCAGTACGTGCATTTCTTCGCCGCCGACAGCTATTGGTTCGCCGCCCTGGGCATGGGCTACAGCGGCCTGCCCCTGTACAACCAGTTGTTGGGCGGTGTGGGCCAGCGTTGGCGTCTCTCGCCCGACTTCACGCTGTACGGCCAGCTCGGCCTGGGCTCGGGCGGTTATTCATCGGACGTGATCGACACCAGTTCGGGCCTGCTGGTCTATCCCAAGCTGGCCGCCGAGTATTCGCTGACGCGCGACCTGGGTCTGGCGCTCTCTGTCGGATACATGACGGCACCCAAAGGCAGCTCGCGCAACCAGACCTGGGGCCTGAGCCTGACGCACCACTTGCGTTCCGGCCGCAGCGCCGAGGCACCCGGCCCGGCCCGTTGGCAGGGCCTGCGCCTGTCGGTGCTGCACCAGACGGACCTGCACCTGAGCTACCGGGACACCGACCGCCCCTCAGTGCAGATGCTGGGCCTGCAGCTCGACATCCCCGTTGGCCAGCGCTGGTATCTGCCGCTGCAGGCTTCGGCGGCCTACAACGCCTATCTCGGCTACCCGGGTTATGCAGAAATCCTGGGTGGCCTGGGCGTGCAGACGCTCGTCTCACCGGGCGAGCGCTGGCAGGCATTCGGCCAGGTGCTGGCGGGCGCCAATGTGCATGGCAAGGCTGCCAAGGCCAGCGCGGGTGTGCGCTGGCTGCTGGACGAACAACTGGCCCTGAGTCTGAGCGTGGGGCGCATCGAGGCTCGCAGCGCCGGCGGCGGGCAGTTCAAGGCCGACAACGTGGCCTTGGGCCTGGATTACCGCTTCTCGGTTCCGACGCGTTAGAGATTGATCCGATCGCCTGCCGCATCGAACCACATCGTCTTCGTGGCATCGAAACCGAAGCGGACCTTGGCGCCGTCCTCCACCTCGGGCTGGCCTGGCAGCACGGCAGACACGGTCGAGCCGGCGCAGCTCAGCCACACCACATGCTGGTTGCCCAGCGGCTCAACGAGCTGGATCTCGGCGGCGAAAGGCTGTCCAGCGCCCAGACTCACGTTCTCGGGCCGCACGGCCAGCGTCAGCACCTCGCCCTGCTTGCGCGAGGCCAGTGCCGCCGGCAGCGGCAGGTTCAGCGCCGGCGACACGAACAAGCCGCCTTCGCCCACCTGACCCTCGATGCGGTTGATGGCCGGCGAGCCGACGAAGCCCGCCACGCGCAGGTTCTTCGGCTTCTCGTAGACCTCGGCCGGTGTGCCGATCTGCTGGATGACGCCCTGGTGCATGACGACGATGCGCGTGGCCAGCGTCATGGCCTCCACCTGGTCGTGGGTCACATAGATCATGGTGTTGCCCAGGCGGCTGTGCAGCAGCTTGAGCTCGCGGCGCAGGTCGGTGCGCAGCTTGGCATCGAGGTTGGACAGGGGCTCGTCCAGCAGCAGCACCTTGGCCTCGCGCACCACCGCGCGGCCGATGGCCACGCGCTGGCGCTGGCCGCCGGAGAGCTGGCCGGGCCGGCGCTCCAGCAGCGCGGTCAGCTGCAGCATGTCGGCCGCGGCGGCCACGCGCTTTTCCAGCTCGGCCTTGGGTGTCTTGGCCATCTTCAGCGGGAAGGCGAGGTTCTCCTTCACGGTCATCGTCGGGTACAGCGCATAGCTCTGGAACACCATGCCGACGCCGCGCTGGCTGGGCTCGGCGCGGGTCATGTCCTGCTCGCCGATCTGGATGCTGCCGCCGCTGACCTGGTTCAGCCCCGCGATGGTGTGCAGCAGCGTCGACTTGCCGCAGCCCGAGGGCCCCAGCAGCACGAGGAACTCGCCGCTGTTGACGTCGAGGTCCAGCCCCTTGATGACCTCGTGGTTGCCGAAGCGGATGCTGAGGTCCTGGATGTGAACGCGGGTCAAGGCTGTCTCCTGTTGTCGTCTGTGTTCTGCAAGACCCTGGCGAGGGTCTGTTGCACCGTCTGCACGGGGATGTCGCGGTTCCAATAGTCGCTGACCGCGCGTTCGAGCGCCGTCAGCTGCGCCGGCGCGAGCAGCAATTCCGTGTTGCCGACCAGCCGGCCGGCATCGCGCAGCGCCGCGGCGCCGGCCTGGGCGCAGACGTCCAGCGTGCGGGTGTCGAGGTCGGTGCGCACCGGTACCGAGCCCTTGCGGGCGCTGAAGGCGAGTTGGGTGGCGGGCGCAGTGGCGACGCGGGCCAGCAGGGCCTGGGCTGGCCGGGCGCTGCCGTCCCTGTCCTTGGGAAAGACCAGCACGTCGCCGCTGACGATGTAGGTCGAGCGCGGGCTTAAGCCCGGCGTGCAGCCATAGTCGCGGCCCGGTTGCTGGCCGGCCTGGGCGAATTCGCCCTTGGCCCAGTCGCCCATGAACTGCAGCCCCGCGCGGCCGCTGACGAGCAGGGCCGTCGTGTCAGCCCAGCTGCGCCCGGGCGAGGCCGGGTCCACATAACGGCGCAGCTTCTTGTAGCTCAGCAGCACCTGGCGCAGCGCCTCGCCCTGCACGGCCGCGGCATCGCGGTCACGCAGCACGGCCAGATACAGGTCGCGTCCGCCCTGGTTGGCCAGCAGCGCGATGAAGAGGTTGAGGTCCTGCCAGGACTGCCCGCCGTGGGCCAGCGGGATCAGCCCGGCGGCTTGCAGCTTGTCCAGCGTGGCGAAGAGCTCGTCTATGCTGCGCGGCTCGGCCTTCACGCCGGCTTTGGCCAGCGCCGCCTTGGAGCTCCACAGCCACACCGGCATGTGGATGCTGACGGGGGCGGCGTAGACATGACCGTCCACCTTCACGGCGTCCAGCAGCACTGCAGGCAGCACCTCGGCCCAGCGGCCCTGGGCAGCCACGTCGTCGATGGCTTGCAACCGGCCTTCGCGCGCCAGCCGCACGAGGGCGAGGGACGGGTTGAACTGCGCCGCCATCGGCGGGTTGCCTGCGGCGACGCGCTCCTGCACGACCGCGCGCGCCTGCTCCGACGCCGTCACCGCCAGCTCGCGCCACTGGCCGCCGGCCGCGCGGTAGGCCTCGGCCAAGGCCTGCTTGGCGGCCGTCTCGCCGGGCGAGATCCACCAATGGACGACGTCCGTCGGCGTCCCGGCCTGGGCCACGGCGGCAAACAGGGACGTGACAAGAAGGACGCAGGCGCGGAGCATCACGGCATCATTACCGAAAGTTAATAAACTTAATATCGTATTAACCACTAGCGCCGACGCCATTAAAGTCTGCCAACCATGAACCTGCTGCTCGCCGAAGACGACGCCCTGCTGGCTGACGCGTTGCAGCAGCAGTTGCTTAACGCCTCGTTCAAGGTCGAGTGGGCCGAGAACGGCGCCGTGGCCGAGTACCTGTTGCGCAAGCAGGATTTCGACATCGCCATCCTCGACCTCGGCCTGCCCATGGTGGACGGCTTGACCGTGCTCAAGCGCGTTCGCGAGGCCGGCCGCACCCTGCCCATCCTCGTGCTGACGGCGCTGGACGCGCTGGAGCACCGCGTCGCCGGCCTGCAGGCCGGTGCCGACGACTACCTGACCAAGCCCTTCGACTTCCCCGAGCTGGAGGCGCGCCTGCACGCGCTGCTGCGCCGTGGCCGCCCGGCCTCGCAGACCCAGCAGGTGCGCCGCCTGAGCCTGGACCGCGCCGCGCGCCGCGCCAGCGTCGGCGGCGAGCCACTGGAGCTGAGCCCGCGCGAATGGTCGCTGCTGGACCTGCTGCTGACCGAGCGCGACCGCGTCGTCACCAAGGCGCAGATCGTCGAGGCCTGGGGTGCCGATGAAGGCGGCTCCATCGAGGTCTACATCCACCGCCTGCGCAAGAAGCTTGAAGGCTCGGGCCTGGCCGTGCGCACGGTGCGCGGCCTGGGCTATCTGCTCGAAGCCACCGCGTCATCGTGAACTCACCGGCCGGCCGCTCGCTGCACCGGCAACTGCTGTTGTGGCTGCTGCTGCCGCAGATCGTGCTGTGGCTGGTGGCGGCTTTCGGCGCCTATCGCCTGGCCAGCAGGCATGCCGACGAGCTGGTCGACAGCAGCCTCTTGCAGGCCGCCCGGGCGCTGGCGCGCCAGATCCGGCCCACGGCCAGTGGCCTCTTTGTCGACCTGCCGCGCTCGGCCCAGGACATCCTCGCTGCCGACCCCGACGACCGCGTCATGTACATGGTCAGTTCGCCGCCGGGCCAGCTGCTGCTGGGCGACGCACGCCTGCCGCCGCCACCAGGATCGCCAGCGCTGAACGAGCCGGTGTTCTTCGACGCCACCGTGCCTGAGCGCATGCGCGTCGTGTCGCTGGACCTGCATCTGGGCGCGGCCGGCACGGCGGATTCGACGCTGCGCGTGCAGATCGCCCGCTCCAGCGCGCCGCGCGAGCTGCTGGCGCAGCGCATGCTGCTGGACACGGCCCTGCCGCTGTCCCTGCTGATCGCATTGATGAGCATGGTGGTCTGGGCCGGCATCCGCAAGGGCCTGAAGCCGCTGGCCGAGCTGCAGCAGCAGGTGGAAGGCCGGCGCGCCGACGCGCTCGACCCGGTGCAGCTGCGCGCCGCGCCGCCCGAGGTCAGCGCGCTGGCCGGCGCCGTCAACGAGCTGCTCGGCCAGGTGCAGCAGAGCCTGGCCACGCAGCGCCGCTTCATCAGCGATGCCGCCCACCAGCTGCGCACCCCGCTGGCGGGGCTGAAGAGCCAGACCGAGTTGGCGCTGGAGGCCAACAGCGATCCGGCCCTGCACCAGCGACTGGAGCGCGTGCACGAGAGCGCCGTGCGTGGCGCGCGGCTGGTGTCACAGCTGCTGGTGCTGGCCCGCGCCGAGCCCGTGGCCGTGGCGACCCAGGGCTGGGCGGCGGTGGACTGCGACCGCCTGGTACACGAGGTCACGGCCGAATGGGTGCCGCGTGCTCTGGCCGCCGGCTGCGACCTGGGTGTGGACATCGTCAACGCGGGCGTGAGCGTGCAGGGCGTTGAGCTGCTGCTGCGAGAGGCCCTGGTCAACCTGATTGACAACGCGGTGCGCTATGCCGGCCGTGGCGCGGCCATCACCGTCAAGCTGCGCCGCGCGGGTGACGACGTGTGGCTGGACGTCGAGGACAACGGCCCCGGCCTCACGCCCGAGCTGCGCGGGCGCGCCTTCGAGCGTTTCGTGCGCGGCTCGGCCCATGGCGAGGGTTGCGGCCTGGGACTGGCCATAGCCCGTGAGATTGCAGAGCGCCACGGCGGCAGCGCCGAGTTGCTGCCGGCGGCACCCACGGGCTGCATCGCGCGTCTGACACTGCCGGCCGCCTAGGTCAGCAGCTCGGCGACGCGGCTCAGTGCCTCGGCTATGCCATCGGGCGTGACGCGCCCAAAGCCCATCAGCAAGCCGTCCCGCCCGGCCGCAAACGCCTGCAGCGGATACAGCCCCACGTCCACGCGCCGGGCCAGCGCCGCGAGCTGCGGTGCGTCGATGGCAACGCCCGGCTTGAACAGCGCCGCCTGGTGGAAGCCAGCCTCCGCGGGCAGCAGCGTCAGCCATGGCGCCAGCGGCCCGGCAAAGCCCGCCATCAGCCGCTCGCGCCGCTGTGCATACTCGGCCACGCAGCGGCGCAGATGCTTGCGGTAGTTGCCTTCGGCCATGAAGCGGGCCAGCACGTTCTGCAGCAGGCTGGGGCCGTGCACGTCGGCCAGGTGCTTGGCGTGCAGCAGCGCGTCGCGCAAGGCCGGCGGTGCGATGACATAGCCCAGCCGCAGCGACGGCGCCAGCGTCTTGGAGAAGCTGCCGACGAAGGCCACGCGGCCGTCCGTGTCCAGCCCCTGCAGGCTGTCGCGCGGTTGGCCCTCGAAGCGGAACTCGCTGTCGTAGTCGTCCTCGATGACGACGGCGCCCGTGCGCGCCGCCCAGGCCAGCAGCGCACGCCGTCGTTCCATGCTCATCGCCACGCCGAGCGGGAACTGATGGGCCGGCGTCGTGTAGACGAGCTTGGCGTCGGGCGGCAGCGCGTCGGTCACCAGCCCCTGTTCGTCCACCGGCACGGGGGCGATGCGCGCGCCCTGGGCCTGCAGCAGCCCGGTGATGGGCGGGTAGCCGGGCGACTCTATGGCCGCCACATCGCCGGGCCCGACCAGCACGCGAATGAGCAGGTCAAAGGCTTGTTGCGCACCCTGGGTGACGATGACGTCCGCCGCCGAGCAGCGCACGCCGCGGGCATAGGCCAGGTGTTCGGCAATCGCCTCGCGCAGCGCGGCCAGCCCGGCCGGCGGGGCATGCGCGCCGCCCTGGCCGAGCTGGCGCTGGGCCGCGTGCAGATGGCGGCGCCAGTCCTCGTGCGGGAAGAGGGCGGGCTCGGGCGAGCCGCCGATGAAATCCCAGCGCGCCAGCGGGTTGTCGGCAAAGCGCAGCAGCGGCACCGGCAGGGCCTGGAAGGCGGCGATGCGTTCTGCGCTGGCGAGGCGCACGGTGGTTGCCACGGGCCGTTCGGCCTCGGCCGCCGGTAGCGCGCGCACAAAGCTGCCGCGCCCGCGCCGCGCCTCGATGAGCTGCTCCAGCGTCAGCCGCTCATAGGCCTCGGCCACGGTCTGGCGCGCCAGGCCCAGTTGCTCGGCCAGCAGCCGTGTGGGTGGCAGCTGGGCACCGGTGGCCAGCCGGCCGCTGCGGATCAGGCCGCGCAGCTGGCGCAGCAACTGCTCGCCCAGCGGCTGGTCGCGGTCGATGACGATGTGGAGATCCATCCGGTGGCCTGCTCGATTTGGTCGGGATTGGACTGCTTGGCGCGGCGCCTGGGATTCAACATTCGTGCACCCCAACCCCACCCACCGGAGCATCTCATGACCACCCCCCGCATCGACTTCTACACCGCCTCTCCCGCCGCCCTCAAGGCCATGCTGACGCTGGAAGGCAGCATCGCCAAGCTGGGCCTGGAGCCCAGCCTCATCGAGCTGGTGAAGATGCGCACCTCGCAGATCAATGGCTGCGCCTTCTGCCTGGACATGCACAGCCGCGACGCCCGCGAGGCCGGTGAGAGCGAGCGCCGCCTGCACGTGCTGCCGGCCTGGCGCGAGACGACGCTGTTCACGCCGCGCGAGCGCGCCGCCCTGGCCTGGACCGAGGCGATCACGCTGATCACCCAGGGCCACGCCAGCGACGCCGACTACGCCGCCGCCACGGCCGAGTTCAACGAGGCCGAGATGGTCAACCTGACACTGGCGATCACGACCATCAATGCCTGGAACCGCTTCGCCATCGGCTTCCGCAAGGCATTGCCCGCCTGAGCGGCCTGATCAGGCGTAGCCGTCCACGCCATTGACGAGCCGCGCGCACAGCCGCGGCTCGCCGAGCTTTTCCAGCCACCAGGCTAGCGCCCGGCCGTCCCCGGCGCGCCAGCCCAGGTAAAGCGTGTTGGGCTCGCGCGGCACGCTGGCCTGCTTGGCCACCAGCTCGCCACGCTTGAGCAGCGAGGCCACGCGCACCTCCGGCAGCCAGCCCACGCCCAGCCCGGCGCGTTGGGCGGCAATCTTGGCCGTCATGCTCGGCACGGCCAGCGTGGCCTGGCCGGCGCCGTGGCCATAGGCTCGGCCATCGCCACGGCGCGAGCTGTCGGCCACGACGATGGCGCGGTGGGCCTGCATCTGCTCGGCCGTCAGCGGCCCCTTGACCTTGGCAAGCGGGTGGCGGGGTGACACCGCGTAGACCCAGCTCAGAACGCCCAGCTCACGCCACTGCACACCGGCCTGCGTGGGCGGCTCGTTCGTCGCGCCGATGACGAGGTCGGCTCGGCCCTCGGCCAGCGCCTCCCAGGTGCCCCCCAGCACCTCGTGCGTGATGCGCAGGCTCACGCCCGAAGCCAGCGCATCAAAGTCCTGGATGACCGGCATCAGGCTCTCGAAGGCGATCAGCTCGTCGGTGACGATCCACAGCCGGTCCTCCCAACCTTTGGCCACCTGCGTGACGCGCCGCGTCAGGCGCTGCATGTCGTCGCGCAGCCGCGTGGCCTCGCGCACCAGCAGGGCGCCGGCGGGCGTGAGCTGCAGCCGGTAGCGGCGACGGTCGAAGAGCAGGGCGTCGAAGCGGGTCTCGATCTGGCGCAGCGTGTACGACACGGTCGACGGCGCCTTGCCCAGGCTGGCCGCGGCGCGCGTCAGGCTGCCGCTGGCCCCGATGGCCTCCATCAACTGGATCTCGTCGTCGCTGAGCATGATGTTCGAAAGCCTTGCACGAGTCGGCCAACACGGCCGTGCGTCAAAAGGGACGCTGAATCCGAGTATCGAGTCCACGGCAAACAAGCCGCTAACCGCAGACCCAAAGGAAACCATCATGTCTTCACGCTTCACCAACAAGACCGTCCTCGTCACCGGCGGCACCTCCGGCATCGGCCTGGCCGCCGCCCGCGCCTTCAAGGCCGAAGGCGCCCACGTCATCGTCACCGCCCGCCCGGGCAAGCAGCACGAGACCGAAGGCTTCGAGCTGGTGGCGCTGGATGCGTCTGACGTGCTCGGCGCCCGCGCGCTGGGTGCCCACCTCGCCGCCGCCGGCCGTCAGCTGGATGCCGTGTTCGTCAACGCCGGCATCGCCGAGTTCGCATCCCTGGCCGATGCCAGCGAAGACCTGTGGGACCGCACGTTCAACACCAATGCCAAGGGCGCCTTCTTCCTGATCCAGGCGCTGCGCCCGGTGCTGGCCCGCGGCGCGTCCATCGTGCTGAACGGCTCCATCAATGCCCATATCGGCATGCCCAACTCGGCCATCTACGCCGCCAGCAAGGCCGCGCTGATCTCGATGGCCAAGACGCTGTCGGCCGAGTTGCTGCCGCAGGGCGCGCGCGTCAACGTCATCAGCCCGGGCCCGGTGACCACGCCGCTGTACGGCAAGCTGGGCTTCGACGCCGACACRCTGACGCAGGTCGCCGCGCAGATCCAGAGCCAGGTGCCACTGGGCCGCTTCGGCACACCGCAGGAGATTGCGTCCACGGTGCTGCACCTGGCCGCGCCTGAGTCGGCCTTCATCGTCGGCAGCGAGATCGTTGTCGATGGGGGTATGAGCCAACTTTGAGCAGGGGGCGGTGCGGATTGCGACAATCGCGGCTCAGCCTGATTTGCGATTGCCTGATCGACATGCACACCCGTACCGTCTTCGGCGCCTGCCCCCACGACTGCCCCGACACCTGCGCGATGCAGATCACCGTCGAAAACGAACGCGTGATCAAGGTGCAGGGCCGCGCCGACCACCCCAACACGCACGGCGCGCTGTGTACCAAGGTGTCGCGCTAYCCCGAGCGCACCTACCACCCCGAGCGMSTGCTGCAYCCGCTGAAGAGGGTCAGCAAGAAGACCGAAGCGCCGCGCTTCGTGCAGGTGAGCTGGGCCGAAGCCATCGCCGACATCGCCGCCCGGCTCCAGGCGGTGAAGGACCCGCAGTGCATCCAGCCCTACAGCTACGCCGGCACCATGGGCCTGATCCAGGGCGAGGCCATGGCCGGCCGGCTGTGGAACGCGCTCGGCGCTGCGCGGCTGGACCGCACCATCTGCGCTTCCGCCGGCGGCGCCGGCCTGGCAGCCACCTATGGCCACAAGCTGGGCATGCACACGCGCCACTTCGCTGGCGCCAAGCTCATCATCATCTGGGGCAGCAACTCCATTGCGTCCAACCTGCATTTCTGGACCTATGCGAACCAGACCAAGCGCGAGGGCGCCAAGCTGATCTGCATCGATCCGCGCAAGACCGAGACGGCGGACAAATGCCACCAGCACATCGCCGTGCTGCCCGGCACCGACGGTGCGCTGGCCCTGGGCCTGATGCATGAGCTGATCCAAAACGGCTGGCTGGACCAGGACTACATCGACAACCACGTCGACGGCTGGGACGAACTGCGCGGCAAGGCCCTGGACTGGCCGCCCGAGCGCGTCGCCGAGGTCTGCGGCGTCACGCCCGACGAAGTGCGCGGTCTGGCCCGCGACTACGCGACCACGACACCCGCCGCCATCCGCATGAACTACGGCCTGCAGCGCGTTCGCGGTGGCGGCAATGCGGTGCGGCTGATCGCGCTGCTGCCCTGCCTGACCGGCGCCTGGCGCCACCAGAGCGGTGGCGTGCTGCTGTCGGCCTCGGGCTGGAACGCGCCGTACAAGAACCCGGATCTGGAACGCCCGGGCCTGCTCGCCGGGCGCACACCGCGCATGGTCAACATGAGCACCATCGGCGACGCGCTGCTGCAGGCCGCCCCGCCCATCGAGGCGCTGATTGTCTACAACAGCAATCCCGTCGCCGTCGCGCCGGAGTCGCCCAAGGTGGTGAAGGGCTTTCAGCGCGAGGACCTGTTCACCGTCGTGCTCGAGCACTTCATGACCGACACGGCCGACCTGGCCGACTATGTGCTGCCCGCCACGACCCAGCTCGAGCACCTGGACGTGCACACCTCCTATGGCCACACCGATGTGCTGATGAACCAGCCGGCTGTTGCGCCGCTGGGCGAAGCCAAGACCAACACGCAGATCTTCCGCGAGTTGGCCGCGGCGATGGGCCTGACGGATCCCTGCTTCAAGGACAGCGATGAGGACCTGGCCGCGCAGGCCTTCACGTCAGACATCGACATGGGCCTGCTGCGCGAGCAGGGCTGGCAGCCCCTGCCCATTCCCGAGGCGCCATTTGCCGAGGGCGGCTTCCGCACCCCCAACGGTCGCGCGCAGGCCGCCGGCGCCGACTACGTGCCCAACTACGAAAGCGCGCAAAGCTCGCCCGAACTGGCCGCGCGCTACCCACTGGCCATGATTTCGCCGCCGGCGCGCAACTTCCTGAACAGCAGCTTTGTCAACGTGAAGAGCCTGCGAGACATCGAGAGCGAGCCCATCATCGAGATGCACCTCGGCGATGCCGTCGAGCGCGGCCTCGTCGATGGCGCCCTGGTGGCCGCGTTCAACGACCGCGGTCGCTATGTGGCCAAGCTCAAGGTCAGCACGCGCGCGCGGCCCGGCGTCGTCAACGGCCTGGGCGTGTGGTGGCGCAAGCTCGGCGTGCAGGGCAGCAATGTCAACGAGGTCACCCACCAGCGCCTGACGGATATGGGCAATGCCCCGGCTTTCTACGACTGCCTGGTGCAGGTTGAAGCTGCCTGAACTTTTCTGACGTGATTTTTGACGTCTGAACGGGGCGGCTAACGGCGCGATGCGCCGGGACGCGTTGGCACAATCCGTGCCCGGCGCCACGCACGAGGATGCGGTGCCGAGAACACAAGGACAGGGAGAACGATGGAGGGCCTCTTCAAGGCTGGGCTGCGCCATGTGGCGGCTGCCTGTGGACTGATGCTGCTTGCCGCCTGCGGCGGCGGTGGAGGCGGTGGCGGTGTGTCGACACCGACGCCGACGCCGACGCCGCCAACGGCGCCCGCCGTGCCAGACCCGGTCGTGCGCCTCAGCGCCTCGGCCACCCAGCTCTACGCCGGCGAGTACGTGCAGTTCACCGCTGGTGATACGCAGAATGGTGTCAACTGGCGCTGGGAGTTCAGCGACGGCGCAGCGGCCGAAGGCCTCACCGTGGAGCGCCGTTTCGCCCAGGCGGGCAGCTTCACCGCCACGGCCGTAGCGCAGAACAGTGCCGGCGTGACGGCGCGGGCCAGCACCACCGTCCAGGTCGAAGCACAGCCTTCGCCAGTGGCACGTGCTGCAGGCTCACTCTTGCCAGGCTGCAGCGGCCTGCACTGTGCGGTGGCTGCGGATGGGGGCTATGCCGGCAGCGGCGTTGGTGTCTGGCGTTTGCGCAACGCCGGCGCCACGTCCCAACTGGTCGACGTGGACATCGCCAACGTGCAGCCTGGGCAGTCCGTGACGCTGGTATTCAGCAACGGCCAGGCCAGCGATGCCACCGAGCTACCGAAGAGCGGCAGCGCGGCGGTGGTCAGCCTGGGCGCGGCACCGAACGCCCGAATCCAGGCTGCCAGTGCATCAGCTGCCGACGAATCCCATCACGACGCCCTGCACGCGCGCATGCTCGGCCTGCAGCAGCAACAGTCGCTGGAGGATCTGCAGGATCAGCAACTGCCTGCTCGGCCCCTGCCGGAGAGCGCCATCGAGCCGCGCCGCCGCGCCCTCGCCGCCGCCGAGGTCGGCAGCACACGCATCTGGAACGATCTCTATGACGATCCCGCCAAGCCCGTGCCGTTCACGGCCAGCGTGCTGAGCACCTGCAGCACCGGAACCGGCCGTCGCCTCGTCTTCTGGGTGGACCAGGCGCTGACCACGGCCCGCACGGTCGAAGCGGCCCAGATCGAGCCCCTGAAGCGCAGCTTCTGCGGCGACCAGGGCGGCTTTGCGCGCGTCATCGCCATGCTCGGCGACGTCTGGGGCGGCAGCGAGGTGGCCAACCGGCCGTGGCTGATCCAGGAAAGCGCGGCGCAGCCGCAGGACGTGAACATTGTCGTCACCGACCACATGGGCGCCGACGCCTCCGCGGCCGGCTACTTCTATGGGCTGAACAACTCCTACCGCTGGCGCAACAGCCGCTACGCGAATTCCAACGAAGCGCTGGCCTTCTTCGTGAACGGCACGGGCCTGGCAAGCAACCCGACCTTCTACGCGTCCACGCTGGTGCACGAGCTCACGCACATGGTGACCTATCACCAGGGCACGATCCAGCGCGGCCTGCTGCACGACGCCTGGTTGGAAGAGACGGCTGCCATGGCCACCGAAGACCTGCTGGCTGAGACCATCACGCCGGGCGCCAACAAGATCGTCATCTTCAGGCTGCCCAGCTACCTCCGTTCTGGTGGCAGCGTGGCCATGATCGACTGGCTGGAGGACGCCGACAGCGCCAACTATGGAGCCGGCGGCAGCCTGGCCGCCTTCTTGAACCGCCGCTACGGCAGCGGCTGGTGGCGCCAGTTGGTGACTGATTGCAGCGCGACGGCCAGCAGCTACAGCTGCCTGGACACGCTGCTGCGGCGCGCCGGCAGCGAGGGCCTGGCCGACGAGTGGGAGCGCCTGGGCAGCAGCGTGTTCGGCGGCATGCCGCAGCGCCATGCGCCCTGGGGCTATGGTTTCCCGCAGGTGCAGTGGGAAGGGCYGTGGCTGATGGGCACCGACACCGCGCAGCAGGCCACCAGCCGCAAGGCTGCGCCCATCAGCGGACTGACGCGCTTCGGCCGCACCGGGCACACCTACCTGGACGATCAGGTGCCGGCCGGCGCAACGCGCTACCAGCGCCGCGGCGTGCGCGTGCCCGCGGGCACCGTGCTCACGGTGGTGCTGCGCTGACAGTTACCTGCGTGGCGAAGCGGGTGGTGACAATCGCGGCTCCGCCTGCACCGCGATCTCGCTTGATCTCTCCACGCGCCTTGCTCATTGCCGTCGCCGCGCTCTCCCTGAGCGGCTGCGGCGCCGTGGGCCATTGGGGCCAGGCCGCCGGCGGCCATCTGGGCATCGTTCGCGCGGCCAGGCCGGTCAGCGACTGGCTGGCCGACCCGGCCACCCCGCCCGAGCTGGCCGAGCGCTTGAAGCTGACGCAGCAGATGCGCGACTTCGCCACCGCGCGCCTGGCCCTGCCCGACAACAACAGCTACCGCCGCTATGCCGACCTCAAGCGGCCAGCCGTCGTCTGGAACATCGTCGCCGCGCCCGAGTTCGGCTTCCAGCTCAAGACCTGGTGCTACCCCATCATGGGCTGCGCCGGCTACCAGGGCTGGTTCGACCGCGATGCCGCGCAACGCCACGCCGACGAGCTGAAGGCCGAGGGCTGGGAGGTGCAGGTGCAGCCCATTCCCGCCTATTCGACGCTGGGCTGGAGCCGCTGGTTCGGCGGCGACCCGCTGCTGAACACCTTCATCCGCTACCCCGAGGGCGAACTGGCGGCCATGATCTTTCACGAGCTGACCCACCAGCGCGTCTACACCAGCGACGACACCGGCTTCAACGAGGCCTATGCCACCGCCGTCGAGATGCTCGGTGCCCGCGAATGGCTGGCGGCCAAGCCCGAGGCCCTGGCTGCCTTCGAGGCCGGGCGGGCGCGGCGGGCGCGCTTCCTGGCGCTGGCGCGCGAAGGGCGGGAGAAGCTCAAAGCGGTTTACGCCGGCCCGGCCGAGGCGCGTGCCGAAGCCAAAGCCGCCGTCATGGCCGAGCTGCGCGAACGTGCCCCCAAGGAGGCGCCAGGCTACGAAGCCTGGTTCCAGCGTGCCAACAACGCCAGCTTCGCGATCCTTTCTGCCTATGACGAACTGGTGCCGGCCTTCACGCGCCTGTTCGAGCGCGAAGGGCGCGACTGGGTGAAGTTTCACGCGGCCGTCGAACGGCTGAAGCCGCTCGCGCGCGAGGAGCGTCGGGCTACATTGAAGAGCCTTGAGGGAGGCACTTATGACACTGATCCTGCGACGCGTCCGGCCCAGTGATGCCGCTGCGGTTGCCGAGCATCTGGCCGAGCCGGACATCTTTCCTGGCCTGCTGCAGCTGCCCTACGCCAATGCAGAACTGTGGCAACAGCGCCTGAGCATGCCACCCGCCGCTGGCTCGCCCGAGCTGTTCCTGTTGGCCGAACGCGACGGCAAGCTGCTCGGCAGCGCCGGCCTGCACCCGGTCGGCGCCCAAGTGCGCCGCCGCCACGCAATGGCGCTGGGCATCTCGGTGTCGGCCGCGGCGCAGGGGCAGGGCATCGGCAGCGCGTTGATGACCGCCCTGCTGGACTACGCCGACAACTGGGCGCAGGTTCTGCGCGTGGAGCTGACGGTCTACCAGGACAACGAGCGCGCGATCCGGCTGTACGAGCGCCATGGTTTCGAGCACGAAGGGCGGCTCAGGGCCTATGCGCTGCGTGATGGCGTCTACGTGGACGCGCTGACGATGGCGAGGCTGCATCCGAAACAACCGTCAGTGCGCAGTTAAACCTTTACCTCGACGTTGAATGAGACGCAGAGAACATCCAACTGGCCGCAAGCGTTGAAGTTGAAGCGCAGATGGCGATGCTTTGAATCTGGAGGCACCGAGCCGCTTTCAACGTGCCGAGCGAGCCATTCCGAATGAATGACCTCGCAGGAGCCGTCGTATGACTCTCCTTCAAGCAGTTGCTCAGCTTCTTGCCAGCGGAATGCACAGACTTGAAGGAACTGGATGCGGATTGGCTTTTCTGACCAGTCTTGGAACGTGAGGCTCAGCACACCGCCGGCCAAGCCAAGCTCAGGGTACTCAGCATCGGCGGTGCTGAAGCCTGGCTGGATCGATTCGATCCGTTGCATGAGCGGCAGCGTTTCCCTCATGGCAACGCCTGCCCCCGCGCCGCCTCGATGGCCGTGTGGGCATGGGGAATGTCGGTCTCGGTGATGGGGCCATCGCCCCAGTCGCCGCCCAGGGCCATGCAGCCGTAGACAAGGGGGCCGACGTCTATCAAATGGGTGTTAAGCGGCTGGCTGCTGCGCATGTTCATGCGATGGAGGTGGGGCCGGAATCATGCGCCAGCGGGTGGCTGTTGCGCCAGCCGAACAGGCCGAACAGGCCGGCCAGGACCGCGGCGAGGCCCGCGATGATGGCCGTGGCGCTGGCGACGTGCAGCAGCCGGCGGCGCTGCCTGGCGCTCAGCATGGCTTTGCGTGCCGGAGTCTGCGCGAGCTCGTGAATCAGCATGATCTCGTGCTGGCGCTCCTCGATGGCGCGCGCAAGTTCGCCGCCGTGCTCCATGCGACGCGCGAGTTCGCGCACCGCCTCCAGCTCGCGCTCGCGGATGCGCAGGCCTGGCGCCTTCAGCCGGCTGCCCATGGCGCGGGCGCGCATGTACAGGGCCTTGGCTGCCAGCCGGTCGGGTTGGCAGCCCCATCCTGACTCCAGGCAGGCGGCCAGGTTGAAGGTGGCATCGGCATGGCCTTGGGATGCGGCGACGGTGTAAAGCGCCACGCCGCGCGGTGCATCGGGGTCGCCACCCCAGCCGGCGACGAGGATGCGGCCTAGATGGAATTTGGCAGTCAGGCTGCCCTCGCTGGAGGCGCGCTCCAGGCGCTCACGGGCCTGCACCGGGTCCCGCGGCAGGCCCAGGCCCTCAAGCTGGCAGAGCGCGAACATGGCCAGTCCCTCGGCGTCGCCCGCGTCGGCGGCGACGCGGAACCAGTAGACAGCCTGTTCATGGTCGGGCTCGGGCGCACGGAAATGCGTCAGCCCCTCCATGAGCGGGTCGAGGCAGAGCGGGTCGGGGTCGACAAGGCGCATGGATCCTCCCTGGGCTTCGGCTGGCTTTGCGCCAGGCTTTTCTGCGCCTAAGTATGGAGGCAAATGCGCCCACGGCAGTGGCACCGCCCTTCTCGCTTAGAGTGGGGTGCACGAGACAACGGAGAGCCGCTGATGGCCGAGATCCGCATTCACCGAGACCACGACCTGGGCCTGAAGAAGGCCCGCGAGATTGCCTGGAAATGGGCCGAGCAGGTCGAAGAGAAGTTCGACATGGAATGCACGGTGCATGAGGGTGACGACGGCGACACCGTGGAGTTCACGCGCTCCGGCGTCAAGGGCGAGCTGAGCGTGGCGGCCGACCACTTCGACCTGGTGGCCCAGCTTGGCTTCCTGCTCGGCGCCTTCAAGAAGACGATCGAGGGCGAGATCGAGAAGGAACTCGATGCGCTGCTGGCGGCCGGCAAGAAGAAGGCACCGGCCAAAAAGAAACCGGCTTGAGCACAGGCCCAGCCGGTTCTTGGGCGCCGACGGCGCCGGTTTACTTCAGGGATTCGATGAGGTCGATGTACTGCTGCATCGCGTCATCGGTGCTCGTGCCCTTGAGSTYGTTCCAKGCGTCCCACTTGGCACGACCGACCATGTCGGTGAAGCCGGGGCGCTTGCCGTCGACGTCGCCGGCGCTGCCCTGCTTGTAGAGCGCATAGAGCTTCAGCAGCGTCATGTTGTCCGGCCGCTCGGCCAGGTTCTTGGAGTCGGCGACAGCGGCTTCGAATTGGTCTTTCAGGCTCACGGGGGTTCTCCAGGCTGATTGGGGCGTCGATTCTCATGACAATCGACCGACGGGCCGCCGAGTTTAGGCCCGGCCAATAACGAATCCGAGGAGACGCATGGGCCCCAGCAGCGAACGCATGTCCAAGGTGGATACCGCCTGGCTGCGCATGGACACCGAGGCCAACCTGATGATGATCGTCGGGGTCTGGTCCATCCGCCCCGGCATCACGCTGGCCGCGCTGCGCGAACGCGTGGCCGAACGGCTGCTGCAGTACCCACGCTTCCGGCAGAAGGTCGTCGAGGACGCCTTGCTGGGTGCCCAGTGGGTGGCCGACAAGGATTTCGATATCGCCCGCCACGTCGTCGCCGAGGTGCCGCTGCCCCTGCGCGGCCAGAGCCGTGACGAGGTGCTGCGCGAGCGCGTCGCCGAGCTGTGCTCTGAAGCGCTGGACCCAGCCCACCCGCTGTGGCAGTTCCAGCTCATCGAGGACATGGGCGACGGCACGAGCGCGTTGATTGCCCGCATCCACCATTGCATTGCCGACGGCATCGCGCTGATCGCCGTCATGCTGTCCATCACCGATGGCGGCAAGGCGCCGCCCAAGCGCGCGGCAAAAGATGTTGAAGAGCCCGGTGAGGCCGACTGGCTGCTCGACGCCTTCCTGCGCCCGATCAGCAACCTGACCGTCAAGGCCATCGGCATGACGGGCAAGGGTGTGGCCAAGGGCGTGGACCTGGCCATGCGTGGTGACACGCCGATGGATTCGTCGCTGGAGATGGCCCGCATGGGCTACCAGGCCGTGTCCGACGTGGCCGCCTTCGCGCTGATGCCCGACGATTCGCCGACCCGCCTCAAGGGCAAGCCCGGTTCGAAGAAGACCGTGGCTTGGGACGACAGCCTGGCGCTGGACGAGGTCAAGGCGGTCGGCAAGGCCCTGGGCGCCTCCATCAACGACGTGCTGCTGGCCTGCGCGGCCGGCGCCATCGGCCGCTACCTGGCGGACAAGGGCGACGACCCGGCGGGCAAGGAGATCCGCGCCATGGTGCCGGTCAATCTGCGCCCGCTGGAGCAGGCCTGGCAACTCGGCAACCGCTTCGGCCTGGTGCCGCTGGTGCTGCCCATCGGCATCGCCAACCCCATCGAGCGGCTGTTCGCGGTGCGCGCGCGCATGAGCGAGCTCAAGGGCAGCTTCCAGCCGGTGATGGCCTTCGGCCTGCTGTCTGTCGCCGGCCTGCTGATCAAGCCCGTGCAGCACGCGATGCTCAACCTCTTCGCCAAGAAGGCGACGGCGGTGATGACCAATGTGCCGGGCCCGGCCGAGGCGCTCAAGTTCTGCGGCTCGACGGTGGAGAAGGTGATGTTCTGGGTGCCGCAGTCGGGCGACATCGGCATGGGCGTCAGCATCCTGACCTACGCCGGCCGCGTGCAGTTCGGCCTCATCACCGACACCGGCCTGTGCCCCGACCCCGAGGCCATCATCGCCAACTTTGCACCGGAGTTCGAGAAGCTGCTGATGCTGGCGCTGATGATGCCGTGGGGGCAGGATGCAGCCTGAGATTGCTCTCATTTGGTCATCGCATGGTCGTCGGGCCGAGCGCCGGGCCGCTCCCAAGCCGGCCCGTTCGGCGATGTGCTTGCGGCTCAATGCCGCAAGCATCGCCGTCCCCTCGGGGGACCGATCAGGCTTGCCTGCGTTCAGCCGGGCAAGACTGAGCGAGGGGCCTGCTCACTTCGACTTGGGCACCGCCGCCGTCGTGACGGCGTTGGCCTTCTTGGGCTTGGCCTTGCCGGCAGCGGTGGGATAGGCCATCGTCACCGTGGCCGGGTCGGCCTTTTCCAGATAGGACGCGAACTGCGCTTCGTCGCAGGGCTTGGCGTCGTTGTAGTACCGGTGGTCGCCCTTGGGGCGTTCGCCGGTGAAGGTCGGCGCCACCGCGCCGGCGGCGTAGTAGGTGGCGACGTGGCTGGCATAGGCCTGGGCGCAACCATCGTGCAACACGGCCTGGGCGTGGCTGGCCGGTGTGTCGGCCGCGAAGGCCGGCAGCGCGGTGACCAGAGACGCAATGGTGACTGCGAGGGTTCTCATGGCGGACCTCCTTGCTGCTCAAGGTGAGCCCAAGGCTACGCCTAAGTGCAAGCAAATGCACGCCGCACTGCACCAATCAAAAGGCGCCCGAAGGCGCCTTTGCATCGGACTCAGCCCTTGGGCGCGGAAGGCGCTGTGGCCGGCTTCTTGGCCTTGGGGCGGCCGGCGGCGGAAGGGTAGGCGCGCATGACGAGGGCAGGGTCGGCCTTGTCGAGATAGGCCGCGAGCTGCTCTTCGGTGCAGGGCTTGGCGTCACCGTAGTACTGAGCGTCGCCGGGGTATTTGTCGCCGCGGTACTCGGGCGCATTGCCGGCTGGGTGATGGGCGCTGAAACTGGCGTAGCTTTGCGCGCAGCCGGTGCGCAATTCGGAACGGGCCTTGTGCACGTCAGCGTCATCTGCGAGGGCAACGGTGCCGGCCAGGCAGGCCAGGGTGGCGATGAGGATCTTCACGGCGTGGCTCCTTGGAAAGTCCAGTGACTTTCAACATTAGGTCGGCCGCGCCGGAAAAACAAAAGGCGCCCCGCAGGGCGCCTTGCTGGCTGACGCTTTGAAACAATCAGCAGCGATTCATGGACGGCTTACAGACGGAAGGGCTCGGCCTTCTTCTTGGCGGCGGTCGGGCGGCCGGCGGCCGTCGGGTAGGCGGCCATCACCTTGGCCGGGTCGGCCTTGTCCAGGTAGGCGGCGTACTGGCCTTCGGTGCAAGCCAGCAGCTTGCCGGGCTTGGCTTCGCCCTTGTACTTGCCGTTGGCGTAGACGAACTGATATTCGTTGGACGCGACCGGCGTGGCGACGCTGCTCGTGTCGGTGTAGCTCTTGGCGCACTCGGCGCGCAGTTCGGCCTGCTCGGGCGTGGCGTTGTTGCCGGCTTGGGCGGCAAAGACGGTGACGGCAGCGAAAGCGGGGATCAGGAACTTCATGGCGCGGTCTCGTGTGGGGGGTGGCTGGTGGGGACGAAGCTTACGCCGCGACGCGCTGACTTGCACCCCCGGAGGCACGGGAGATCGGGTCGTGAACTCCGTCACGATCTGCGATCGGTACCGTGAATTACTCCTCAAGTTCCTCTTTGGCCAGCTCGATGTCGAGCAACTCCATCGCGTCCATCGCCTCGCAGGCGGCCGCGTCGGCGTACAGCTTCTCGGCCTCCTTCATGCGCTTGTCGCCCTCCAGCATGACGAGGCCGTTGGCGCGTTCGATCATGGCGATGGCACTGGCCGGGTTGAGCTTGAGGGCCTGCTCGAACATCTTCAGGCCGGTGGCCGTGTCTGCACCTTGGGTGCGGCCCAGCAGCTTGCCGACCTTGTCGATGACTTCGGCGTGGAAGGCACCCAGCGCGATGTGAGCGTCAGCGTGCTTGGGCGCGAGTTCGATGGTGGTTTCCAACGCGTTCTTGACCTTGCTGCCCAGGCCTTGCGCCAGCGCCTTGGCGACGCTGATGCCCTGGCCGTAGCGGCCGATCGCGTAAGCCTGCCAGTACCAGGCGTTGGGGTTCTTGGGCTCCTCGGCCTGCTGCGCCTCGGCACGCTCCGCGATCTCCAGGAACATCTCCAGCTTCACCTTCTCCTTCTTCTCGAGATAGTTGGCGTAGATACCCTGGGCCTTGTTGGCGACCGTGATGCCGGCGCCGCCGGCGGCAAGGCCCGCGTCGTAGGCGGCCTGGAAGTCACCAGCATGGAATTGGATCCAGGCCTGCAGCACCGCGGCGTCCTTGGGGAGGGGCTCGGCGTCACCGGCATGCAGCCGCGCCCAGTGCTTCTTCAGCGTGGCCGGCGTGTAGACGAAGGCGCTGTTGTCGTAGGGGAAGGCAGTCCACTTGGCCATCGCTTTTGTCTCCATCAGGGTTGTGATGATTGGTATTGGCCGGCGAGCTTGAAGAGGTGTTCCTTGGACGCAGGCTCAAGGTAGGGTAGCAGCAGGGAGAGCGCGTGGAAGGCGCCACGCATCAGCGCTGCGCCGGCGCGGTCGGGCTCCAGCGCATGGCGCGGGTCGCGCACGTATTCGTAGCTCAGCCAGTAGCTCACCACCACGACCATCGCGTTGGCCGTCGGCGCCGCCTCGCGCAGGTCCATCTTCAGCGCGCCGCCCAGGTGCAGCCCCGACAGCACATGGCGCATCGCCTGCTCCTTGGCGGCGAGCAGGGTCTGGAAATGGGTTTCGAGGCGGCGGTTCTTGAACAGCAGGTCGTTCAGGTCGCGGTAGAGGAAGCGGTGCTTCCAGATCAGCTCGAAGAGCATGTGGAAGAACAGCCACGCGTCCTCCACATTGCGCACGTTGTCGGCCGCGGCGAGCAGCTCGTTCAGCTCCGCCTCATAGCGGCCAAACAGCGCGTTGACGAGTTCGTCCTTGGCCGGGTAGTGGTAGTAGAGATTGCCCGGGCTGATCTTCAATTCGGCCGAGATCAGCGTCGTCGATACATTCGGCTCGCCGAAGCGGTTGAAGAGGTCCAGCGTGACCTCCAGGATGCGCTCGGCGGTGCGGCGGGGGCGTTTGGGGGTGGGCATGTCAGGAGCGCGCGGCCGCCCAGAGCGGATGACGCACCCCCTCGGGGCACAGTGAATGCAATGAGCATGGGGGCGCACAGGTCATCGGGTCATTCTGGCAGTGATCGGCACCGAAATAGGGCTGACTTTTAGAATCGCGCCCCATGCCGAATTCAGCCTCCCCGCCCGCCATCTCCTTCGAGAACGTCAAGAAAACATACCGGGGAGGGCAGGTGAAGGCGTTGGACGGCGTCAGTTTCGACATCCACTGCGGTGAGTTCTTCGGCCTGCTAGGCCCCAACGGTGCCGGCAAGACGACGCTGATCAGCGTGCTGGCCGGCCTGGCCAAGGCCACCGAAGGCCGTGTGCGCGTCATGGGCCATGACGTGGTGGACGACTACGCCGCCGCCCGCAAGGCGCTGGGCGTGGTGCCGCAGGAACTGGTGTTCGACCCCTTCTTCAGCGTGCGCGAATCGCTGCGCATCCAGAGCGGCTATTTCGGCGTGCACGGCAACGATGACTGGATCGATGAATTGCTGCACAACCTGGGCCTGACGGACAAGGCCAACGCCAATATGCGCCAGCTGTCGGGCGGCATGAAGCGCCGCGTGCTGGTCGCCCAGGCTCTGGTGCACCGCCCACCCGTCATCGTGCTGGACGAGCCCACGGCCGGCGTGGACGTGGAACTGCGCCAGACGCTGTGGCAGTTCATTGCCCGCCTCAACAAGGAAGGCCACACGGTGCTGCTGACCACGCATTACCTCGAAGAAGCCGAAGCCCTGTGCCAACGCATTGGCATGCTGAAGGCCGGCCGCATCGTGGCACTGGACCGCACCTCGCAGCTGTTGGCGGGTACGGCGTCCACGATGCTGCGTTTCAAGACGGATGCCGCGCTGCCGCCTGACATCGCAGCGCGCGCGCGGGTGACGGGGCGCATCGTGCAGGTGACGGCGCATGACGCCCATGAGGTCGAGACGACGCTGGCCGAGCTGCGCGGACAGGGAGTTCCCATCGAAGACCTGGAGATCGGTCGCGCCGATCTCGAAGACGTGTTTCTTGAAATCATGCAGGGAGAGCACGCATGAATGGTGCTTCCACCCTCTTCAAGAAGGAAGTCCTGCGCTTCTGGAAGGTTGCGTTCCAGACGGTCTGCGCCCCGGTGCTGACGGCGGTGATGTACCTGCTCGTTTTCGGCCACACGCTGGAAGACCATGTGAAGGTCTACGACAGCGTCGGCTACACGCAGTTTCTGATCCCCGGTCTCGTGATGATGAGCGTGCTGCAGAACGCCTTCGCCAACAGCTCGTCCAGCCTCATCCAGAGCAAGATCACCGGCAACCTCATCTTCCTGCTGCTGACGCCGCTGTCGCCGTCGGCCTGGTTCGTCGCCTATGTCGGCGCGGCCGTCGTGCGCGGGCTGGCGGTGGGGGCGGGCGTGCTGCTGGTCACCGCCTGGTTTGCGCCGCCGGGCCTGGACAACATCCTGTGGGTGCTGCTGTTCACGGTGCTGGGCGCCGGCCTGATGGGCACGCTGGGCCTGATCGCCGGCCTGTGGGCCGAGAAGTTCGACCAGTTGGCCGCCTTTCAGAACTTCATCATCATGCCGATGACGTTTCTGTCGGGCGTCTTCTACTCAGTGCACTCGCTGCCCGGTTTCTGGCAGGGCATCAGCCACCTGAACCCCTTCTTCTACATGATCGACGGCTTCCGCCGCGGCTTCTTCGGGGTCAGCGACGTGTCGCCTTGGCTCAGCCTGGGCGTTGTCGGGGTCAGCTTCGCGGTCACGGCAGGCCTCGCTTTATCGCTGCTGAAGAGCGGCTACAAGATCAGAAGCTAAGCCGTCTCTAGAATCTCGGGTTTCCACCGAGGACCCGTGATGGCCGACCCGACCCCGCAAGAAGTGCGCGATTTCATTGCCGCAGGCCTGCCCTGCGCGCATCTCGAAGTCGAGGGCGACGGCCGCCACTTCTTCGCGACCATCGTGTCGGACGAGTTCAACGGCCTCTCGCGCATCAAGCGCCACCAGCGTGTCTATGCAGCCCTGGGCGAGCGCATGCGCGAGCAGATCCATGCGCTGTCGATGAAGACGCTGAGCCCCGAAGAGTGGAGTGCCCAATGAGCGGCCTGACCCTCGCTCTCTCCAAGGGCCGCATCTTCGAAGAGACGCTGCCGCTGCTGCGCGCCGCCGGCATCGAGGTGCTGGAAGACCCCGAAACCTCGCGCAAGCTGATCCTGCCGACCAACCGCGAAGGCGTTCGCGTCGTGCTGGTGCGCGCCAGCGACGTGCCGACCTATGTGCAATACGGCGGCGCCGACCTCGGCGTGGCCGGCCGCGATGTGCTGCACGAGCAGGCCCTGGCCCAGGGCGGCTCCCACGGCCTCTACCAGCCGCTGGACCTGAAGATCGCCCGCTGCCGCATGAGCGTCGCCACCCGCGCCGACTTCGACTACGCCGCTGCGGTGAAGCAGGGTTCGCGCATCCGCGTTGCCACCAAGTACACCGAGATCGCCCGCCAGCATTTCGCCGACAAGGGCGTGCACGTCGACCTCATCAAGCTCTACGGCTCCATGGAGCTGGCGCCGCTGACCGGCCTGGCCGAGGCCATCGTCGACCTGGTCTCCACCGGCGGCACGCTGAGGGCGAACAAGCTGGTCGAGGTGGAGCAGATCATGGACATCTCGTCCCGCCTCGTCGTCAACCAGGCCGCGCTCAAGCTCAAGCGCGACGCGCTGCGCCCGCTGATCGACGCCTTTGCCTCGGCCATTGCATGAAACTCGTTCGCCAACTCTCCACCGCCGCGCCCGACTTCGATACCGAGTTCGAACGCCTGCGCTACTGGTCGGCGGCGGACGATGCCGCCATCGAAGGCCGCGTCGCCGAGATCCTGGCCGATGTGCGCGAGCGTGGTGACGCTGCCGTGCTGGATTACACCGCGCGCTTCGACCGCGTGACGGCCGACAACGTCGCCGCGCTGGAGATCACGCAAGCCGAATTGCAGGCCGCGCTGGCCTCGATCACGCCGGCCCAGGCCACCGCCCTGCAGGCTGCAGCCAAGCGGGTGCGGGCCTACCACGAGCGCCAACTGGAAGCCTGCGGCCGCAGCTGGAGCTACCGCGACGAGGACGGCAACCTGCTCGGCCAGAAGGTCACGCCGCTGGACCGCGTGGGCATCTATGTGCCGGGTGGCAAAGCGGCCTATCCGAGCAGTGTCTTGATGAACGCCATCCCCGCACAGGTCGCGGGCGTCGGCGAGATCATCATGGTCGTGCCCACGCCGGACGGCGTGCGCAACCCGCTGGTGCTGGCCGCCGCAGCGGTGGCGGGCGTGCATCGCGTGTTCACCATTGGCGGCGCACAAGCCGTGGCGGCGCTGGCTTACGGCACGGCCACCATCCCGCGTGTCGACAAGATCACCGGCCCGGGCAATGCGTATGTGGCTTCGGCCAAAAAGCATGTGTTTGGCCAGGTCGGCATCGACATGATTGCCGGCCCCAGCGAGATCCTCGTCATTGCCGACGGCACGACACCGCCCGACTGGGTGGCGATGGACCTGTTCAGCCAGGCCGAGCACGACGAACTGGCGCAGAGCATCCTGCTCAGCCCGGACGTCGCCTTCCTGGATGCCGTCAGCGCCAGCATGGAGCGCCTGGTCGAGGAGATGCCGCGCGAGGCCGTCATCCGCGCGTCGCTGGCCGGCCGCGGCGCGTTGATCCTGACGCGCTCGATGGAAGAGGCCTGCGAGATCAGCAACCGCATCGCGCCCGAGCATCTGGAGATCAGCGCCGCCGAGCCGCAATGCTGGGAGCCGCTGCTGCGCCACGCCGGCGCGATCTTCATGGGCGCCTACACGAGCGAGTCGCTCGGTGACTATTGCGCCGGCCCCAACCATGTACTGCCCACGGCCGGCACAGCGCGCTTCTCGTCCCCGCTGGGCGTCTACGACTTCCAGAAGCGCAGCAGCCTCATCGAAGTCAGCGCCGAGGGCGCGCAGACACTCGGCCGCATCGCCAGCGAGCTGGCCCACGGCGAAGGCCTGCAGGCCCATGCACGCGCAGCCGAACTTCGACTGAAGTGACCCACAGCTGAAAGCTAGGCCGCGTCGACAGGCGCGGCCTTGAACGGGCTGCGCTCCGGCGGCTCATCGTGCTCGGCCGTCTTGGTCAGCGCGGTGGTGATCCAGTTCAGCGCCGACACGCGGTGGCGCACCGCGCAGCTCAGCGGCTCAGGTCTACAGCCCATCTTGGCCTTGGGCTCCAGCGCCGTGCGGCCCAGGCTCAGCCGCGTCGAACCGAAGGCGATCGCGTCCTGCACAGTGGACTGCAGCAGCGTCAGGTAGATCGGTGCCTCGGCATTGGCCGCGCGGTCGTAGCCGATGTAGTAGCCCAACGTCGTGTCGCCGTCGTGCACGCTGGTGACGAAGCCCAGCCAGCGCCCGTCGGCATGCTCGGCCACACGGCAGCGGAAGCGCGGGCCCAGGGCGGCGGCCATGGCGGGCAGATAGCCTGGCGTCAGCGTTGCCAGCCGCAGGCCCTGGGCCTGGTGGACCTGGCCATAGAGAGCATGCAGCTCGTCGGCCCGCGCCAGCAGCTCCTCGGCGCTGGCCTCGCGCAGCGTCAGGCCGGCCGCGGCGCAGTCCTTCAGCAGCTTCTTGGCCGCGCTGCGATAGCCCGAGGTCATGCTGGCCAGGTAGTCGTCCCAGCTGCGCCATTCGGGGCGCACCGTCAGCACCATGTCGGGTTCGGTGTCGACGCTGCGATAGCCCAGCAGGCGCAGTGACGGTGAGACGTTCTGGGCGGCCATGCCGAGGTCCTTGATCAGCGCCAGGTCGGACTGGCCGTCGAGCTTGTCGGCGCGGCGCAGCCGGTAGATGGCTTCGCAGACGCCATGCCAGAGCTGGCCCTCATCGGCATGCGGCGCCAGGGCCATGGCGCGCGCGCCCCAGACGAGCAGGTTGCCGCAGACCAGCAGATGCTCCTTGAGCCCGGCCATGGGTGCATCCATCAGCTTCTTGCTGCCGGGCTTGCGCAGCTGGGCGCCGCCGACGGCCACGCGCTGCAGTAGTAGCGCCGCGACTGGCGCACCATCGGCATAGGCCATGGCGTAGCGCGGCTCGATGTTGTCCGGTGCATGCTGCTCCAGCACGCGCAGGTAGTCGCGCGACAGGAAGAGGGTCTGCGCCGCCAGTGCATCCCAATGCAAGGGGTTCAGGAAGTCGATGCGGTCGGCCAGCACCAGTTGCAGGCCCGAGGCTGTGCGCCGCGCGACGCGCCTGGCCTTGATGTCCTGCAGGGCCTGGACGGGGTTGACCACCTGGGGCTTGAGCTTGCCGAGGGCGCGGCCGGTGCGCTTGAGCTTGGCCACGGTGGCCTGCAGGGGCTTCTTGGCGAGGGGCGATATGGGCATTGATGGTGGAGTGACAACGGGATGCAAAGGCTAACTCAATCGATTCAAGCGGGAGGTATTTGGACACGAAGTTCGTGCAACACGAACTTCGTGTGATACGCTTGATGCCATGAAGAACGTCACCGTGTCCATGGATGACGCCGTGGCCGAATGGGCCCGGTTGGAAGCCGCGCGGCGCAACACCAGCGTGTCTCGCCTGCTGGGGGAACTGCTGGGCGAGAAGATGCGCCACGACGACGCCTACGAGCGGGCGTTGCAGGACTGGTTGCACCGCGAGCGGTCCTGGGCCTCCGACGGGCAGCCCTATCCCGGCAGGCAGGTGCTTTGATGGCGGATCCCGTCTTCGTCGACACCTCCGTGCTGCTGTTCAGCGAGGACGGCGCCCGCCCCGCTGAGCGCGAGCAGGTGCTGGCCTGGCTGCGCGAGCTGTGGGCCACCCGCACCGGCCGGGTGTCGGTGCAGGTGCTGAACGACTTCTACCTGCTGGCCACGCGCCAGGTCACGCCGCCCATGCCGCAAGGCGATGCGCGTGCCGAGGTGCGCCGCTACCAGCACTGGCGTCCGTGGGCGACGGACCAGGCGACTGTCGAATCCGCCTGGTCGCTGGAAAGCCGCTTCGGCCTGCCATTCGCCGACGCCCTTGTCGTCGCCAGCGCCAAGGCGCAGGGCTGCACTCGACTGCTCAGCCTGGCCCTGCCGCACGAAGCCGTCTTCGACAGCGTGCAGGTGTTCAACCCCATCGTGACTGCCCCATGAGCCTCGACCAAGCCCTCGCCCAGATCCGCCCCGACGTGCGCGCGGCCCACGCCTACGTCGTGCAGCCCAGCACCGGCCTGCTGAAGCTGGACGCGATGGAGAACCCCTACCGCCTGCCGCCCGAGCTGCAGCAGGCCCTGGGTGAGCGCCTCGGCGCCGTGGCGCTGAACCGCTACCCGGCCGAGCGCACCGCCGAGCTGGCCCGCGCGCTGGCCCGGCATGCCGGCGTGGCCGATGACGTGGGCGTCACGCTGGGCAACGGTTCGGACGAACTCATCGGCCTGCTGACCATCGCCGTTTCCAAGCCCGGCGCCACGGTGCTGGCCCCGGTGCCGGGCTTCGTCATGTACGAGGCCCTGGCGCGCCAGCAGCAACTGGGCTTTGTCGGCGTGCCGCTGCGCGCCGACGACTTCGAGCTGGATGAGCCGGCGATGCTGGCCGCCATCGAAAGGCACCAGCCGGCGCTGATCTACCTGGCCTACCCGAACAACCCGACCGCCACGCTGTGGGACGCCGACGTCATCGAGCGGATTGCCAAAGCCGCGCCGGGCCTGGTCGTCATGGATGAGGCCTACCAGCCTTTCGCCAGCGCCGACAGCCTGGCGCTGATGGCCCGCCAGCCCAATGTGCTGGTCATGCGCACCATGAGCAAGTTCGGTTTGGCCGGCGTGCGCATCGGCTACCTGCTGGGCGCGCCAGAGCTGGTCGGCCAGATCGAGAAGTTGCGCCCGCCTTACAACATCAGCGTGCTCAACGCCGAAGCGGCGTTCTTTGCGCTGGAGCATGCCGACGTGTACGCCGCCCAGGCCGCCGAGCTGCGCCAGCAGCGTGAGCGCCTCTTCAGCGCCTTGCAGGCCATGCCCGGTGTCACACCCTGGCCAAGCCAGGGCAATATGATCCTGGCCAGGGTTCAGGACGCCGCCGCCACCTTCGCGGCGCTGAGGGCCCGGGGCGTGCTGATCAAGAACGTCTCGGCCATGCACCCGCTGCTAGCGAACTGTGTGCGCATCACGGTCGGAACGCCCGACGAAAACACCCTGCTGCTCCAAGCGATTCAAGCATGTCTGAACTGAACGCCTCCACAACCGCGCGCATCGCCGAAGTCACTCGCAACACCCGCGAGACGCGCATCACGGTGCGCGTCAACCTGGACGGCACGGGCCAGTCCAAGCTGCAGACCGGCATCGGCTTCTTCGACCACATGCTGGACCAGATCGCCCGCCACGGCCTGATGGACCTGGACATCCATTGCGAGGGTGACCTGCACATCGACGGCCACCACACCGTCGAGGACGTCGGCATCACGCTGGGCCTGGCCGTCGCCAAGGCCGTGGGCGACAAGGCCGGCCTGACGCGCTACGGCCACAGCTATGTGCCGCTGGACGAGGCCCTGTCGCGGGTCGTCATCGACCTCTCCGGCCGCCCGGGCCTGCACATGGACTGCAAGTTCACGGCCGGCAGCGTCGGCGCCTTCGACACCCAGCTGACCTTCGAGTTCTTCCAGGGCTTCGTCAACCACGCGCTGGCCACGGTCCACATCGACAACCTGAAGGGCCACAACGCCCACCACCAGGCCGAAACCATGTTCAAGGCTTTTGGCCGCGCGTTGCGCATGGCGACGACGCCGGACCCGCGCTCCGCAGGCGTGATCCCGTCGACCAAGGGCTCGCTGTGAGCCGCGCCTTGCTCCGCAGCCTCGCGGCGCTGGCGTTGAGCGGCCTGTTGGCCGTGGGCGCCATGGCGCAGGAAGGGCAGCCTTGCCCGCGGCCAGGCACCCAGGAGGACATGCCCCAGACGCTGGGCCCGGGCTTCGAGCGCATGATGACCCATGGCTTCGAAGCCACCATGCCCGGCGGCGGCTGCAGCATCCGCTACAAGCATCCGAGCGGTATGTGGGCCGACGTCTACATCTACCAGGCCCAATTGGGTCGCGTCGAGGACGTTGCGCGAGATCCCCGGTTGCTGGAGGAGTTCAAGTCCGCGATGAGCGGCATCGTCAAAGGCTGGCAGCAGCGTTACCCCGACACCAAGGTGCGCGACGTCGTCGCGCAATATGAGAACCACGGCCAGAGCCGAACCGAGGTCTTGGTGGGCTGGGCCACGATCGACCGCCCCGAGAAGGAAGTTTTGCGCAGCTATGTGCAGCTGTGGAGTGGCGGTGGCTCCATCTGGAAGCTTCGCACCACCTTCCCCGGCGTCGACAAAGCCGTGTCCGAGCCCGCCGTGACGGCACTGGGCAATGCGCTGGTCGACCTGTCCCGGGGGAAGCCATGACCCGCACCGTTGCCGTCGTCGACTACGGCATGGGCAACCTCCGCTCGGTGTCTCAAGCTGTCATCCATGCCGCCGAGGGCCAGGGTTTCGACGTGGCCATCACCTGCGACCCTGAAGTGGTGCGCGCCGCCGAGCGAGTCGTGCTGCCTGGCCAGGGCGCCATGCGCGACTGCATGCGCGAGCTGGCCGACTCGGGCGTCAAGGAAGCCGTGCTTGAAGCCGCCGCCACCAAGCCGCTGCTGGGCGTGTGCGTTGGCATGCAGATGCTGCTGGATCACAGCGAGGAGCAGGACACGCCCGGCCTGGGGCTGATCCCGGGCCGCGTGCAGCGCTTCCGCCTGGAAGGCCGGCTGCAGGAAGACGGCAGCCGCTTCAAGGTGCCGCAGATGGGCTGGAACCGCGTGCACCAACCGCGGGCGCATGCTGTTTGGGATGGCATCCCGGACGAGAGCTGGTTCTACTTCGTGCACAGTTTCTACGCGACGACTGCGTTGCCGGAACACAGCGCCGGCGAGACCGACTACGGTGCTCGCTTTACCTGTGCGGTGGCCCGGGATAATATTTTTGCGACCCAATTCCACCCCGAGAAAAGTGCCGCGCTGGGCCTCGCCCTCTACCGCAATTTCCTGCACTGGAAGCCCTGAACGGGTCTGCACTTTCTTGCCTCCCGCCTTCCTTTCCCTCCAGCCCCTCAGCCCCCGGCCATGCTGCTGATCCCTGCCATCGACCTGAAAGACGGTCGCTGTGTCCGCCTCAAGCAAGGCGACATGAACGACTCCACCACCTTCGGCGAAGACCCCGCCGCGATGGCGCGCCGCTGGCTCGATGCCGGCGCGCGGCGCCTGCACCTGGTGGACCTGAACGGCGCCTTCGCGGGCAAGCCGGTCAACGAGCCGGCCATCAAGGCCATCATCAAGGAGATCGGCGACGAGATCCCCATCCAGCTCGGCGGCGGCATCCGTGACCTSGACACCATCGAGCGCTACCTKGACGMYGGCCTGMGCTACGTCATCATCGGCACCGCMGCSGTCAAGAACCCCGGYTTYCTGMRRGACGCCTGCACGGCCTTCGGCGGCCACATCATCGTSGGCCTGGACGCCAAGGACGGCAAGGTYGCCACCGACGGCTGGAGCAAGMTGACCGGCCAYGAGGTCATCGACCTGGCGCAGAAATTCCAGGACTACGGCGTCGAAGGCGTCATCTACACCGACATCGGCCGCGATGGCATGCTGACCGGCATCAACATCGAGGCCACCGTCAAGCTGGCCCAGGCGCTCACCATCCCGGTGATCGCCTCGGGTGGTCTCTCGGACATCGCCGACATCGAACGCCTGTGCGCCGTCATGGGCGACGGCGTCGAGGGCGTCATCTGCGGCCGCTCCATCTACACCGGCGCGCTGGACTTCACGGCCGCCCAGGTGCGGGCGGACGAACTCATCGCAGCGGCCGGCTGAGAGCCTCTCAGCGCCTGCGCCAGCGGGCCAGCAGGGCCAGCGCGCCCAGGCCGCCCAGCATCAGCGCGTAAGTCTCGGGCTCAGGTACCGGTGCAGCCACGAGGAAGGTCCTGATCTCGCCGCCGGTCGACAGCGTGGAGTGGATGTTCAGATAGGCCTTGCCGTCGGCCAGGCCGGTCGCGAAGGCGGCAAAGGCGCTCGACACATTGCCGCCATTGGCCGTGACGAAGGCAGGGTTCCAGCTCGATGTCTGCGTCATGTCGAAGGTCATCGAATAGGTGCCCGACATGACACCCGCGCCCGAGGGAAAGCCCGGGAAGCTCGGTACCGGCGTCGCGACGCCCGCCGAGCCCCCCCCGGCCGCCGCCGTGCAGCAGTGGATATGGCTGGCCGTGACACTGCCGGTCAGATTGCTGAAGGTCACGTTCACCTTCATCGAGAAGGTGTCGTCATCGAAGATCACACTGACCGTGCCCGTGCCGAGCGATCCGGCCGCCGCGGCAGGTTCACCGAGGTTGCTCAGCGTGCCGATATAGGTCACCGGGTGAGCCGAGGCAGCGGCGGCGCCCAGGGCGAGGGTTGCGGCGAGCAGGGCGGGGGAGGTCAGTCTCATCGTCATCTCCTGTTGTGGTGGTGGAACTTGCGAAGCTACGGATTGAGCGCCAGTTCGGTTCCGCCGCGAAGCCCCTAACCATCGAGGGAATAATTCAGCCCTCGCTTCCGTATCCCCGTCATGCTTGCCAAACGCATCATTCCCTGCCTCGACGTCACCGCCGGCCGCGTGGTCAAGGGCGTCAACTTCGTCGGCCTGCGTGATGCGGGCGATCCGGTGGATATCGCCGCGCGCTACAACGAGCAGGGCGCCGACGAGCTGACCTTCCTCGACATCACCGCCACCAGCGACGGCCGCGACCTCATCCTGCACATCATTGAGGCCGTCGCCTCGAAGGTGTTCATTCCCCTGACCGTGGGCGGCGGCGTGCGCGCGGTGGCCGACGTGCGGCGGCTGCTGAACGCCGGCGCCGACAAGGTGTCCTTCAACTCGGCGGCAGTCGCCGACCCCGACCTGATCCGTGCCGCCAGCGACAAGTACGGCGCCCAATGCATCGTTGTCGCCATCGACGCCAAGCGCCGCGCGGATGGTTCGGGCTGGGACGTCTACACCCACGGCGGCCGCAAGAACGTCGGCCTTGACGCCGTCGATTGGGCCCGCAAGATGGCCGAGTTCGGCGCTGGCGAGATCCTGCTGACCAGCATGGATCGCGACGGCACCAAGAGCGGCTTCGACCTCGAATTGACCCGCGCCGTGTCCGACGCCGTGCCCGTGCCCGTCATCGCCTCGGGCGGCGTGGGCTCGCTGGACGACCTCGCCGATGGCATCACGAAGGGCGGCGCCGACGCCGTGCTGGCCGCCAGCATCTTCCACTTCGGCGAGCACACCGTGGGCGAGGCCAAGGCTTTGATGGCGGCGCGCGGGATTCCGGTCCGCCAGTAGATGGGCGAAGTTCGCATCATCGGCGGCCAGTGGAAACGCTCCAAGCTGCCCGTGCCTGACCTGCCTGGGCTGCGCCCCACGTCGGACCGCATTCGCGAAACCCTCTTCAACTGGTTGGGGCAGACGCTCGACGGTTGGCGGGTGCTTGATGCGTTTGCTGGCAGCGGGGCCTTGGGTTTCGAGGCAGCGTCACGCGGGGCGGATGCGGTGGTGATGATCGAGCGCGAGGCGGCCTTGGTAGACGGGCTGCGGGCCAGTCAGAAGCGCCTTCAGGCCACGGCCATCACCATCCACCGGGCCAATGCGCTGAACTGGATGACGGCCTGCGCGGACCGCTTCGACCTCATTTTTCTTGACCCGCCGTTCGCCGACAACCTCTTCGACCGCGCGCTGGCTGCTGCCATGCCGCTGTTGGCCGAAGGCGGGCTGATCTACGTCGAATCCCCGGGCGAGATCGCTCCCCCGGCCGGATTCACGACCTGGCGCCAGGGCCGAGCCGGCGCCGTGCACTACCAATTGCTGCGGCGCGAGGACAATCCGGCCGCATGACGACCCGCACCACCATCACGGCCATCTACCCAGGCACCTTCGACCCGATCACGCTGGGCCACGAGGACCTGATGCGCCGCTCGGCCGCGATGTTCGAGCGCCTGGTGCTGGCGGTGGCGGTCGGCCATCACAAGAAGACCATGTTTTCCTTGGACGAGCGGCTGGCGATGGCCCAGGAAGTGGCGGCACCGCTGGGCAATGTCGAGGTCATCGCCTTCGACGGTCTGCTGCGCGACTTCGTGCGCACCCACGCCGGCCGTGTCGTCGTGCGTGGCCTGCGCACCGGTGGCGACTTCGAATACGAGTTCCAGATGGCCGGCATGAACCGCAAGCTCATGCCCGAGGTCGAGACCATCTTCCTGACGCCCGGCGAACACCACCAGTACACGTCCAGCACCTTCGTGCGCGAGATCGCGACGCTGGGCGGCGAGGTGGCGGAGTTTGTGTCGCCCGGGGTACTGGCGCGGCTGAACGAGCGCTGCAGGAAGGGGGGCTGACGATGGCGCTGATGATCACAAACACGCGGGGCGGGAATCGGCAAGGCATGCCTTGCCCCGCCACGCGCGGCGAGCGCATGCAGGCGCTTGCCGTATTCGTCCGCCAGGCCGATGGAGGTGTTCCATGGCGTTGATGATCACGGACGAATGCATCAACTGCGACGTCTGCGAGCCCGCCTGCCCGAACAACGCGATCTCGATGGGCGAGGAGTTCTACAAGATCGAGCCGAGCAAGTGCACCGAGTGCGTCGGCCACTTCGACGAGCCGCAGTGCGTGATGCTCTGCCCAGTCGCGTGCATCCCGATCAACCCGGCCCATATCGAGAGCCGGGAGACCTTGATGCAGAAGTATCAACGCCTCACCGCCGCGGCTACCGCGGGAACGCTGCCTGCAGCACCCGGGCCAGCCTAGCTCCTGCGCGCGTCAGCTGCTGGCGCTTGATGGCGTCTGCCCTGGCGCCGTAGCCGCCGGGCAGTTCGATGTCCCACTGCGAGTCCTGCCTGGCCGAGAACTTCAACCCGTCGAAGACGCGTCCGGCTTGCTCCAGTGACTGCGTGGCCCAGTGGGGCGGCCAGTCGACCGCGGCGCCTGGGTCGGCACCAACCTGGCGCGCCTCGGCCAGCCAGTCGGCATCGACATGCTGGGGTCTGAATTCCTCAGGCACGTTGTCCCAGTACGAATGGAAGTTCTTCGATCCCGCCGTTATTGCCGGATCGAGCAGCAAGCTGTTGCCACCGATGGTGAAGCTGGCGCGATCGAAGCCCTGCTTGTCGGGGTCGACACGCTGCCCCTGGGCGTCGAGATAGACGCTGCCGACGTGCAGCGGCTGGTGGATGTCGCCCACCAGATGCACCAGTACCAGCAAGGCCTCGCGTTGGTTCTTGAAGTTGGGCTGACCGGGCGAGGGCTTGCCCTGCAGCACCAGGATGGCCGCACGCAGCGCGCCGACGACGTCATCCGGGCGCGTGCCGGTCACCTTCGGTAGGTAGCGGCCGCGCTGCACGGCGATGTCGGCGTAGTGGGTCTGCTTGTGGCAGCTGTCCTCGTCGAGACCCAACTGGCACTGCCGGTCGTTGCGGCGCACGTAGTCGGCCATCTCGGCGATGCGTGCGGGCGTCTCCAGCGCGGCGCACGCGGGGTACTTGCCCGGCGCGGGATAGGTATAGCCCTGGCTGGGCGCGATGCCCTTCACGCAGTCGGCCCAGATCGAGGCCAGCGAAAGCGGCATGTCGCCCAGCAGCCCGGCGACGCGGGCTTCAGCCGGGGTACCTTTGATGAGGCCGGCAGCGATGGTCGCGACGGTCTGGTGGCCGTCAGAACCCCAGGCGTGGGCGGCCAGGGGCAGGGCGAGCAGGGCGGTGGCAAGGAGGCGGCGCATGCGGAAATTCGTCAGCCGATCAAGCCCGCAATCTTGCCCGGTTGAAAGTGCAGGTCGATGAAGTCCGCCAGCCCATCAAAGACGGCATCCAGCGACCGGCCAGCCTGGCCGAACAGGGCCTTGAGCACGGCCGGCTGCTCGAACAGGCCGTGGGCGTAGACGCCCAGCACCTGGCCGGCCTGCCAGCCCACCGCCTCGCCGGCGGCATTGCGCAGCGCCACGCGCGGCGGCGGCAGGCCGGCGTGGGGCTGGGTGCGGCCGTGGCGGATCTCATAGCCACTGGCCTGCACACCGGCCAGGGCCTGCCAGCCGCCGTCCAGCGACGTGGAGAAGCTGAACTCCGCGCTGCGCAGCAGCTTCTCGGGCTCGAAGACGGTCACCAGCGGCAGCAGGCCCAGGCCCGGCGCATTGCCGTCCAGGCCATGCGGGTCGATCAGCGCCTCGCCCAGCATCTGCAGGCCGCCGCAGATGCCGAGCACGCGGCCGCGGTGGCTGTTGATGGCGGCGTCGAGCTTTTGCGCGCGCAGCCAGGCGAGGTCGGCGGCGGTGGACTTGGAGCCGGGCAGGATGATCCAGTCCACGCCGGCCAGATCCTTGGGCTCGCGCGCCCAGCTCAGGCGCACGCCGGGCAGTTGGCGCAGCGGCTGGAATTCGTCGAGGTTGGAGATGCGCGGGTAGGCGATGACGGCGATGCGCAGGCCGCTGCCGGTCGTCGTCTCATCGAAGACGCCGTCCTCCTCGGGCAGGCCGTGGCCCCGCCACATCGGCAGCGTGGCGATGGTGGGCACGCCGGTCAGGTGCTCGAGCTGCTCGGGCCCGGGCGACAGCAGGCCGGCGTCGCCGCGGAAGCGGTTCAGCACGAAGCCACGCACCTGGGCGCGCACGTCATCGGGCATCAGCTGGTGGGTGCCGTACAGGTGGGCGAAGGCGCCGCCGCGGTCGATGTCGGTGACGATCAGGCAGGCGGCGTTGGCGTCGCGAGCGGTGCCGAGGTTGACGTAGTCGCTGGGCGCCAGGTTGATCTCCGCCGGCGAGCCCGCGCCTTCGATGACGACGACATCGTTCTCCCGCATCAGCTCGTGCAGGGCCGCGCGGGCGCGGGGCTTCAGCAGGGCGCTGCGTTCGCGCCAGGGGATGTTGGCCATGGCCGGGTCCACTTCGCCAAGCACGACGACCTGGCTCTGCGTATCCGCCTCGGGTTTGAGCAGCACCGGATTCATGCGCACCTCGGGCACGCGGTTGGCGGCCAGGGCCTGGAAGTACTGCGCCGAGCCGATCTCGCCCATCAGGCCGTTCAAGCCGGGCACGACGCGCGCGTTGTTGCTCATGTTCTGGGCCTTGAAGGGCGCGACCTTGAGCCCCTGGCGGGCATACCAGCGGCACAGGGCCGTGGCCAGCCAGCTCTTGCCCGCGCCGCTGGTGGTGCCGAGCACCATGACTGCTTTGCTGATCATTGATGCACCCTTCGGCCTACGGCCTGTCCCGCCGAGCGGGAGCGAGTTTGCTTGGGACGGCCCGGCGCTGCACTCATGAGTCTTCGCTTTCGATTTCAAGCAGGGCCTGCTGCAGCGCCTGCTGCGAGGCGGGAGGTTGGGCTGACACGCGCACCCAACCGGGCAGGCCGAAACTGGTTGCGTCGCGCACGCGGATGCTGCGTTCGCGCAGCCGGGTCGCGATGTCAGATCGCGGTGGGCGAGCCAGCCAGAAGTGGGTGCAACTGGGTCGCTGCAGCCAGTCCAGGCCAGCCAGCATCGCGCGCTGCTGTGCCGTCCATTCACGCAGCTGATTGCGGGCCTTGGCCAGCCACGCTTGCGTGTCGTCGCTGTGCCAGTGCATCAGCATGGCCACGCCCTCGGCCGACAGCACCCAGCTCGGCGCCAGCGACAACGCACGGGACCAGACCGGGTCGGCGGCTGGCGCGATGAGATAGCCCGCGCGTACGCCGGTCAGGCCCAGGGCCTTGTTGGGGCAGATGAGCTGCCAGGCTCCGGGCGGCAGGGCAGGGCTGTCGCCGTGAAGGCGCAGCGGCTCGTAGGCGTGGTCGATCACGACCAGGGCATCGAGCTGCGGCCATACCGGCACGCTGGCGCCGGTCGGGTTGCAAGGCTCGCAGATCCAGACCAGGGCCGGCGCCGTCGGTCGGATGTCGGCGGGTGCGGCATAGGGCTTCACCGGCAGGCCCAACGCCTGGGCGGCGAGGGCGTAGTCGCCAAAGCCGGGTTGCGGCACCCAGACCTCGCGGCGACCCGTCAACATCGCCGCCAGCGTCAGCCGGCGAATGCCCTCTGCGCCACCGGCCGTGGGCAGGACCAGGTCCGCGTCACCGAGATGGCGGCGCAGCGTGCGGTAGTTCGGGTCGGGGTAGGCCTGACGGTCGGCGGCTTGCACGGCGTTCATCAGCGTCGGCGGCGGGCCCAGCGGGCTGGCATTGGTCGAGAAGTCGTGTGCTGCTGGCGGACCCTCATCCGGTCCCCCATGCTCGGGCAGCATAGGCGCGTTCATGCCCTCAACGCCCAGGCGAGCGCGGCAAGCAGCACGGCACCGGCAAAGACGGCCTGCTGGGCGACGGCGCGGGCAGCGTGCACATCGCCGGCCTGCACGGGGCTCCCTTCGGCATTCAACGCATAGACGCCGGGCTTGGACAGGCGCCGGCCCAGCCGCAGTGCCATCGCGGCCATGGGCCAGCCGCTGTTGGGGGAGGGCGTGCGCCGGGCCTCGCGTGGCAGCCGGGCGAAGGAGGGCGGCATCAGTACCAGCGCCGTCAGCCGGGCCGGCAGCCATGACAGCAGGTCGTCGGCCCGCGCGGCCCATTTGCCGCACCATTCGCGCGCGTCGCGGTAGCCCCACATCGCATCGGCCGTGTTCGCAAAGCGGTAGATGGCCGCGCCCGGCAGGCCGGCAATCGCGAACCAGAACAGCGGCGCGATGACCGAGTCGTTGAGGTTCTCAGCCAGCGTCTCGATGGCGGCCTCGCGCACCTCGGTCTCGGTCAGCGCCGACGTGTCGCGGCTGACCAGGCGCGACAGCCGCGCGCGTCCAGCTTCCAGCGATTCATTCAATGCAGCTTCCACGGCCAGCGCCTCCTCGGCCAGCATGCGCCATGCCAGCAGTGGCTTGAGCAGCAGGCCGACAGCCAAGGCAGCGCCAACGAGGCGCAGCGGTGAATGCCAAGGCTGCAGCAAAAGCAGCACCCAGCCCTCCAGCCACAGCGCGATGAAAGCGACGATCGCGGCGCCGACGAGCCAGGCCAGCGCGCCGGCGATGAAGCCGACGGCTGGCGGTAGCTTCGTCAGCTTGAACAGGCCAAGATAGCGCCCCATGCCGACGACAGGATGGGCCCAGCTCGGCGGCTCGCCCAGGCGATCCACCAGCAGAGCCACCATCATGGCCAGCGGCAGCAGCAGGTTCATATGCCCAGCGGTGGCAGGCGGGCCACCAGGCCGCCCTTGAGTCGATCAGGCCGGCGGTCCCAGGCCAGCAGGCCGTCACCCGGCTCCGAATGTTGGGCGGCCACCGACAGCAGCGCGTCGACGCTGGCGGCGTCGGGCGCGAGCTGCCCGAACAGATAGCTGTGCTTGCCAGGGCCTTGCAGGGCCGCCGTGCAGCTCTGCTTGCAGGCAGCCACGCAGGCTTGTCCCCGAACGGGCAGCAACCAGTCGCGTGCCAGCGCCTCGTTTTCGACGGCTTCCAGCAGAGCCTGGCCCTGGCCATCGGCGCAGGTGGTGCAGATGATGAGGGCGCTCAATCCTCGATCCCCCGCTGCGCCGGTACGCCGGCCTTGTAGTGGTGCTTGATCATCGCCATCTCGGTGACCGTGTCGGCCAGCTCGATCAGTTCGGTCGGCGCGCCACGCCCCGTCAGCACGACGTGCACATGCGGCGGGCGCTCGCGCAGGCAGGCCAGCACCGTCTCCAACGCCAGCCAGCCGTAGCGCAGCGGGTACATGATCTCGTCCAGCACGACGAGGAAGTGGTCGCCCGCACGGATGACCGATTCGGCGCGGCCCCAGCCCTCGCGGGCGAGTTCGGCGGAGTGCTCCAGGTCCTTGCTCTTCCAAGAGAAGCCGTCGCCCAGGCCCTCGATGGGCACGCCCAGTTGCTCGAACACGCGGTGCTCGCCGAAGCGGGCGCTGGGCACCTTCATGAACTGGTAGATGCGCACCGGTTTGCCGCGGCCATGCGCGCGCAGTGCGAGGCCAAAGGCGGCGGTGCTCTTGCCCTTGCCGTCGCCGGTGTGGACGATCACCAGGCCACGGCGCTCGCCGCTGGGAATAACGCGTTCGCGGTCGACGGGAGGTTTCTCGATTTCCATGCTTCAGCTCCCGAAAAAGGCGGCAATCGCCTCGGGGTTGGACGGGAAGTAGTGGTGCACATAACTCGCGCGCAGCGAACCCTGCTGGTAGAGGGCCTCGGCGGTGTTGCCGCCGTTGGGGTTGCTGGCGGTGGCGATCGGCGCCAGCGGCGTCTCCAGCGTCGAGTAGTGATAGCTGTGGCCGCGCAACGGGCCTTCGGGCCAGGCGATGGCCTGCAGGCCCAGAGCCGCGAGGCGGTGCTGCACATGGGCGCGGCCGGGCATGACGCCGACCATGCGGTGAGTATCACCGGCCGCGTCAGTCAGTGAGTCCAGCAGCGCCAGCATGCCGCCGCATTCGGCGAGCAGCGGTTTACCTGCGGCGACATGGCCGGCCAGGGCTGCGGCCAGCGTGGGGTGGGCACCCAGCGCCTCGACATGCAACTCGGGGTAGCCGCCGGGCAGCCAGAGCGCATCGCAAACCGGCAGGGCCTCATGGCGGATGGGCGAGAAGAAGGACAGTTCGGCGCCCAGGGCGCGGAGCAGGTCGACATTGGCTGCGTAGATGAAGCCGAAGGCGGCGTCGCGGGCGATGGCAATGCGGCGGCCCTGGAGCAGCGGTGGCAGCGGCGGCTCAGTGTTCGCCTCAAAGGCCTGGGGTTTGAAGGCCAAGCCAGGCCGCAGCCCGGCTTCCCAGGCATCGGCCCAGGCATCGAGCTGTGTATCCAGCCTCGGCTGCTCAAGCGCCTGTACGAGGCCGAGATGGCGCTCAGGCAGGATGAGCTTGGGCTCGCGCGGCAGCGCGGCAATCAGCGGTAGGTCGTCCGGCAGGCCTTCGCTGAGCATGCGTCCATGTGCCGCGCTGCCGATGCGGTTGGCGATGACGCCGCAGTGGTGCAGCTCGGGCCTGAAGCGCTGCAGTCCCGTCGCCAGCGCCGCGAAGGTCTGGGCCATGGCCGAAGCGTCGATGACGCAGACGACGGGCAGCCCGAAGGCGACGGCCAGGTCGGCGCTGCTCGGGTTGCCGTCGAACAGGCCCATGACGCCTTCGATGAGGATGAGGTCAGCCTCGCGCGCGGCCTCGGCCAGCAGGGCCTGGCAGTGGGCGAAGCCGCCCATGAAGAGGTCGAGCTGGTAGACCGGGCGGCCGCTGGCGCGCTCGAGGATGCTGGGGTCAAGGAAGTCCGGCCCGGTCTTGAAGACGCGCACGCGCTTGCCGCGCCGTGCATGGCTGCGCGCAATCGCCGCAGTGACGCAGGTCTTGCCCGATCCCGAGGACGGGGCGCTGATGAAGAGGGCGGCGCAAGAGGTCATAAAGGCAGGGCGACCCAGCGGCCTTCAATCTGTGCAATGTGCAGGCTGGGGCCGAAGACGCGCTTCAGCGCTGCATGCGTGGCTGCATCGGCCGGTGCGCCGGTGTGCACGATGCGGCCGTCGGCCATCAGCACGAGATGGTCGGCCTGCAGCGCGAGATGCAGCTCGTGCAGAACGCTGACGACGCTGTGGCCAGCGGCGACGCGCTCTCGCACCAGGGCCATCCATTCGGCCTGGTGGGGCGGGTCGAGATGGGCCAGGGGCTCGTCCATCAGCGTCAGCGGCGCGTCGACGGCCAGGGCGCGCGCCAGCAGCACGCGCTGGCGTTCGCCGCCCGACAGCGAACCGAGACGGCGCTCGCGCCAGTCCCAGCTCTGCGTGGCCTGCATCGCGGCCCGTACGGCGGCCTCGTCGGCGGCAGTGGGCGACGCCAGCCACGGCCGGTGCGGCAGGCGGCCGAGCTGCACGACGTCCTGGGCCGTCAGGTCGTCGGCGCCGGTCTCCTGCTGGCCCATCCAGGCCAGTTGGCGGGCGCGCTCGCGGGACGGCCAGTCATTGAGCGGCTTGCCGCCGAGCAGCACATTGCCTTCACAACGCTGCAGGCCGGCGATGGCGCGCAGCAGCGTCGACTTGCCGGCGCCGTTGGGGCCGACGATGGCCGTCCAACGGCCCTGGGGCAAGGCAAGATCGATGTCGCTGATCAGGTCGCGGCCGTCGATGCGGACGCGGGCGATGCGGGCGTGCAGGGCATTCATCGCTTGGGCGCTCCGCGTCTATGCATCAGCACAAGAAGATAGACGCCGCCCAGCAGCGCGGTGACGAGACCGACGGGCAGCTCCTGCGGTCGCATCAACCCGCGCGCGATCACATCGGCCACCAGCAGCAGGGCGCCGCCGGCCGCGGCCGACATCAGGATCAGCCGGCCGTGAAGCATGGGGCAGAGGCTGCGCACGAGGTGGGGTGCGACGAGGCCGACGAAGGCGACGATGCCGGTCTGCGCGACGGCAGCACCCGTGGCCAGCGCAAAGGCCAGGATCAGCAGCAGCCGCATCAGGCCCATGCGCACGCCCAGCGACGCGGCGGTGGCCTCGCCCAGCGTCAGCGCATCCAGGGCCGGGCTGGCCAGCAGGCCGATGACGAGGGCCGCGATGCCACTGGCGGTCATCACCGTGACGCTGCTCCAGCCCAGCAGGCCGGTGTTGCCGAGCAGGAAGGCCTGCATGGCGCGCAGGATGTCGGGCGCCCACAGCGTGGCCAGGCCGGTCAGCGCGTTCAGCACGACACCGACGACGACGCCGGCCAGCAAGAGGCGCAGCGTCTGCTCGACGCCGCGCGCCAGGATCAGCGTCAGGCCCACGCCAACCAGCGTGCCGACGAAGGCGATGCCGGTCAGTCCCACATGGGCCAGCAGCGACGAGGTCTGGGGCGAGATGCCGGTCAGCGCCAGCGCGATGGCCACCGCCAGGCCGGCGCCCGAGGCGCTGCCCAGCAGATAGGGATCGGCCAGCGGGTTGCGGAACAGGCCTTGCGACATCGCACCGGCCATGCCGAGCAGGGCGCCGGCCCACCAGGCGCCCAACGAGCGCGGCAGGCGGATCTCCCACAGGATGATGCCCATGCTGTCGTCGCCGAGGTCGGCCCAGCCGGTGCTGCCGACCGCCACGCCGGCCAGAACGCCGACGGCACCAACGAGCAGCAGCAGCGTCAGCAGCAGCCCGGGGCGGATGTTCATCACGAGGCGCCCTTCTCGCGCAGGCAGCGGGCCATGATCTGCGCCGCCTCGGCCATGCGCGGCCCCGGGCGGGTGAGGATGTCGCCCTCCTCGGGCTTGAAGATGCAGATGCGGCCGCGCTTGACGGCGTCGATGCGGTCCCAGCCGGGGCGCTGGGTCAGGCCTTCGGAGCCGCGCTGGCCGATCATGATCAAGGCCGGGTTGGCCTTGACGACGAACTCGGGGTTGATCTTGGGGAAGGGGCCGAGCGACGCCGGGATGATGTTGCCGGCGCCGAGCTTGGTCAACGTCTCGCCCATGAAGGAGGACTCGCCGGCGGCCCAGATGCCGGGGGCGACCTCGAAGTAGACGCGCACGCCCCGCGCCGACGCTGGCACGCTGCTGGCCGCCGCGGCGACGCCGGCCTCGATATGGCGCCAGACGCGCTGGGCATCAGGCACGCCGAGCACCTGGCCGATGATGTTCAGCACGCGCTGAACGTCCTTGTAGCTGCGCGGCTCCAGAACGACGACCTTGAGGCCCAAGGCGCGCAGCCGCTCGGCCACGCGCGAGGACACGGCCACCAGCACGACATCGGGCTTGAGCGACGCGATCAGCTCGACATTGGTGTCTTCCATGCCGCCGACCTTGGGCAGGGCGTTCACTGAGGCGGGGAAGTTGGAATAGCGGTCGACACCGACCAGCTTCGCGCAGGCGCCAAGCTCGCAGACGGTCTCGGTCAGCGASGGCAGCAGGCTGACGATGCGCTGCGGCGGTGCGACCAGTACGGTGGTCTGGCCGAGGTCGTCCTTGATCTCGACAGCGCTTGCGGGCAGCACGACAGAGATCAGCAGCAGGGCAAGCAATCTAAGCATGGTTCGAATCCTCGACGGGTCGTGTCCAGGCCTGGCCCGCGACCATCAGTGTCAATCGGCCGCACAGGCGCGCGACGTCCTGGTTCAGGCGGCCAAGCTCGTCGATGTAGTCGCGCACCTCTCGACCCAGCGGCGACACGCCCCAGCCGACCTCGTTGGAGACGAAGACGACGGGCGACTTCAAGCGCGGCAGCAGATCAAGCAGCGCGGTGCGCTCGGCCTGCCAGCCGGCCGCATCGGGCGCGCCGCTCATCGGCATCAGCCAGTTCACGAGCCACAGCGTCAGGCAATCGACAACGACCAGGGTGTTGGCGTCGTCGACCTGTTGCAGGGCCGCGCTCAGGACCAGCGGGGCTTCGACAGTCTCGAAACCTGCCGGCCGTGAGGCACGGTGATGGGCGATGCGCTCACGCATCTCGTCGTCGGCCGCCAGCGCGGTGGCGATGACCACCACGCGGCCGGGCCAGCCCAGAGCCAGCTTCTCGGCCCGGCGCGACTTGCCGCTGCGCTGGCCGCCGACGATGAGTTCGTGAGCGTTGTTCACTTCATGTGTTTGTCAGGTACCCGGAGTTTGCGGGCTGAGCGCCGGGCCGCTCCCAAGCCGGCCCGCCTTGGGCGATGTGCTTGCCGGTCGATCCGGCAAGCATCGCCGTCCCCTTGGGGGACCGACCAGACTCGCTCGCGTTCAGCGGCGCGAGTTTGGGCGAGGGGCTCACAAGCTTGGGCTCCAGCGCAGGCTGATCAACGCCGTGCGCGGTGCCGACGCATAGCCATAGGCCGTCGACGTCTCGCGGTCGAAGGCGTTGTCCAGGTTCAGCTGCAGCTTCAGATCCTTGCGGATCTTGTACTGCGCGTTGAAGTTGACCAGGCCATAGCCGCCCAGCTTGCGCGTGTTGGCGGCGTTGTCCCAGCGCGCGCCGGAGGCCTGCACTCTGCTGCCCAGCACCCAGTCGCCCAGCTCGGTGTCGGCGCCGACCGTGGCCAGGCGCTTGGCGCGGCGAGCCAGCAGCAGCCCGGTGCTGGCGTCGGTGGGCTTCTGGAAGTCCATGGTGGCGCGCAGGTTCACGCTGCCGGCCTTGGTATTGCCAGCCAGGGTCACGCCGCGCAGGCGGGCCGCCGCCACGTTCTGATAGCAGCCGAAGGCGCTCTGGCAGCTGCCGGCGGCGCCGAAGATGATGAGGTTGCTGACGCGGTTGCGGTAGGCCGTGGCCGTGAGCTCGGTGTCGCCAACGCCGTACTTCAGGCCGAATTCGACATTGCGGCCGCGCTCGGCTTCGAGCGGCTTGACGCCAGGCTTGCTGAGGTCTGGCCCGTAGACCGTGCCCTGCTGGTAGAGGGTCGGTGCGCGAAAGGCATTGCCGACGGAGCCGACGACGCGCAGGCCGGTCACGACCTCATAGCCGGCCAGCAGGGTGCCGGTGTCGACACTGCCGAACTGGCTGTCGTTGTCGTGGCGGGCGTGGGCTTGCAGGCTGAAGGCACCGGCATTGAGCAGGTAACCCGCGCCGACGGCATTGCGGTGCCGCTTGCCCACGCCGGCGGTGACGAGGCCGCTGTTCTCCAGCTTGTCCTCGATGCGCTCGCCCTGGAAGTTGATCTGCTGGCCCTGGCCCAGCACATAGGAGCCGGTCAGCGCCAGGTTCTTGACCTTGGTGATGGTCAGATAGGGCGAGGGGTCGGTCTGGTAACGGTCGCGCGATTCGCCATAGCTGAGCTGCGTCTGCACGGCCGGCGCCCATTGTGCCGTCCAGGCCAGACGGGTGGCGTCGGTGTCCTGCACGCTGTGGTCATCCACGAGGGGCCGGGACTTGGAGGAATCGTATTGCGCGTTCGCGTGGTTCTTGATGACGATGATTTCGGCGCGATGGCCCTCGGCCAGTTGGGCGCCGATGCGAGCCGTGCCCTGGTACTTGCGCCAGCCGTCCCGGTCAGGGATGTAGCTGAAGGAGCCGGGCACGTCGATCGTCGAGTTGAAGCCGTCGCTCTCCTCGATGGCGCCGGTGAAGGCGAAGTCGATGATGCCTTGGCTGCCGAACAGGCCGCCGTCGGCCTTCATCGTGCCCTGGGTGCCCAGGCCCACGCCGAAATCGGCGCTGATCTTGCCGCCGCCATTCCCTCCTGCTTTACGGGTGAAGATCTGCACGACACCGCCGACGGCATCCGAGCCATAGATGGCGCTGGCCGGTCCCTTCAGCACTTCCACGCGCTCGACCTGCGAAACCGGGATGCCCTGCCAGCTGGCGCCGCCGGTGGACTGCGAGTCCATGCGCACGCCGTCGACGAGGACCAGCGTGTGGCGCGTATCGGCGCCGCGCAGGAAGAGGCTGGTCGTGGACGCCGCACCGCCGTTGCGGACCATCTCGGCACAGCCGTTGTTGCGCAGCAGGTCGGCCACGCTGGCGGCGGCCTGGCGCTCGATGTCGGCGCGGGTGATGACGGTCAGGTCGGCCAGCACTTCCGACAGGCGCTGGGGCGTGCGCGCGGCGGTGGTGACGACGGTGTCGAGCTTGTTCTGGGCGTGGGCGGACGAAGCCAGGGCCAGCACGGCCAGGGCGAGCAGCGACCGACGGGCCGCGAGGAGGGAATGAGACATGAGAGGAGACGCGAACGAACACCCAGCCGCGCTGACCCCCGCAGCAAGGCTGAAAAACGGCCACCGCGCAAGTGCGCGAGGCGGCCCCGTCGTTGGCCGGTATCCGGGCTGATGGACTTGAGTTCTGCTCGACGCCTTCCCGGTGCACGCACCAGTGGCTATGTGGTCGAACAGTGAGGCGCCAAGGCCTCGTCCACTTACCGTTGCGGGGACAGCTCAGGTTAGGTTGGCCACGTGGTGGCTCCCCCTCCTGATTCCCGTTGAACTGCACCTGGCTTGAGGCCGGGCGCGAGCACCAACGACGCGGATTCTATCGAGGCTGGCTGGCCGCGGCGGAAGGCTTGTGCGGTTTGGCCGTCTTCGGCGGCTTGAGGTGGGTGACTTGCGGCTCGCTGGCGGCCTGGGCGGGCGGCGGCGGTGCCTGCAGGCCGACGGCCTGGGCGCGCAGGTGGCGGGCCTCGGCCTCGCTGGCACGGCGGGACTGGGCCAGGACCGCAGCCTGCCGGGAGTCCGCGAAGTGGCGGTCGCGCGCCGCCTTGCTGTCGGCGGCGCTGGGCTGGTCGTAGTCGACGCTGCTGGCCGCGCTGCCGCCGGGGCAGGGCGAGTCGCGCAGGTCGCGACCGTCGAGGCCGCAGCGGTAGACCTGGGCGCGGCGCGTCTGGGTCTGCGCCAGAACAGGCAGTGCGAGTGCGAGGGCCAGAATCAGCAGCAGAGGCTTCATGAGGCCGGAGTGTCTACTGGCGGCTGGGGTTTGGGCGGCTTGGGCCGCGGCGGTTTGGCGTGAATTTTGGCCAGCGCCTTGTCCATGTCGCCGCGCAACATCAGCTCGACGGCGCCGTAGCTCTTCTCGATGCAGTCCTCCACCGCCTGGCGCTCAGCCAGCGGCGGCTTGCGCAGCACATAGCCGGCCACCTCATCCTTGTGGCCCGGGTGGCCGATGCCCAGCCGCAGCCGCCAGAAGTCCCCGCTGCCAAGCTGAGCCCGCATGTCCTTCAGGCCGTTGTGGCCGCCGTCGCCGCCGCCCTTCTTGAACTTCATCTCGCCGGGTGGCAGGTCCAGCTCGTCATGGATGGCGAGGATCTCCTCCGGCGCGATCTTGAAGAAGCGCGCCAGCGCCGCGACCGACTTGCCGGACAGGTTCATATAGGTCATTGGCTGCAGCAGCCAGATCGGGCCGCTGGCGCCCGGCGCCTGGTTCACGCGGGCCACCAGCCCGTGATAAGCCTTGTCGGGCGCGAGGCTCACCTTGAGTCCCCGGGCCAGGCCGTCAATCCACCAGAAACCGGCGTTGTGGCGCGTGTCTTCGTACTCGGCACCTGGATTGCCCAGGCCCACCATCAGCTTGATCATGACCATGATCGTAGCTTTGAGACCCAGCAATGCTGCAGCTACATTCGGCCGGGAAACTTGGCTGCAACCAGGAGTGGACCGAATGCAGAACAAGGAATCCAAGGGCAGCAAAACCTGGATCTGGGTCGCGGTAGCCGTCGTCATCGTCATTGCGGGCGCGGCGTGGTGGTGGAAGGGCCGGGGCGGCGAAGGCGGCGCTGACGGGCCGGCAGGTGCGGCGTCCGCTGCATCCGGTGCCGGCGGGTCGGGCCGGCCCGCGGGCGGGCGCTTTGGCCGCAGCGGGCCGCAGCCGGTCACGGTGGCCGCCGTGCAGAAGCGCGACATGGCCGTCGTCGTCGACGCCATCGGCAGCATCGCCTCGGCCAACACCGCTGTGGTGCACGCCAAGGTCAGCGGCGAGCTGAAGGCCATCTATTTCCACGAGGGCCAGCCGGTGAAAGCCGGCCAGGTGCTCGCCCTCATCGATCCCAAGCCCTACGAGATCGCCCGCGACCAGGCCCAGGGCACGCTGGCGCGCGACCAGGCCCAGCTGGAGAACGCCCGCGCCGACCTTGCCCGCTACAAGGACCTCGTCGCCAAGGAGGCTGCGCCGCGCCAGCAGCTCGACACCCAGCAGGCCCTCGTGCGCCAGCTCGAAGCCACGCTGCTGTCGGACCAGGCGGCGGTGGACAACGCCAAGCTGCAGCTGTCCTACACCCGCGTCACCGCGCCCATCGCCGGCCAGGCGGGCCTGAAGCAGGCCGACCTCGGCAACAACATCACGCCCGGCGACGCCAACGGGCTGCTGACCATCGCCCAGATCCAGCCGGCCGCGGTCGTCTTCGCCGTGCCGGACGCGCGCCTGCCTCGCATCCGCCAGCAGCTGGGCGACAAGCAGGCCTTGCCCGTGCAGGCCTGGGACCGCGAGCGCCGCACCAAGCTGGCCGAGGGCCGCGTCGCCAGCACCGACAACGCCATCGACGCCACCACCGGCACCATCAAGGTCAAGGCCCTGTTCGACAACAAGGACGGCGGTCTCTTCCCCAACCAGTTCGTCAATGTGCGCCTGCAGCTGGACACGCTGAAGGGCGTCCTCGTCGTGCCGACGGCGGCCGTGCAGCGTGGCTCGCAGGGCATCTATATCTACGTCGTGACCGACGGCCAGGTGGCGCTGCGCAAGGTGCAGACCCTGGCCACCGACGGCGATTTCACGGCCGTACAGGGCGACCTGAAGGAGGGCGACCAGGTCGTCACCGACGGCGCCGACCGCCTGCGTGACGGCGGCAAGGCCGAGGTCATCAAGGTGCCGGCCGCTGGGGCCTCTGGCCCTGGCGGACGCCGTGGGCGCGGCGCCGGTGCCAGCGCCGCCAGCGCAGTGGCGGGTGCCGCCGCGAGTGCGAGCCCTGCCAGTGCCACCGACGGCGAGCGCCCACGCTGGGCAGACCGCGTGCCGCCCGAGATGGTGGACAAGCTCAAGGCCATGAGCGCTGAGGACCGCCGTACCTGGATCCAGCAGCACCGCGCTTCTGCTCCGGCTCAGTGAGCATGAACCCGTCACGCCTTTTCATCGCGCGGCCGGTCGCGACCTCGCTGCTGATGCTGGCCATCGTGCTGGCCGGCGCGCTGGCCTACCGGCTGCTGCCGGTGTCGGCCCTGCCCGAGGTCGACTACCCGACCATCCAGGTCACGACGCTCTACCCCGGCGCCAGCCCGGACGTGATGACGTCCTCGGTCACCGCCCCGCTGGAGCGCCAGTTCGGCCAGATGCCGGGCCTGGCGCAGATGTCGTCCACCAGCTCGGGCGGGGCCTCGGTCATCACGCTGCGCTTCGAGCTCAGCCTGGCCCTGGACGTGGCCGAGCAGGAGGTGCAGGCGGCCATCAATGCCGGCAGCAACCTGCTGCCCAGCGACCTGCCGATGCCGCCGGTCTACAGCAAGGTCAACCCGGCCGATGCGCCGGTGCTGACCATCGCCATCAGTTCCGCGACCCTGCCCATCACGCGCGTGCACGATCTCGTCGAGAGCCGCCTGGCGCAGAAGATCTCGCAGGTGCCGGGCGTGGGCCTGGTCGGCATCGCGGGTGGGCGGAGGCCGGCCGTGCGCATCCAGGCCAACCCGGGCGCGCTGGCCTCGCTCGGCCTGTCCATCGACGATGTGCGCACGGCCATCTCGGGCGCCAACGTCAACCAGTCCAAGGGCAGCTTCGACGGCCCGCTGCGGGCCTCGACGCTCGACGCCAACGACCAGCTACGCAGCGCGTCCGAGTACGCCAACCTCGTCATCGCCTACAAGAACGGCAATGCGGTGCGCCTCAAGGACGTGGCCCAGCTGGTGGACGACGCCGAGAACCTGCGCCTGGCCGCCTGGGCCGGCCAGGCCAGCAAATCCAGCGTGTCGGCCGTCATCCTGAACGTGCAGCGCCAGCCCGGGGCCAACGTCATCGAGACCGTGGACCGCGTGCGCGCCGTGCTGCCGCAGCTGCAGGCCAGCCTGCCGGCATCGCTGGACGTGCAACTGCTCAGCGACCGCACGACCACCATCCGCGCCTCGGTGACCGATGTGCAGCACGAACTGCTGTTCGCCATCGTCCTCGTCATCGGCGTCATCTTCGTCTTCCTGCGCAGCCTGCCGGCCACCATCATCCCGGCCGTCGCCGTGCCGGTGTCCCTGGTGGGCACCTTCGGCGTCATGTACATGGCGGGGTTCTCGATCAACAACCTGACGCTGATGGCGTTGGTGATCTCCACGGGCTTCGTGGTGGACGACGCCATCGTCATGATCGAGAACATCGCCCGCCACATGGAAGAGGGCGGGGAGAGCGTCAGCGCCTATGACGCCGCGCTGACCGGCTCCAAGCAGATCGGCTTCACCATCATTTCGCTGACGGTGTCGCTGATCGCCGTGCTGATCCCGCTGCTCTTCATGGGCGACGTCGTCGGCCGCCTCTTCCACGAGTTCGCCATCACGCTGGCCGTGTCCATCCTGATCTCGGCCTTCGTGTCGCTGACGCTGACACCCATGATGTGCGCGCGCCTGCTCAAGCACGAGCACGACGAAGACCACGGCTGGCTGTGGCGCCGCGTGGGCAAGGCCTTCGACGACATCATTGCCGGCTATGGCCGCATGTTGAACTGGGTGCTGGACCGCTCGGCGGCGACGCTGGTCGTCTTCATCGCCACGCTGGGCCTGACCGGCGTGCTCTATCTGCTGGTGCCCAAGGGCTTCTTCCCGGTGCAGGACACGGGCCAGCTGCAGGGCATCACCGAGGCGGCGCAGTCCACCTCCTTTGGGTCCATGGCCGAGCACCAGCAGCGCCTGGCCGAGCGCGTGCTGAAGGACCCGGCGGTGGACAGCGTGTCCTCCTTCATCGGCGTGGACGGCGGCAACACGACGCTGAACCAGGGCCGGCTGCAGATCTCGCTCAAGCCCAAGGAGGGGCGTGGTGCCAGCGCCGCCGAGGTCGCGCGCCGCATTGCCAATGCGGCGGCCGACGAGCCCGGCATTGCCCTGTACCTGCAACCGGTGCAGGACCTGACCATCGAGGACCGCATCGCCAAGACGCAGTACCAGTTCACGCTGAGCTCGCCCGACGCCGCCGAGCTGAGCCGCTCGACCACCGCCGTGCTGGAGCGCCTGCGTGGCCTGCACCAGATCGCCGACGTGGCCAGCGACCAGCAGGAGAAGGGGCTCCAAGCCTATGTCGACATCGATCGCGACGCGGCCGGGCGGCTGGGCGTCAGCGTGGCGGCCATCGACAGTGCGCTGTACAGCGCCTTCGGCCAACGGTTGATCTCCACCATCTTCACGCAGAGCAACCAGTACCGCGTCGTGCTGGAAGTGGCGCCCGAATACCGCCAGGGGCTGGACGGCCTGCGGCGCCTGTATGTGCCCGGCGCCGGCGGCGTGCAGGTGCCGCTCAGCTCGGTGGCGCGCTTCAGCGAGAAGCTGGCGCCGCTGGCCGTCAACCATGTCGCGCAGTTCCCGTCGTCGACCATCTCCTTCAACCTCGCGCCCGGCGCGTCGCTCGGCGAAGCGGTGAAGGCCGTCCGCACCGAGGTCGACGCGCTGCAGCTGCCGCTCAGCGTCGAGACCCGCTTCGAGGGCGCGGCCCTGGCCTTCCAGGCGTCGCTGACGAGCACGCTGCTGCTCATCCTCGCGGCCATCGTGACGATGTACATCGTGCTGGGCGTGCTCTACGAGAGCACCATCCACCCGCTGACCATCCTGTCCACGCTGCCGTCTGCAGGCCTCGGTGCCCTGCTGGCCCTGCTGGCCTTCCGGCTCGACCTGGACATCATCGCCATCATCGGCATCGTGCTGCTGATCGGCATCGTCAAGAAGAACGCGATCATGATGATCGACTTCGCGCTGGAGGCCGAACGCGACCATGGCAAGACGCCGCGCGACGCCATCTTCGAGGCCTGCCTGCTGCGTTTCCGGCCCATCCTGATGACGACGATGGCCGCCTTGCTCGGCGCGCTGCCGCTGATGCTGGGCACCGGCGTGGGCAGCGAGCTGCGCCACCCGCTGGGCGTCGTCATGGTCGGCGGCCTCATCGTCAGCCAGCTGCTGACGCTGTTCACGACGCCGGTCATTTACCTGGGCTTCGCATCGGTGGCCGCGCGCCTCAAGCGCCGCGGCCAGGCGAAGGAGGCCGTGGCGTGAACCTGTCGCGCGTCTTCATCGAGCGCCCCATCGGCACGGCGCTGATCACTTGCGGCCTGGCGCTGGCGGGGGCCATCGCCTACCTGCTGCTGCCCATCGCGCCGCTGCCGCAGGTCGAGTTCCCGACCATCTCGGTCAGCGCTTCCCTGCCCGGCGCCAGCCCCGACACGATGGCCGCCACCGTGGCCACGCCGCTGGAGCGGACGCTCGGCAGCATCGCCGGCGTCACGGAGATCACCTCGTCCTCGTCGCTGGGCAGCAGCCGCGTCACGCTGCAGTTCGACCTCAGCCGCGACATCGACAGCGCCGCCCGTGACGTGCAGGCCGGCATCAATGCCTCGCGGGCGCTGCTGCCCACCGGCATGCCGAGCAACCCGACCTATCGCAAGGTCAACCCGGCCGACGCGCCCATCATGATCGTCGCGCTGACGTCGGACACGCTGACGCGCGGTCAGATGTACGACGCGGCCTCCACGGTGCTGGCGCAGAGGCTGTCGCAGGTCGAGGGCGTCGGCCAGGTCAGCGTGGGTGGCGGTGCGCTGCCGGCGGTGCGCATCGAGCTGGACCCGAACAAGCTGTCGGCTCAGGGCTTGTCGCTGGAGCAGGTCCGGGCGGCCGTGGTTGCCACAAACGCCAACCGCCCCAAGGGCCAGCTGGAGAGCGGCGACCGCTACTGGCAGATCACCGCCAACGACCAGGCCCGTCTGGCCAGCGATTACGCGCCGCTGGTGCTGAGCTACAGGAACGGCGCCGCCGTGCAGCTGCGCGACGTGGCCTCCGTCGAGGACAGCGTGCAGGACCTGCGCAACGATGGCCTGGCCAATGGAAAGTCCGCCGTGCTGCTGATCCTGAACAAGGCGCCCAGCGCCAACATCATCGAGACGGTCGACACCGTGCGGGCGCTGCTGCCGCAGCTGCGCGCCTCCATCTCGCCGGCCATCAATGTCGACGTGGTCATGGACCGCACGTCGACCATCCGCGGCAGCATCAAGGAGGTGCAGCGCACGCTGGCGATCTCCTTCGGCCTGGTCATCGTCGTCGTCTTCATCTTCCTGCGGCGTTTCCGCGCGGCACTGCTGCCGGCCGTGGCCGTGCCGGTGTCTCTGGCCGGCACCTGCGGCTTCATGTACCTGCTGGGCTACAGCATCGACAACCTGTCGCTGATGGCGATGACGGTGGCGACCGGCTTTGTTGTCGATGACGCCATCGTGGTTCTCGAGAACATCTCGCGCCACATCGAGCGCGGCGTGCCGCCGCGCGAGGCGGCGCTGAAGGGCGCGCGAGAGATCGGCTTCACCGTCGTCTCCATCTCGCTGAGCCTGATTGCCGTCTTCATCCCCATCCTGGCCATGGGCGGCATCGTCGGGCGCCTGTTCCGCGAGTTCGCCGTCGTGCTGTCGGTGGCCATCCTGGTGTCCATGGTCGTGTCCCTCACCACCACGCCGATGATGGCCGCAACGCTGCTCAAACCCCAGGCCGAGGCGAAGAAGCCGGGCCGCTTCGGCCAGCGGCTGGCGCGGCTGCAGCGCGCGCTGATGCGCGGCTACCGCCGCAGCCTGCGCTGGACGCTGCGCCACCAGCCCGTCGCGCTGCTGGTGCTGGCCGGCGTCATCGCGCTGAACGTGCATCTCTACATGACCATCCCCAAGGGCTTCTTCCCGCAGCAGGACACCGGCCTGATGACGGGTGGCGTGCAGGCCGACCAGGCCAGCTCCTTCCAGTCCATGCAGCTCAAGCTGCGCACCTTCCACGACATCGTGCGCGCCGACCCGGCCGTGGCCAACGTCACCGGCTTCACCGGTGGCGGCCAGCGCAACAGCGCCAACATGTTCATCAGCCTGAAGCCCCAGGCCGAGCGCAACGAGAGCATTGACGCCGTCATCAACCGGCTGCGCACCAAGCTCGCCAAGGTGCCGGGCGCCAACATGTTCATGGCCCCCGTGCAGGACATCCGCATCGGCGGCCGCCAGGCCAACGCCTCGCTGCAGTACACGCTGCAGTCGGACAGCCTGGAAGACCTGCGCACCTGGGAGCCGCGCATCCGCCGCGCGCTGACCGAGGTGCCGGAGATCACCGACGTCAATACCGACCAGCAGGACAAGGGCACGCAGACGTCGCTCGTCGTCGACCGTGACGCGCTGGCACGGCTCGGCATCACGATGGGCGCCTTCGACAGCACGCTGAACAACGCCTTCGGCCAGCGCCAGGTCGGCGTCATCTACAACCCGCTCAACCAGTACCGCGTCGTCATGGAGCTGGCGCCCGTCTGGCTGCAGAGCCCGCAGACCCTGGACCGCCTGATGCTGACCAGCAGCGCCGGCCAGCAGGTGCCGCTGTCGGCGGTGGCGCGCGTCGAGACGACCAACACGCCGCTGTCCGTCAACCACCAGAGCGGCACGCCGGCCAGCACCATCAGCTTCAACCTGGCCGAGGGCGTGTCGATGTCGGATGCGGTCGTCGCCATCAATGACGCCGTGGCCGGCAGCGGCGCGCCGGTGTCGGTGCGCGGCAGCTTCCAGGGCACGGCCCAGGCCTTTCAGGCGTCCCTCAAGTCCCAGCCCCTGCTCATCCTCGCGGCCATCGTGACCATCTACCTGGTGCTGGGCATGCTCTACGAGAGCCTCATCCACCCGATCACCATCCTGTCGACGCTGCCCTCGGCGGGCGTCGGCGCATTGCTCGCGCTGATGGCCTTCAAGACCGACTTCACCATCATTGCGTTGATCGGCGTCATCCTGCTGATCGGCATCGTCAAGAAGAACGCCATCATGATGCTGGACTTCGCCATCTCGGCCCAGCATGCCGCCGATGAGCGCGGCAGCCGGCTGTCGCCGGGTGCCGCCATCTACCGCGCGGCCCTGCTGCGGCTGCGCCCTATCCTGATGACGACGGTGGCCGCCGTCTTCGGTGCCGTGCCGTTGGCCCTGGGCCATGGCGAAGGCGCCGAGCTGCGCGTGCCGCTGGGCATCTCCATCGTCGGCGGCCTGCTGCTGAGCCAGCTGCTGACCCTCTACACCACGCCCGTCGTGTTCTGCTGCATGGACAGGCTGAGCCGCAAGAAGCGCGCGCCTGCTCGTGCAGCTGTCATCCAGACCGCGACCTAAGCCATGCTGAAGACTGCCCTTGCTCCCTTGACCATCGCCCTGCTGCTTGCCGGCTGCGCCGTGACCTCGCAGCACCCGCCTGCTGAAGCCCCGCCGCCCGAGCACTTCACGGGCTCGACCGAATGGCGGCGCGTGGCGCCCGAGGTCGCCGTGCCCGAGGCCTGGTGGACGATGTTCAAAGATCCGGTGCTGGACAGCCTGCAAGCCGACCTCGTCGTCGGCAACCAGAACCTTGCCGCGGCCCTGGCCCAGGTTGCATCGGCCCGCGCGGTGCTTGCAGCCAGCCGCTCGGCCATTTTTCCCACGTTGTCCGTTGGCGCTGGCAGCACCCGATCCGCCACGGCCGAGAACGGCAACGGCCAGCGCACCGTGTCGACCAACAACTCGCTGACGGCCAACGCGGCCTGGGAGATCGATCTCTGGGGGCGCCTCGCCGAAGGCGTCAAGGCCGCCGGCGCGAACTACCAGGCCAGCCAAGCCGATCTGGCCGCGCTGCGCCTGTCGGCGCAGGCGACGCTGACGCAAAGCTATTTCGCGTTGCGCACCGCCGAGGCGCAGCAGGCGCTGCTGGAGCGCACCGTGACCGCCAACCAGCGAGCGCTGGAGTTGACCGAGGCCCGCTATGCCGGCGGCGTCGTCGCGCAGACCGATGTGCTGCAGGCTCGCACCCAGCTGCGCAGCGTGCAGTCGCAGCTCAGCGACATGCGCACCGAGCGCGCGCAACTTGAGCACGCCATCGCCACCCAGGTCGGCAAGCTGCCGGGGCAGTTCCAGCTGCTGCCCAGCTCTCACCTGCCCGAGCTGCCGCCGGTACCCGACCTGGTGCCGTCGACGATGCTGGCCCAGCGCCCCGACATCGCCGCCGCGCGCGCCCGCCAGAAGGCGGCGTATGCGCAGATCGGCATCGCCGATGCGGCCTTCTTCCCCGCAATCGACCTGTCGGCCAGCGCCGGCTACCGCGGCTCGTCCTGGTCCAACCTGATCTCGGCGCCAAATCTGCTGTGGAGCATCGGTGCGGCCGTGGCGCAGCCGATCTTTGACGGCGGCCAACGCAAGCTGGCTTCAGCCCAAGCTCGCGCCTCGGCCGATGCCGCTACCGCCAACTACCGCCAGGCGGTGCTGACGGCGTTCCAGGAGGTCGAGGACAACCTCGTGCAGTTCGCCGAATCCGGCGCCGCGCTGGCCCTGCAGCGTGACGCTTTCGAGGCCGCCCAGCGAAACCTCGACATCGTGCTGGCCCAGTACCGCGCCGGCACGGTCAGCTTCCTGAACGTCAGTGCGGCGCAGAGTTCGCTGCTATCGGCTGAAGCCAACCTGCTGTCTGCGCGCAACCGCCAGTTGGTGGCGGCCAATCTGCTGCTGAAGAACCTGGGCGGCCGGCTGCCGGCGCAATGAAAAAGGGCTCCTTGCGGAGCCCCTCGTCTTTGGCTTGAAGCCTCGAAGAAATTACTTCTTCTTCTTCTTCTTGCCGTCGTCGACCACCGGAGCGGCGGCAACGATGACTTCTTCAGCAACCGGCGCGATCGGCGTCGCGATGACGGGGTTCGGCTTGCCGTGCGTCACGACCTTGATGCCTTCCGGCAGCTTGATGTCGTTGACGTGCAGCGAGTGACCCTGGGTCAAGCCAGACAGGTCCACCTCGATGAACTCGGGCAGTTGCTTGGCCAGGCAGGTGATCAGCAGCTCGGTCACGACGTGGTTGACCGTGCAGTGGTCGGTCTTGACGGCCGGCGACGTGTCTTCACCGATGAAGTGCAGCGGCACCTTCTTCGTGATCTTGGTCGTGGCGTCCACGCGTTGGAAGTCGCAGTGCAGGACTTGCGGCTTGTACGGGTGCATCTGGAAATCGCGCAGCAGCACTTGCGTGGTGGCGCCAGCCAGTTCCATGTCCAGCAGCGAGCTGTGGAAGGCTTCCTTCTTGAGGGCGTGGAACAGCGCGTTGTGATCGAGTTCGATCATGACGGGCTCACCAGCGCCAAAAACGATACCGGGCACTTTGCCGGCCACGCGCAGGCGGCGGCTCGCTCCGGTCCCCTGCAATTTGCGCTCAAAAGCGACGAACTTCATGGTTTTCTCCAAAAAGAGAAACGGCACCCGCGACCAGGCACCGTTGGGAATGCGGTCTTGCGACCGCGGCGAACTCGAAACAGAAGTTGTTGTTCTGCTCCGAGAGATTGGGAGGGCCCCGCTTGCGGGAGGGACCCTACTCGGACTGGCTAGAAATTGTTGTTTTGTTCCGAGAAAAGGGAGGTGACCGACTCGCCGTCGGAAATACGGCGGATGGTCTCGGCAAACAGGAAGGCCACCGACAGCTGGCGGATCTTCTTGCAGGCCTTGGCCGCGTCGGTCAGCGGAATGGTGTTGGTGATGACGACTTCGTCCAGCTGCGAGCTGGCGATGCGCTCGATGGCCGGGCCCGACAGGATGGGATGGGTGCAATAGGCGAACACGCTCTTGGCGCCACGCGCCTTCAGCACATCGGCCGCCTTCACGAGGGTGCCGGCGGTGTCGATCATGTCGTCCATGATCACGCAGTTGCGGCCGTCGATCTCGCCGATGACGTGCATCACTTCGGACACGTTGGCGGTTGGGCGGCGCTTGTCGATGATGGCCAGGTCGCAGCCGAGCTGTTTGGCGAGGGCGCGGGCGCGCACCACGCCGCCGACGTCCGGCGACACGACGACGAGGTCGCTGTAGTTGCGGCTCTTCAGGTCCGACAGCAGGACGGGCGACGCGTAGATGTTGTCGACCGGGATGTCGAAGAAGCCCTGGATCTGGTCGGCGTGCAGGTCCATGGTCAGCACACGCTCGACGCCGACGGTTTCCAGCAGGTTGGCGACGACCTTGGCCGAGATCGGCACGCGGGTGGAGCGTGGGCGGCGGTCCTGGCGGGCGTAGCCGTAATAGGGGATGACGGCGGTGATGCGACGGGCGCTGGAGCGCTTGAGCGCGTCCGCCATGATCAGCAGCTCCATCAGGTTCTCGTTCGTCGGCGCGCAGGTGGGCTGGATGACGAAGACGTCACGCGCACGCACGTTCTGCTGGATCTCGACGGCGACTTCGCCGTCCGAGAAACGCCCGACGACGGCCTTGCCCAGCTCGAGACCGAGATGGGTGGCCATTTCCTGAGAGAGGACCGGGTTCGCGTTGCCGGTGAAGAGAACCGTGTTGAGCAGCACTGGGCTTCCTTGAGTCAGTGGCCCGCTGAATGCGCAGCCGGTTCAGCGAAGTACGGAAAACATTTGGCAGGGGAGGAAGGACTCGAACCCTCGCATGTCGGAATCAAAATCCGATGCCTTRACCAACTTGGCGACTCCCCTACACAGGACCCGGCCGAGCGGCCGAACCCTATAAACCTTTGTCAGCCGGCCCAGCCCGCGAGCGGGTGTTGAGCCAGGCTGTGGCAGATTCGACCGGTCCACTCCGCAGGTCTGGCCCGCAGTAATGTCGCCAGGGACTGGTCGTCATTGCCATCTTTTCCATTCCCGGCGAGTACTGAAAACACTGCAGCGCCTGAGCCCGTCATTCGGGCGTTGCCGAATTGCTTCGACATGCACGCTACCGCGTCTTGCACTTCACTGCTGATACTTTCGGCGGCGGGCTGGAGGTCGTTGTGACCAAAGCCATTCACCAGGTTTTCTGCAGTTCCAGCCAGGGCGGGAAAGCCCGCGACTATAGCCAGGTTTTCAGACCTTGCCAAGAGTTGGCTTGAAAAGATGTCCTTGGTTGCCAGCCCGGCCGGGCCCTTGAGCACGGCGAAGCGCTGCTCGGGCAAGGTCAGTGGATGCAGGATTTCGCCGATGCCTTCGACGAAGGCCGGGCCGCCGCCGAGGAAGAAGGGCAGGTCGGCGCCGAGCTTCAGGCCGAGCGCTATCAGGCGGTCCAGCGGCAGGCGCAGATCCCAGAGCCGGTTCAGCGCCAGCAGCGTCGTCGCCGCATCCGACGAGCCGCCGCCCATGCCGGCACCGGCAGGCAGCCGCTTTTCCAGGTGGATGTCGGCGCCGAGCGTGCAGCCGGTATCGGTTTGCAGCAGGCGAGCGGCGCGCAGGCAGAGGTCATCGGCGGGCAGGGCGCCTGCGAGCACATCATGGCGATGCAGCCGCCCGTCCGAGCGAATCTCCACATGCAATGTGTCCGCCCAATCGATCAGCACAAAGACTGACTGCAGCAGGTGGTAGCCATCAGGCCGCTTGCCGACCACATGAAGAAAGAGGTTGAGCTTGGCGGGCGCGGCCAGGTCGTACAGCGCCTTCATTCGCCGCTGTCCAGCCGGGCGCGCAGCGTGACGGTGGGTTCGGCCATGCGCGTGGCGACGAGGGCGGGCAGCTTGGGTTCGATGCGCCAGCCCAGTTGCTCGAAGCCGCTCGTCGTCTTGAGGTGTGGCGCGGCGGGCCAGGGTCGGGCTTGCAGCCAGTCGAACAGCGCAGCAACCGGCACCGGCTCGCCGAGCAGCTCGCGGGTCAATGCGTCGAGGTCGTCGAAGCGGCGCTCGTCGCCGGGCGTCTGCAGCGTGACGCGGCCGGGCTGCCAGTTCGCGCGGGCTACCAGGGCGCCGAGCGGCGATGTCAGCTCCAGCCGCCCAGCCTGCGGGCCGCCGAACAGTTCGAAGCTGGCCGCACCGCCGGTGCCACGGTTGTGCGCATCGCCGGCCACCGTCACGCTGATGCGGCCGCTGAGCCGGGACTCCTGGCCAGCGGGCGGCGCCTGAGGCAACTGCGCGCAGCCGGCAATGGCGAGCGCGAGGAGCAGGGCGGCCAGCCTCATCGCGGCTTGACCTTCAGCCGGTCCAGCGTCTCGCGCAGGGCGTCATTGCCGGGTTCGCGCTGAGCGGCCTCTGCAAAGACGCGGCGGGCTTCATCCTGGGCGCCGCTGGCCCACAGCACCTCGCCGAGGTGGGCGGCGATCTCGGCGTCGGGGCGGGCGGTATGGGCCTGGCGCAGCAGCTTGGCGGCCTCGGGCAGGTTGCCCAGGCGGAATTCGACCCAGCCCAGGCTGTCGACGATGAAGGGCTCGCCCGGCGCCAGCTTCAGCGCCTGTTCGATGAGCTCCTTGGCCTCGGGCAGGCGCAGATTGCGTTCGGCTAGCGAATAGCCCAGGGCGTTGTAGGCGTGGTGATAGTCGGGTTTGATCTCGATGACCCGGCGCAAGAGGCTCTCCATTTCATCGAAGCGGCCCGCCTTCTCGGTCATCATGGCCTGTTCGTAGACGAGATCGGCGTCGGCGGGAAAGCGGGTCGTGGCAGTCTTGAGGACGGCCAGTGAGGCCGTGTAGTCGCGCTGCTCGCGCATCAGCTGGGCTTCGGCAAGCAGCGCGGCGCGGGCTTCGGCATCGCTGGCATCGCTCGCCGGTTGCAGCAGCTTGCGGGCCTCAGGCAGCTTCCCTTGTCGAGCCAGCAGGCTGGCGCGGCGGTAGCGCAGTTCCAGTCCGTTGCCGTCCACCTTTTGCAGTGCCGCCTCGGCGGCCTTGAGGTCGCCGCGTTGCTCGGCTGCCTGGGAAAGCATCAGCCAGGCCTGCTGGCGGCCCTCGGCGCGGGCCTTGATCTCGGCATCGGTGCCCGAGGCCGGCGTGTCCAGCCGCTTCAGGGCTTCGCGCAGGGCGGCCTCAGCGGCGGCGGCATGCTTGAGCTCCAGCTCGGTGGCGCCCAGGGCCAGCCATGGGGCGGGGTTGTCGGGCGTCGCCTCGGTCAGCAGGCGGAACTCGCGCGCGGCATCGGCCGGGCGCTGCGCCAGGATCAGCGCCCGGGCATAGGCTTGGCGCAGCGCATGCTGCTCGGGCGTTTGCTGCAGCCTGGCGGTGATCAGCCCTTCGGCCTGGGGCTCGGTGGGCATGAGGTCGACGGCCAACTGCATCGCGTCGTCGTTGTCGGGCACGAGCTGGTTGAGTTCGCGGGTCAGCCCAAGTGCTCGCCCGTTCTCGCCGGCATTGATGGACAGGCGGGCCTCGGTGTACAGGGCGGCGGGCTTGAGCGGGCCGGCCTGGGCCTGCAGCACCGGGCGCAGGGCCATGAGCACGGCCTTGGGATCGGGCGAGCGCTGAAACAGACGGGGCAGCGCGAGGATGAGCCCGGGGCGCTGCGGAGCGGGCGCAACGCGCAGCAAGCTCGCCAGCGGCGTGGGTACTTCGGCGGGCTTGTTCATGACGGCCAGCAGCTGCACGCAGTTCTGCAGCGCCTCGGCCGAGGTTGGCACTGTCTCGGCCCAGGCGCGTGCGGCCATCAGGGCCTGGTCACCCGCACGAGCCTGCACGGCGATGTTGACGACGCGCTTGAACAGCTCCTCGTCGCCGGTGCGGCGCGCGGCGTCCAGCAGCACCTGGAAGGCGACGCCGGCCTGGCCACTCTGCAGCTCGAGCTCGCCGATCAGCAGTTGGTAGAACAGCGGCGCGTCCATGGCCGAGTTCGTCGGTGCCTCGGCGGGAGTGGCCGGCGCGACGGCATCCTGGGCGTGGGCTTGCAGGGCGGCGAACAGGGCGGCCGCGGCGATCACGCGGCGAGTGGGCAGGGGCATTCGAACTCCGACTGAACAGGGCCTGATTATGATTTCCGTCTCATGCCCGAGTTACCCGAAGTCGAAGTCACGCGCCGCAGCTTTGCCGGTGCCATCCAGGGGGCCCGGGTGACCGGCCTTCGGCTGGGAAAACCCTTGCGCTGGCCACTCGGCGTGGACCCCGAAACCCTGCTCGGCAGCCGCGTCGGCAGCACGCAAAGAAGGGGTAAATATTTGTGGCTGCCGCTGGAAAAAGGCGATGCCGGGCCGCCCCAAATCGCCTTGCTCCCCTCGGGGGGCGGGCTGGGCGCCGCTCAGCCCTTGGGGCCGACAAGTGCCGGGGGCTTGTTGATGCATCTGGGCATGTCGGGGTCGCTGGCCTTCCTTGACGCAACGCCGGCGCCAGGCGCGCATGACCATTTCGACCTGCATACCGACCATGGCCTGCTGCGCCTGACCGACCCGCGCCGCTTCGGCGCCGTCGTCTGGGGCGCGTCGCTGGATGCCGAACCGGTGGCCACGCTGCTCGGCAGCCTGGGCCTGGAGCCGTTCGACGAGCGATTCGACGGCCTGCACCTGCATGCCGCGCTCAGCGGCCGGCGCGTGTCCATCAAGCAGGCGCTGCTGGCAGGCGACATCGTCGTCGGCGCGGGCAATATCTACGCCTGTGAGGCGCTGTTCATGGCCGGCATCGACCCGCGTCTGCCCGCCGGCAAGCTGAGCCGCCCGCGCGCCGACAAGCTCGCCGCGGCCGTGCGCACGGTGCTCGGCCAGGCGCTGGAAGCTGGTGGCACGACGCTGCGCGACTTTCGCGACGCCCATGGCGTGGCCGGCAGCTTCCAGATGCAGGCGCAGGTCTATGGCCGCGAAGGCGACGCCTGCCGGCGTTGCGGCACCGCCATCAGGCGCATCGTGCAAGGCGCACGTTCCACCTTCTTCTGCCCCCAATGCCAGAAACGATGAGACCAGAAGCGCTGGGCGCCGACTTCGGCAAGACCGTCGTCGCCTGGCAGCGCCGCCATGGTCGCAACACGCTGCCGTGGCAGAACACGCGCGACCCCTATCGCGTCTGGCTGTCGGAAGTCATGCTGCAGCAGACCCAGGTSGCSACSGTGCTSGGCTACTACGAACGCTTCCTGGCGCGCTGGCCCAAGGTCACCGACCTGGCCGCGGCGTCGCTGGACGAAGTACTCGCGCAATGGGCCGGCCTGGGCTACTACAGCCGGGCGCGCAATCTCCACGCCTGCGCCAGGGCCGTGGCCGATCTGCATGGCGGCGAGTTCCCAGGCACGGCTGCAGCCCTGCAGACGCTGCCCGGCATCGGTCGCTCCACTGCCGCAGCCATCGCGGCCTTCTGCTTTGGCGAGCGCGTCGCCATCCTGGACGGCAATGTCAAGCGCGTGCTGTCGCGCGTGCTGGCATTCAGCGGCGATCTCTCCAGCAGCGCCGCCGAGAAGAAGCTGTGGGACCGTGCCACCGAGCTGCTGCCCGAGCGCGACGTTGACCGCTACACCCAGGGCCTGATGGACCTCGGCGCGACGATCTGCAGCACGCGCTCGCCCGACTGCCTGCTCTGCCCCGTGCAGCCCATGTGCCGCGGGCAGCAGGAGGGCGATCCGACGCGCTTCCCGGTCAAGACCAGGAAGCTCAAGCGCGGCCGTCGCGAGAACTGGTGGCTGTGGGTCGAGAGCGTCGAGGGCCGGGTCTTGCTGCAGCAGCGACCTGACACCGGCGTCTGGGCGGGCTTGTGGACGCTGCCGATGTTTGATGACGAGGCCAGCGCCCGAGCGGCCCTGCCGGGCGGCGAGCTGGAGACGCTGCCGCGGCTGCAGCACGCGCTGACGCACTTCGATTGGGTGCTGCACACGCTGCGGGCCGGGGCAGTTGAGGGTATGACTCCTGGCGGCACTTGGGTGGCGCGGGAGAAACTGGTGGATTACGCGCTGCCTGCGCCGCTGAAGAAGTTGATCGAGGGAGACTGAGCCATGAAACCACACATCAAGAGCGGCATCGAGTACGCAGTCATCACCCTGCTCGTCGCCGGCCTGTGCCTGTGGCAGATCATCAGCAGCACGCAGGACGGCGAGCCGCCGGCGTCCAGGCTCGTCCTGCTGGGTCTGGGTCTCGTCGTGGCGGGCACCATGCATTGCGTTTTCATGATGCAGCTGGTGCGCCGTACGGGCCGCGCCTTCATGCCTTGGTTCATTGCCATCGTCGTTTTCATGCCCATCGGCACCGCCGTGCTGCTCGCCTTGCTGCTGGGCGAGGCCGAGCCGTCTGAAAGTTGACAAAACAGGGGTTGCACACGCATTGCCTGCCCACGGCGAAAGGGGCACAGTCCCTCGAACAACGACAAGGGGACAGCCGTGGATGGACTGAAGAATCTGCGCGTCGGAACGCGCCTGGGATTGGCGTTCTTCGTGTTGCTGGCGCTGATGCTGGCGATGGCCTTTGTCGGCACGTTGCTGGCGAAGTCGATCAACTACTACGCCGAGTACTACCCCGAGAACATCCTGCCGTCGCTGCGCATCATTCACCAGATCGACGGTGCGATCTCCGACGCGCGGAGGTACGAGCAGCAGCACATCCTGACGGACGACGACAAGCAGAAGAAGGAACTCTCTGGCCAGATCGTCAAGGCGCGCGACGACGTCCGCCAGCGGTTGAAGGACTATGAGCTGCTGGCCGCCGACGACGAGGATCGTGGGCTGCTGAAGACGGTGCGCGAGGGCGCCGAGGCCTATTTCGCGGGCCAGGAAAAAGTCCTCAAGGCTTCAGAGGAGAGTGCCGCCGACCCGACCCAGGGCACGGCAGCCCGGGAGATGAATGGGGCCGCCCGCACCGTCTTCCTGCCGCTGCGCCAGAACGTCGGCAAATGGTGGGACTACAACGAGAAGCTGGCCGGCGTGACGACCGCTTCCGCCGAGAGTGCCTACCGCCGCGTGCTGTGGATCTTCGGCATCGCATCGCTCGTGGCCCTGGTCATCGGCGTGTTGGCGGCCCTGTCCATCACCCGTTCCATCACCGGCCCCGTGCAGCGCGCTTCCGACGCAGTCAAGGCTGTGGCGGCCGGTGACCTGACGCAGCGCCTGCACAGCAGCTCGCGCGATGAGCTCGGCCAGCTGTTGACCATGCTGGACGAGATGACGCAGAACCTGGCGCGCATGGTGTCGGGCGTGCGCCTGGGCTGCGACCAGCTCAGCGTCGCAGCGGCCGAGATCGCCCAGGGCAATGCCGACCTGTCGGCGCGCACCGAGAGCCAGGCCTCCAGCCTCGAGCAGACGGCCGCCTCCGTCGAGCAGATGGCCGCGCAGATCAAGGCCAATGCCGACAACGCCCGCCAGGCTGACCAGCTTGCCAACCATGCTTCCGAAGTGGCCGGCGCCGGCGGCACCGCTGTCGGTGAGGTCGTCACGACCATGGACGCGATCTCCACCTCCAGCCGCAAGATCTCCGACATCATCGGCACCATCGACGGCATCGCCTTCCAGACCAATATCCTCGCGCTGAACGCGGCAGTCGAGGCGGCGCGGGCGGGCGAGCAGGGCCGCGGCTTTGCCGTCGTGGCCGGCGAGGTGCGCCTGCTGGCCCAGCGCAGCGCCGAGGCGGCCAAGGAAATCAAGAGCCTCATTGGTGACAGCGTCAGCAAGGTCGAGAGCGGCAGCGCCCAGGTGCTGGCCGCGCGCGAAACCATCGGCCAGATGGTCAACGAGGTGCGCAAGGTGACCGACCTCGTCGGCGAGATCACCGTCTCCAGCCGAGAGCAGAGCGAAGGCGTGGGCCAGATCAACGCGGCCGTCAGCCAGCTCGACCAGGCCACGCAGCAGAACGCGGCTCTCGTGGAGCAGACAGCGGCCGCCGCTGAGAGCATGCGCATGCAGACGGCCAAGCTGGCCGAGGCGGTGGCGGCCTTCCGCGTGGATGCGGGCGCTGCGGCGCCAGGGCCACGCGGCACGCCCAAGCCGGCAGCGCGACCCGCCACGGCGCCCCGCGCTGCGACTCCCAAACCTGCACCGCGCCCCGCGGTTCAAGCCAGGCCCGCACCAGTCACTGCGGCGCCCAAGCCAGCCCCCGCGCCCAGCCAGGCCGAGGGCGATTGGGAGACTTTCTAGAACAGGCCGGCGAGCCGCTGCACCGCGGCCTCGCTCTGGGCCCGGTCGGGGCGCAGGTCGTCATTGCCGAAGTCGTGCTCACCCATGGCCGCGACCAGCAGGCCGTCACGGCGCGGCAGCACGACGAGGTTCTGGCCGCGATAGATCAGCGCGTAGTCCACCTCGGGCTGTGGAATGAGTCGAGCCGTCTGGCCGCGCACCGGTGTCATGCTGGTGTCGCCCAGCAGCTTGCGCGCACCGTCGCCGGTGCAGTTGACGACGACGCGCTCGGGCAGGCGGGCAAAGTCGCGCGGCTGGCGGAACTCGCGCTGCACGAGTTCGCCGCCGTCGCGGGCGAAGTCGTCCAGCAGCAGACGCTGGTAGGCCGGGATGTTGAAGATGAGCTGCGTGAAGCGGCGTGCGTGCGGTTTGCGAAAAGGATGCTCCGCGGCCGAGAGCGCCTTGCCCTGCGGGCGCAGGTCGGCGATGCGCGACGACAGCTCCGGATAGTCGGGCTCGCCGATGTGGCCGGGCAGGGCCTGATCGAAACCCTCGTCGGCGACGACATAGCCGTCATGCCATTCGACGGGGCCGGAGGGCAGGCCGAGATAGCTCTGGTGCACCTTGAACGAGGCACGCGCCATGGCTTCCCAATCGGCCGTCCAGGCCTCGCTGGCGTGTTCGCTGGTGACGATGCGCGAGTCCGGCGTCCACAGCCCGGTGGCGGCCGAGGAGTGCACGCGGGGTGGTCGGTCCTTGGCGTAGAGCCTGACCTTGTAGCCGGCCTGCTGGGCGGTGCGCGCCGTCGTCAGGCCGATGGCGCCGCAGCCGATGACGGCGATGCGCTCACCCGGGCGACCGCCGCGCGACTGGATCAGCGCCAGTGCGCGCTGGGCCGAACCCCAGGACAGTGACCAACCGCTTCCGCCGTGGCCGTAGTGGTGGACGACGGTCTTGCCGAAGCGTCTCTCGACCTCGATGCGCGGCCCCTGGGCGCGAAAAGGGCGGATGCCGACGGCGATGTCGACGATGCGGTCCACGCTGGCGCGCATCACAGCCGGCGCCGCTGGGGCTGCGAAGTCCAGCGCAAAGGCGGGCCAGGACAGGGCGGCGCTGCTGGCCGCAAGCAAATGACGGCGCTGCACGATCAGAAAACCTGGCGGGCCAGCGACTTGCGGATCAGCGCTGCATCGCGCAGGCGATTGGCCGAGCCGTCGGCGTCCAGTAGCACCACGGTCACCGGGCGCTTGCCGTTCAGGATGCGCATGGCCAGGCAGCGGCCAGCTTCCTCGGTATAGCCGGTCTTGGAGACGCGGATGTTCCAGCCCTTGGCGCCGACCAGCCGGTTGGTGTTGCGCACGTCGCGCTGGCGGCCGTCGACCGGCACCTTGGCCTTCTTGACGCTGGTGATGCGCTCGATCTCGCCGTAGCGCGCCGCCGCTGCCGTGATGGCCGCCATCTCGGTGGCGGTCGAGGTATTGGCCGGCGACAGGCCGGTCGGGTCGGTGATGGCCGTGCGCTTCAGGCCGAGCGCGCGGATCTTGGCCTGCATGGCCTTCTCGAAGCCGGCCTCTCCGCCGGGAAAGGTGCGCGCCAGCGCCGCGGCGGCGCGGTTCTCGGACTCCATCAGCGCCAGCTCCAGCGCGGCCTGCCGGCTCATCTGCGTGCCGACGCGAACCCGCGAGCGGCTGTGCTTGAGCGTGTCGACGTCGTCGCTGGTGATGCGCAGCTTCTCGTTCGGGTCCAGCTTGGCGTCGAGCACGACCATGGCCGTCAGCAGCTTGGTCAGCGAGGCGATCGGCACGACGGTGTCGGCGTCACGGGCCATCAGCACCTTGCCGGTGGCGTCGTCGATGACGACGACGTGCTTGGCATTGACGGGCAGGCGCAGTTGTTGAACCGGCGGCGCCTCGGCCTCGATGGCCACGGGGCTGGGCGGCGGCTCGACCGGCTCACGGCCCTTGGCCTGCACGACGAAGCTGGTCGCGGCGATCAGCAGGGCCGGCAGAGCCAGCTTCCAGCCCGTGGCCTGGGGGCGCGGCGCGAGCAGGCGCTCGATGCGGGCAAGCAGGTCGCCGCCGCGAGCGGCGAGCGCGGGAGAGGGAGTCATATCGGAGCAATCCATTTCAGAAAGGGCGTGCAGGGCCAGGGCCAGGCGGCGTGAATCACCGAGCAGCTCGGCCGAGATCTCGTCGGCCACCAGCTCGCGCTCATGACGCATGCGCGCCGACAGCCACCAGACGACGGGGTGAAAGAAGAGCAGGGCCTCGACGGCGCTCTGCAGCAGGTTGGCCGCGTAGTCCCAGCGCCGCACATGAGCCAGCTCGTGCGCCAGCAGGGCTTCGATCAGATCTACCGGGAGGCGGGAGAGCAGGGCGGCAGGCAGCAGCACGCAGGGCCTGAACATGCCCAGTGCGATGGGGCCGGCCAGGTCGGGCAGCAGGCGCAGCGGGACGGGTCGCTTGAGGCCCAGGCGTCGAGCGAGAGCGTCCAGCCGCGCCTGCCATTCGGCCGGTGCCGGCATACTGCGCCGCCGCGCACGGCCGACCCAGGCCAGGCCCAGGGCCAGCCGCGCCAGCATCAGCGCCGTGCCCAGGGCCCAGGCGCTGACCAGGGCCGGCATCTGCTCAGCAAGCGGCGGCAGCTCGCCGATGAATTCGGCGTCGGCGGGTGCGAGGTCCAGGCACTGGGCCAGCGGCAGGCCCAGGCAAAGCCCCAGGCCGGCCGCGCAGACGGCATAGCGCCAGCGTGCCGATGCGCCGCGCATCAGCGCCAGCAGCAAGGCCACGGCGGCGCCGACGACGACGCCCTGCCAGACGAAGTTCACGAGGGCCCAGCCCCAGGCAATCATGGCGATGTCGAGGCTCATCTGGCTTCATCTCCCTTTCCAGCCAGCAACTGGCGGATCTCCGCGCGCTCCTTGGCGCTGACGTGGTTCTTCAGGGCTGCCAGCACCAGGGCCTTGCCAGAGCCGGCAAAGGCCTTGCTGATGAAGTCCTTCATCAGGGACTGCTGCAGCTTGTCCTGGGCGTGCACGGGGGCGTAGAGCTGCGGGCGCTGGCTCTCGTCGCGGGTCAGCAGGCCCTTGCCGTGCATCACCTGCAGCTGGCGCAGTACGGTGGCATAGGTGGCGTCGGGCCGCTCGGGCAGCAGGGCCTCGTGCACGGCCTTCGCATCGGCGGGGCCCAGGCGCCAGAGCACGCGCAGCAGGTCCAGCTCGGCCGCCGTTGGCTTGGAGGAAGGGGTTCGACTCATGGGTTCAGAATAAACGTTCTAGAACGCGATGTCTAGAACATTTGTTCTGAACTTCCCACCGGGCCGAGCGAGGGGCTCTACCTTGCGTCCAGCTCGCGGTGGCGCTTCAGCACATGGCCGTGGTGGCTGAACTGGCGCGCCAGCATCTCGACGAGATACACGGAGCGGTGCTGGCCACCGGTACAGCCAATGGCCACGGTCAGGTAGCTGCGCTGGTCGGCCGCGAAATTGGGCAGCCAGCGCGACAGGAAGCCGGCGATCTGGCCCATCATCAGGCCGACCTCGGGCTGGGCTGCGAGATAAGCCGCCACCGGCGCATCGCGGCCGTTGAGCGGGCGCAGCTCCCGGTCGTAATAGGGATTGGGCAGCACGCGCACGTCGAAGACGAAGTCCGCGTCGCTGGGCACGCCATGCTTGAAGGCGAAGCTCTCGAAAACCAGGGTGAGCTTGGCGCCGACGTGCGGGCCGACCAGATCACCCAGCCAGGCACGCAACTGCGCCGGGCGCAGCTGGCTGGTATCGATGACGGTGGACTCGGCCTTGAGCCCGCCGAGCAGTTCGCGCTCCAGCTTGATGGCGTCCAGCAACAGGCGGTGGCTGTCATCGGCCGCGCCTTCCAGCGCGCCGAAGCCGGTGTCGCGGTCCTCGCGCAGCGGGTGAGGCCGGCGTGTCTCGGAGAAGCGCCGCATCAGCGCCTCGTTGTTGGCGTCCAGGAAGATGGAGCGCACCGGCACGCCGGTGGCTCGCAGGTCCTTGAGCAGCGGCAGCATCAGCGGCAGCGAACTCGCCGAGCGCACGTCCACCGCGATGGCGACACGGCGTTCACCGCGTTGCTGCTCCAGGCGTAGGAAGTCCAGCAGCAGCTCCGCGGGCAGGTTGTCCACGCAGAAATAGCCGGCGTCTTCCAGGGCATGCATGGCCACCGACTTGCCGCCGCCGGACATGCCGGTCAGCAGCACGACGTCGCCGTGCAGATCCGTGTCCATGCTCATGACCGGGCCTTGCGCGGCTTGATCGCCGTGGACGCGTCCAGCATCTCCTGCGCATGCGCCAGGCTGGTCGACGACAGGCGCTCGCCGCCCAGCATGCGGGCGATCTCGGCCACGCGGGCTTCGCCGGCCACGGGGCTGACGGAGCTGACGGTGCTCGTGCCTTGCAAGGCCTTGGCGACGACGAGATGCCGGTCTGCGCACGCGGCCACCTGGGGCAGGTGGGTGACGGCCAGCACCTGGCGCAGGCCGGTTGCCGAATGGCCGAGCTGCTTCATCAGCCGGCCCACGGTCTCGGCGACGGCGCCACCGATGCCGACGTCGATTTCGTCAAAGATCAGCGTGCCGGGCGCGTTGTCGGTTGCAGCCTGGCTGGCCGTCACCGCAATGGCCAGCGCGATGCGCGACAGCTCGCCGCCCGAGGCCACCTTGGCGAGCGGCCGCGGCGTGCTGCCGGCATGGCCGGCGACCAGGAATTCGGCGGATTCGACGCCAAAGCTCTGCGGGCCGTCGGTAGGGTTCAAGGCGATGTCGAACTGGCCGCCCGCCATGCCGAGCTGCTGCATCGCCGCCGTGACGGCGGACGCCAGCTGGGGCGCCGCCTTCTTGCGGGCGCGGCTGGCGGCCTGGGCCTCGGCGTCGAAGGCCTGGCGCGCGGCGGCGAGGGCCGCCTCGAGGAGCGTGGGGTCGCTGGCGGCGTCAAGCTGGGCCAGCTCGGTGCGCCATTGCGCGAGCAGGGCCGGCAGCTCGTGAGGCTGGCGGCGGTAGCGGCGCGCCAGCGTCATCCAGGCCGACACGCGCTCGTCCAGCTCAGCCAGGCGGTTCGGGTCGAGATCGGCCTTGTGCAGATAGGCCGACAGCGTGTGGCTGGCGTCCTGCAGCTGGGCCTGCACGTCGCGCAGGGCCTGCACAGCGGGCAGCAGGCGGGCGTCGTGGTCGAGCACGCGTTCGAGCTGGTCCAGCGCGCCGCCGGCGAGGGACTGGGCGCTGGGCTCGGCCTCGTCCAGCGCATCCAGGGCCGACTTGGCTGCGTCGATGAGGGACTGGCCATGCGACAGGCGCCCGTGTTCGGCGTTCAGCTCCTCCCACTCGTCCTCGGCGGGCGCCAGGCCGTCCAGCTCGCCGATCTGCCAGGCCAGTCGCTCGCGTTCGCGCAGCGCGTCGGCCTGCTGGCCCTGGGCCTTTTGCATCGCCTCGGCGGCTTGCTTCCACGCGGCGTGGGCACGGCCCAGCGGCGCCGTGTCCAGCCCCGCAAAGCCATCCAGCAGCTCGCGCACGGCGGCGGGGCGGGTCAGGCCCTGCCAGGCGTGCTGGCCGTGGATGTCGAGCAGGTGATCGGCCAGCTCGCGCAGCTGGGTCAGCGTGGCGGCGCCGCCGTTGATCCAGGCGCGGCTTTTTCCCGCGGCGTCGATGACGCGGCGCAGCAGCAGCGTGTCGTCGCAGTCGAAGCCGGCCTCGTCCAGCCAGGCGCGCAGATGCGCCGGCGTGTCGAACTCGGCGCAGATCTCGGCCTTGGCCGCGCCCTCGCGCACCACGCCAGCGTCACCGCGGCCGCCCAGGGCCAGCTGCAGCGCGTCGATGAGGATGGACTTGCCAGCGCCGGTCTCGCCGGTCAGCACGGCAAAGCCGGGCTCGAAGTCGAGCTCCAGCGCGGGAACGATGACGAAATCCTTGAGACTCAGGTGCCGCAGCATCTAGACGTACCAACGTAACTTGCGACGGAGCGTCGCGTAATAACTCCAGCCCTTGGGGTGCAGAAAGCGCACTTGGTGCTGGCTGCGCCGCACGGTGATGGTGTCGCCGTGCAGCAGGCTCGCGAGGCTTTGCATGTCGAAATTCACCGAGGCATCGCGGCCGGCGACGATCTCCAGGCGCACCTCGCCCAGGTCAGGCAGCACGATGGGCCGGTTGGACAGGGTGTGGGGCGCGATGGGCACGATCAGCCAGCCGGCGATGCCGGGGTGCAGGATGGGCCCGCCGGCCGACAGCGCATAGGCCGTGGAACCGGTAGGCGAGGCCACGATGAGGCCGTCGGCGCGCATGTTGGCGACGAACTGTTCGCCGACCTCGATTTTCAGCTCCACCATGCCGGAGCTGCCGCCGCGGCTCACGACCACGTCATTGAGTGCCAGGCCGGAGAAGATGGATTCGCCGTCGCGCCAGACCGCGCCTTCCAGCATCGCCCGCGGCTCGACTTCGTAGTCGCCTGCCAGTACTGGCGCCAATGACTCGCGCCAGCGTTCGATGGGAATGTCCGTGATGAAGCCCAGCCGCCCCTGGTTGATGCCCACCAGCGGAATGCCGTGGCGGGCCATGTCCCGTGCGAAGCCGAGCATCGTGCCGTCACCGCCGATGACCACCGCCAAGTCGCATTGCCGGCCCAGCTCGTCGTTGGACAGCGCTTCATAGCCCGTCAGGCCGGTGTTGAGCGCGGTGTCCGCTTCCAGCGAGACATCCAAGCCCTGGCTGCACAAAAATTGGGCAATCTCCTCCAGCACCGGCCCGATGCCAGGCGCTTGATGCTTGCCCACGATGGCGACATGTCTGAAGCGCTCGGCCATGCGGCAAATTACACCACAGGGGGTTTGCACATCCCGGGCAGAACAGCGCTGTCCATAGAATGCGGGCATGCTCGACGAGCGCTCCAAATCCCTGCTGAAAACCCTGGTCGAACGCTATATCGCGGACGGGCAGCCGGTCGGCTCGCGCACGCTGTCCAAAGCCTCGGGCCTGGAACTCAGCCCGGCGACCATCCGCAATGTGATGGCCGACCTCGAAGAACTCGGCCTCATCGCCAGCCCCCACACCAGCGCCGGACGTATCCCCACGGCGCGCGGCTACCGCCTCTTTGTCGACACCATGCTGACGGCCCAGCCCGGCCTCATTGGCGTGGATGCCGCCCGGCTGCAGCCCGACCAGCCCCAGCGCGTCATCGCCAGCGCGGCGCTGATGCTGTCCAACCTGTCGAGCTTTGTGGGTGTGGTCACGTCGCCGAAGAAGGCCAGCGTCTTCCACCACATCGAGTTCCTGCGCCTGGGCGAGCGCCGCGTGCTCGTCATCCTCGTCGCACCCGATGGCGACGTGCAGAACCGCGTCATCTTCACCGCACAAGACCTCAGCCAGTCCGAGCTCGCCGAAGCCAGCAACCGCCTGAATGCCAACTATGCCGGCCTCACGCTCGAAGCCGTGCGCGAACGCCTGCGTCATGAGGTGGACGAGTTGCGCGGCGAGATCGCCGGGCTGATGAGCGCGGCCGTGCAGGTCGGCACCGAGGCCATGGTGCAGGAGCAGGAGCAGGTCGTCGTCTCCGGCGAGCGCAACCTGCTGGCCGTGCAGGACTTCAGCCACGACATGGGCAGCCTGCGCCGCCTCTTCGATCTCTTCGAGCAGAAGACGCAACTGATGCGCCTGCTGGACACCTCCAGCCGCGCCGAGGGCGTSCGSATYTACATCGGCGGCGAAAGCCAGGTCGTGCCCTACGAGGAACTGTCCATCGTCAGCGCGCCCTACGAGGTCGACGGCCAGGTGGTGGGCACGCTCGGCGTCATCGGCCCGACGCGCATGGCCTACGACCGCATGATCCAGATCGTAGACATCACGTCGCGGATGGTGGGGCAGGCGCTCAGTCAGCGGTGAGCCGTCCCTGACTAGAATCCGCGCCTCCTCCCCGGGGGCCGTTAGCTCAGTTGGTCAGAGCAGAGGACTCATAATCCTTTGGTCGTTGGTTCAAGTCCAACACGGCCTACCAATAAAATCAAGCGCTTGCGACCGACTTTGCTCAAGTCGTGATTCATGGCGCAGCTCCATGTAGCCGGCATGTAGCCACTTTGGACTCCGTCAATCAAGAGGTGACTTGCAGACATGTCCTTTTGCGCCGCGTATACGCCCTAATGCCGCCTTCAAAGGGCGTCGATACGATCGACGCTACGGAGGTGGCCATGGCTGAAAAAAAAGAAACGTCGGCAACAGCATTTGATGTGGCGCTCAAGGTATTTGATACCTTATGGAATTGGGCCGGAGCAACAGATACGTGGCGATGGCTAATGATGGGTGCCACCGCAATAATATGCGTCGCTATTGCGATATATGTCGCAACTAAGGCGCTAACAAAGTTTGCGGAAGCGCTTTCGAAGCTACTTGAGGTCTACAAATCCAGCGGTCTGCCTCTGTTCCTTAACCCTGAGGACAAGGTGCGAGTGCGCCGGCGTAAGCAGTTCTGCGCCGTGCTTGAAGCCGATCTTGCGTATATTGCGAAAGCAGAAAGTTGGAACGATCAATACTTCACTGATCTAGAGGCTGAGGTGGAAACGGAAGGTGGATATTATATTTCTCCGTTCCATAGAATGATCAGCAAAAGATCTCAAGGATTGAGGAAGGAAACGTCGCTAATCAAGGCCATTTCGAGTAGCAGTGAACGTGCTATTCAATTAACCGGTGAGCCAGGTGCTGGTAAAAGCGTTGCATTAAGGCATCTCGCGGCTGAACTTGCGGCGCGAGGCAAGCGGTCAAATGACAAGAAGGCAATCGTTCCGCTTTATGTGAATCTGCGAGAGCTTGAATTTCAAGAAGGTCAAAGAATTGATGCGAATGCGATTCGGGACTTCGTGCTTGATAATGTTCGGCGCGGCGATTCTGACACTTCTGACTTTGTTAGAAAAAACTGGGACGACTATCGCGAGCGCGGTATTTGGTACTTTCTTTTCGATTCCTTCGACGAAATCCCCGCGGTCTTGCACGCAAAAAGTGGGGATCCGACAACTAAGGCGTTCTCTGAAGCAATTCGCCAGTTTCTTGATGGAATGGGCGATTGCAAAGGCATTCTTGCCTCGAGAGAATTTAAGGGGCCGGAAGCTCTGCCCTGGAAAAAGTTCAGAATACTTAGTTTGAATTGGGAAAAGCAGGAGGAGTTGGTCGCGAACGCTTTCCTAACATCAGAACAAGCTACGATGGTTCTGCACCATCTGACGAGCACATCAGTTGCGCTTACGCGCACGCCGCTCTTCCTAACATTGCTTTGTAGATACGTTAAGGAGGAAAACAAGGCTCCGAGCAACGACTTTCAGTTGTTGGCTTTACATATTCAACGACTGGCAGGGAAGGATCGCCAGTATCTATCAAAGCAATATGGGTTGACGCCAGCCCAATTGTTGCAGGGATCTCAGCGCGTAGCTCGACTCTTTGCTGAAGAACCGACCATAGGTTTATCTCCAACCGTGGACCAGGTGGCAGCTTACCTGCCCGCCGAGCAAGTTCCAGGAAGGGATATATCAAAGTTCGTTTCCGCAATGGTGGACTTTAAGATTGCGAGAGCCGATGTGCCAAATGCGACCCCTGGGGATCGGCGATTTGCGTTTTCTCACAGAAGATATCAAGAGGCGTTGTTTGTTCAATATCTTGTGGAAAACCCGAGCCTGATACAGGGGCGTGATCTGCTTGTCGATTCAAGATGGCGGGAATATTCCGTAACATTGCTGGAAACCCAAGAGGTAGGCGTGTTGGAGGGCATGTTCGCAGCAGCTCTTGACTTGCTTCGAGCAGCGAACGCTTTGGACTCGGAAAATCAGGCGCTGCCTCCAGCTAGTGATTCTGGCGCTTATTTCACGTGGGGCACCGAAACAACTGCGCTTCTCAAACTGTTGCATGACGGCTTGGCTCGACGTGCGGATATTATTCCAGATGAGTTGATTGAAGCGGTTGAAACTTTCCTCTCCAGAAGATGGGATCGAGGAGATTCCATCGATCGCATCAACATTCTTGCACTTGGCGGCTTGCTGCCTTCCGATTTGCTTTCCCGCTATCTGAGCGAATCTTTTAAATCTGGAACGAGACGCGCCCAGAGTCAAGCCTTTGCACAAGTGACATTGCTCCGTGGGTCCATAAATCGAATTGTGCGTGACGCAGTTCTACAGCGGCTTGCGGACGGTGTGGTTAGTGCAAAGGGGCGAGCGGACATATTTCGGCTCGAAGCTCTCGCCGCACGCCTGCCCTTCGAACTGGGCGCGGAGCATGTTTTTCGGCGTAGCTTGGTACTTTGGAAGTTTTCATGTGCTTTCAAATGGCTTGTTGAGATATTTATATTTCCGTTGAGATCATTGCTTTGGTTGAAATATAGATTGCGGCCGTCCATCCGCCTCAAGGGTGCACCCGACGTTGGGTTGACGATATTTATTGTTGGATTTTGCTTGTACATATCTGCGGCATTCGCGCTTGAGTCGCTTCTTGGCGGCGGCTCTTCCCAGTTGGATCGCGTTTCAATGTCAAATTGGGACCTGAGCTTATTTCGCGACTGGGCTTTAAACAGCTCTACTGCAAATAAAGTAACGGTATTGCTGATATTGATGCTGTGTGTGCTCTATTTGATGATCCCGGCCGTATATTCGCTTCGTGCTGAGCCACAGAGAATACGGCTTTCATTCATCCGGAAACTGCTTAACGCTCAAATGATGACAGAGGTCATCGTGGGCCTTATTCTTTTGGCTATCGTCGGCGGTGTTTTGTGGGGTGTTGGGGTGGGCGTCAAATACCTGATGGCGTTGTTGTTCGGCGTGAGCATCGGGCGACATGCTATTTTGGTTGGAGGAATGATTGGTTTTGCGCTGTCAGCGTTTTTTGTAATCATTGATAGAGAGCGTGACCGCCGCAAGGAAAGGCAGGCGGGAGATTCTTTTGCGGTAATGCTGGACAAGAATGGTGGCGACGAGTATTTGACATGGTTAGCGTGCCCAAAAGCTGCTTGGTTAGCTAGATGGATTATTCTGTCTACGGGATACAGCAGGGCCAAAGAACTCGGAGTGGACAAGATGGCCGTTAAGGTTGCAGAGCTTCGGTCGCTATCAGCCATTCTCCAGCGGGAAATTAGATCTCCTAGTGACCGTTTAACTGGCGCCGTCGATTCCAGAATCACTCGTGGCGAAGCGCTGGCGGTGCTCAATTTGATAGAGTGGGATTACGGAGAATTGGCGGGGCAACTCCATGTCGCAATATCCGAGACTTCCATCTGACGGTGCCGCGTAACCGACGCGGGACAGATCTGAGGTCGTACAGTTATTGACACGAGTCCGAGGCGAAGCCGGCTGCGCCGTCTCCGCGATCTGGCTCCGCCAGTCGAAACGCCGGCGTGGACTTTGGGGACGTTCGGTGCTCCAAACTGGCGGACGGACTCAACGATCCATGTGCGTAAGTCCGCACTTTGGGTAGATGCGCCGACGGGCTCAACGCCGAACGGTCGGGGCTGCATGGCATCGCCGTAGCGGCCAAGGTCGCTGGGGGCGCGCGTTGCGAGCTTGATAGCGGCCTCGCGCCCGATACCCATACCGCCCTGCGCGCGGCAGTGGCATCCCAAGCCTCGGTTTCGCGCTCGTCGCCGTCTAGCTGCTGAACTGCTCGTTCCCCGCCACGCCCAGCTTCTTGACGCTGTGGCGCTGCGCGGAGGCCATCACGGCAGCGAAGGCGCTGTAGTCCACCAACTTGTTCGGCTTGATGTGCACCTCGGGCTGATTGGCCTCGGCGAGCGCGCCCACTTCCTGCATCTTGGCGTCGACGGCGGCGCGGTTGGCCAGGGGCTGGTCGTCCCAGTAGACCGTGCCGTCGAAGTCGATGGCGACGGTGTGGATGACCGGCTTGGGTTGTGACTTGCCGCCCAGCCCGATGTCCAGGCTGATCGAATGCAGCTGGGTCGGGATGGTGAGGATGAGCATCACCAACAGCACCAGCATCACGTCGATCAAGGGCGTCGTGTTGACGTCCATCAGGGTCTCGGGTTCGCCACTGCCAGGCATCGTTGCAACGTTCATTCCCATGTCGGTCTCCCTCGGGTTGCTGCCATGCGCTCACCGTGCTGGCAAGCGCTGGCACCGATGATGCCCAGCGGACGCCGTGAAGACAACGGGAGCCTGCTGCCCTGTTGCTACCGACCCTACTGCGAGAAGCTGACCCTCAGCTTCCCATTCACCACCTTCACATCCCGCACGGCCATCTTCGCCAGCGCGCCCTTGGCCGTGCTCGCATCGATGGTGTAGACGGGGCGAGCCTGCAGCTGTGCGTTGATCATCCCCGGCCCTTGCAACTTCACGATCGCGGCGTACTCCTCTGGCAAGCCGGCGAACTCCAGCGTCGTGATCTGCACGTCGTCCAGGAAGAGCTGGCCCTCGGCCGGCACATAGCGCGGCCGGCCGGAGAAGCCGACGCGGCCGGTGCGCTCGCGGGTGCCGAGCACGACCTTGGCGTCTGCCGTCAGGCCGATGCGGTCCTCGCCCTCGGTCAGCACGACGACGGGGTTGGACAGGTCCAGGCAGGCGATGAGGAGCTTGCAGTGATGCGTCGGGAAGCGCGGCGCGATGCGGGCCTGGAGCTCGGCCTGCTCGATGTCGAGATGGCCGTCGGAGATGCGGCTCAAGACGGCACAGGTGGCCAGCGGCAGGACGGCGAGCAGGGTGACGGTGAGGGCAACAAGGCGGCGGTTCATGACGTCAAAGGCTTCAAGGCGCCGCCGAGTTTGCCCTCGTCCACCCAGAGGGGGCGTAAGTCAGTGTTCGATCAAATGCGAATACAAATGATTCGCATTTGAGTGCTAGCATGGCTGCTTATGCGTGCGTTACTGGTTCTCCTGCACCGCTGGTTCGGCCTGGCGGCGGCGGTTTTTCTGTTCATCGCCGGACTGACCGGCGCGGTCATCGCCTTCGACCACGAGCTGGACGCCGCGCTCAATCCGCAGTTCTTCGAGGCCAGCACCGCGGGAATGGCCCGCCCGGCGCTGGAGCTTGCCGATGCGCTCGAGGCCGCCGACCCGCGACTGCGGGTGCGCTACCTCCCATTGCAGGCGGAGGCCGGCCACACGCTGCTGGCCATGGTCGACCCACTTGATCCTGAAAAACCGCTGGGCTTCAACCAGCTCGCCGTCGACCCCGCCACCGGCGCCGTGCAGGCCCGCCGGCAATGGGGCGCCTTGTCGCTGTCGCGCGAGAACCTGCTGCCCTTCCTGTACGCGCTGCACTACAGCCTGCACCTGCCGGAGTCCGGCAGCATCGCCTGGGGCATCTGGCTGATGGGGCTGATCGGCCTGGTCTGGGTGCTGGACTGCTTCGTTGCCATCTATCTGTCCTTCCCCAGCCGGCGCCATTGGCGCAAGTCCTTCGCCTTCCGCTGGGCCAAGGGCGGCCATGCGCTGACCTTCGACCTGCATCGCAGCGGCGGCGTGTGGCTGTGGCTCTTGGTGCTCGTCATCGCGCTGACCTCGGTGGCGATGAATCTGCGCCAGCAGGTCGTCGTGCCGCTGGTGTCGGCGGTCTCGCGCATCACGCCCAGCGCCTTCGAGACCCGCCAACCCAGCGCCAAGCCCATCGTGCCGACGCTGACCCGCGCCCAGGCCCTGGCGGCCGCACAGGCCCAAGCGCGCGAGCGCGGCCTGAAAGCGCCGGCCGGCGGCATCTTCTATGCCGCGGAATACGGCGTCTACGGCGTCGGCTTCTTTCAGCCCGGCAATGACCACGGCGACGGCGGCCTCGGCAACCCCTGGATCTACATCGACGGCCGCGACGCCAGCCCGGCCGGCGCGCTGATCCCCGGCGAGGGCACGGCGGGCGACCTCTATCTGCAGGCCCAGTTCCCGATTCACTCCGGCCGCATCCTGGGCCTGCCCGGCCGCATCCTCGTGTCCGCCCTGGGGCTGGCCATCGCCGTGCTTTCCGTCACCGGCGTGTTGATCTGGCTGCGCAAGGCGCGCGCCCGCCGCCACGCACCCCAAGCGCCTTCCGCTCCCGCCCTGCGTCCTTCAGAAGCATGAAATCAAAGACCGCCCTGATCCTCTCCCCGTTGGCCTTGGCCGCAGGCGCCGCCCTGGCGCTGCAGACCCCGGTGGAGGCCGCCGGCGCGATCCTGCCCACCGTGCGCGTGCAGGCCAAGGCCGCGGACGACGAGAAGAGCAGCAGCGGCGCCACCCGGCTGGAGATGACACTGCGCGAGACGCCGCAGTCCGTCACCGTCATCGGCCAGCAGCAGATCCGCGATTTCGGCCTCACCGACGTCAACAAGCTGCTGGACCTGACCCCGGGCGTGCTGGTCGAACGCGTCGAAACCGACCGCACCTATTTCAGCGCGCGCGGCTTCGACATCCAGAACTTCCAGGTCGACGGCCTCGGCCTGCCTTTCGCCAACGGCGCGCAATGGGGCGCGCTGGACACCGCCGCCTTCGAGCGCGTGGAGGTGTTGCGCGGCGCCACCGGCCTGCTCGCCGGCACGGGCAACCCGTCGGCCACGGTCAACTTCATCCGCAAGCGCGCCGCCAGCAAGGCCTTCGCCGCCAGCGCCGCGCTGACGCTGGGCTCGTGGAACCAGCATCGCGTCGAAGCCGATGTGAGTGGCAGCCTGAATGGCGACGGTTCGCTGCGCGGCCGCTTCGTGCTCGCCGACGAAGACAAGGACAGCTGGCTTGACCGTTACAGCCAGCACCGCAGCCTGGGCTACGGCGTGCTGGAGCTGGACATCGGTCGCAACACCCTGCTGACTGTCGGCCTCAACGCCCAGCGCAGCAAGGCCGACAGCCCGATGTGGGGCGCGTTGCCGATGGTGGACAGCACCGGCAAGCGCATCGACTACTCGCGCAACACCAGCTCGGCGGCCGACTGGGCCTGGTGGACCAACCGCGACACCGAAGCCTTTGCCGAACTGAGCCACGACCTCGGCGGCGGCTGGCAGGCGCGCGCCACCGCCTCGCGGCGCAGCCGCAGCACGCCCAGCGAGCTCTTCTACGTCTATGGCACGCCCAACCCCGGCGGCGTGCCGGACAGTGGGCTGTACGCCTACCCCTCGGCCTTCGACGGCAAATACGTGGACAGCGTCGCCGACGTCTACGTCTCCGGCCCGTTCAGCCTGTTCGGCCGCGAGCACCAGCTGATGCTCGGCCTCAACGGCGGCCGCCAGACGCTCAGCGAGCTCTCGCTCTACGCCGGCAATATCGGCGCGGCCGTGCCCGGCCTGCAGGGTTGGAACGGTGCCTTCCCCAAGCCGGCCTTCGGCGCGTCGACCGACGGCTCCGACGTGTCGCGCCGCCGCGAGAGCGCTTACGCCGCCGCCCAGTTCAGCGTCAGCGACGCGCTCAAACTGGTGACAGGCTTCAACGCCACCCGCGTGCGCAACAGCGGCATGAGCTACGGCGTCGAGCAGGCCTACAGCCACAGCGCCGTCAAACCCTATCTCGGCGCCGTGCTGGACCTGAGCGCCAGCACCAGCGCCTACGCGAGCTACGCCGAGGTCTTCAACCCGCAGCTCGAAGCCGACATCAACCGCAAGCCGCTGGGCCCGCTGGAGGGCAGCAACCTCGAGGCCGGCATCAAGACCGAATGGCTCGATGGCCAGCTCAACGCCAGCGCCGCCGTCTTCCGCACCCGCCAGCAGAACGTGCCGGTGCAGGCTGGCACCCGCCCCGACTTCAGCGCCTATTACGAGGGCATCACCGCCACCAGCACCGGCTATGAGCTGGAGCTGTCCGGCAAGCTGACGCCCGACTGGCGCATTGCCGGCGGCTGGACGCAGCTGCGCCTGAAGGGCAGCAGCGGTGAAGACGTCAACCGCTACATCCCGCGCCGCGTGCTGCGCCTGAGCTCCACCTACCAGCTGCTGCCCCAGCTCAAGCTCGGCGCCGCCGTGCGCTGGCAGAGCGAGATCAGCGACCCGGCGCAGGTCGTCAGGCAAAAGGCCTACGCCGTCGTCGACCTGAACGCCGGCTGGGAGTTCAACAGGCAGTGGAGCGCCGGCCTCGCCGTCAACAACGTGGCCGACACGACCTACCTCGGCAGCCTGAAATGGGACCAGGCCTACTACGCCGCACCGCGCAGCGTCAGCGCCACCTTGAGCTGGAAGTACTGACGATGTAGGGGGTGGTCGCCGCGCTGAGCGCATATCCATCTGCGCAAAGCGGCGTTCCCTCTTTGGCGGGCGGTGCCTAGAGTGCCGGGCAATGACACGCCTGCTCACCTTCCCCGACTCCCAGCACCAGGTGCTGTCGATCCGCGCCAAGGCGCTGGTCTTCGACGACCCGGCCTCGCGTGCGCTGCTGGCCCAGGCCGAGCGCGTGGCGGCGAGCGACGCCACCGTGCTGATCATTGGCGAGACCGGCACCGGCAAGGAGCTGATCGCCCGCCACATCCACAACAGCAGCGGCCGCCGCGGCCCCTTCCTGGCCGTCAACTGCGGCGCCTTCACCGAGCAGCTGGTCGAAGCCGAGCTCTTTGGCCATGAAGCCGGTGCCTACACGGGCGCCACCAGCGCGCGCGCGGGCTGGTTCGAGGCCGCCGCCGACGGCACGCTGTTCCTCGACGAGGTGGGCGACCTGCCGCCGTCCGTGCAGGTCAAGCTGCTGCGCGTGCTGCAGGAACGCCAGGTCGTGCGCATCGGCTCGCGCAAGCCCATCGACGTGCGCGTGCGCCTCGTGGCCGCCACCAATGTGCGGCTGGAGCAGGCCGTGGCGGCCGGCCACTTCCGCGCCGACCTCTACTACCGACTCAGCGTCGCCACGCTGCAACTCGCACCGCTGGCCCAGCGGCCGGGCGACATCCTTGCACTGGCCGAGCATTTCATCGAGGTCTACAGCCGCCGCCTCGGGCTCACGCAGGTGCGCCTCAGCGCGGATGCGCGCGACGCACTGCTCGGCTACGCCTGGCCCGGCAATATCCGCGAGCTGGAAAACGTCATCCAYTACGCGCTGATCATCTGCCGCGACGGCAGCATCGCCCGCGAGGATCTGCAGTTGCATGCGGTGGCGCGGCCCGGGCCGGCGGTCGTTGCGCCGCCGGCGGAAGCGGTGGCCGAGGAGGTGCTGGAGCGCGTTTTCGATCGGCTCTTCGACGAGGCGCCCCAGGCGCTGCACGCGCGCGTCGAGTCCGCATTGGTCCGCGCCGCCTACCGCCACTGCCACCACAACCAGGTGCATACCGCGGCGTTGCTGGGCATCACGCGCAATGTGCTGCGCACGCATTTGAAGCGCCTGGGCCTGTTGGCGCCCGCGCGTAACGCCGCGCCGCAGCTTGCCCATGAGGCCATGCCCGCGCGTCTTCACGCCGCTGCATGAGCTAACGCGAAAAGCTTAGTTCGCGCTTCGCAGGGCGCTGCGCACACTGCCCCGGTCCCTCTGCTTTACTCCACACACGCCGATGAACGCCTCCATCTTTGCCCGTCGCGCCCTCGCCCCGCTCGCCCTGCTCCTCATCGCCAGCGCCGCCCAGGCCCAGGGCGACAACCCCTATGGCGTCGGCGCCGTCTGGGAGAAGAGCGACGCGGTCACCAAGGTCGTGCTCTTCACCCTCGTCGCGATGAGCGCGGGCAGCTGGTACGTCATCATCACCAAGCTGCTGCAGCAGGCCCGCCTGGGCGTGCAGTCGCGTGCCGCGCAGCGGGATTTCTGGAGCGCCGGCACCGTCAAGGCGGGCGCCGAGAAGCTGTCTCCGAAGAGCCCCTTCCGCTACATCGCCGAAGCCAGCCTCGAGGCCACGCAGCGCCACCACGGCCTGCGCGCCAAGGTCGACTTCGCTGACTGGGTGGACCTCTCCCTGCACCGCGCCACCGAGCGCGTGCAGCGCCAGCTCTCCACGGGCCTGAGCCTGCTGGCCACCGTCGGCTCCACCTCGCCCTTCGTCGGCCTGCTGGGCACGGTCTGGGGCATCTATCACGCGCTCACCGCCATCGGCGTGGCCGGCCAGGCCTCCATCGACAAGGTGGCCGGCCCGGTGGGTGAGGCGTTGATCATGACGGCCATCGGCTTGTTCGTCGCCGTGCCTGCCGTGCTGGGCTACAACGCGCTGCTGCGCCGCAACGCACTGGTGCTGGACGACGTGCGCGACTTCTCCGGCGAGCTGCACTCGGTGCTGCTGGGTTCGGCACACGAAGAGCCCGCCTCTGCGGAGCAGCCGGCGGGCCTGAGCCCCGTCCTGGCCTGAGCACTGCGCCATGGCCATCCAGATTGCGCAGGGTGCCGACGAGGCGGTCTCGTCCATCAACACGACGCCGCTSGTCGACGTCATGCTGGTGCTGCTCATCATCTTCCTCATCACCATCCCGGTCGTGAACTTCTCGGTGCCGGTGGAGCTGCCCAAGCAGCGCAACGAGGTGCGCGAGAGCGAGCCGAAGGACGTGGTCATCACCGTCGCACGCGATGGCAAGCTCTACTGGTTCGATGCACCCGTGGCCAGCAAGGACGCGCTGTTCGAGCGGCTCAAGGGCATTGCCCAGCAGCAGCCCCAGCCCGAGGTGCATGTGCGCGGTGACGCCGGCAGCGACTACGCCCCTGTAGGCCGAGTGCTGCTGGCCGCCCAGCGCGCCGGCATTGCCAAGGTTGGCTTCATCACCGAGCCGCCAGCGAGGGCGCTATGAGTGCGGGACCTCTGCGCAAGGCGGCTCGTGTGCGCCGCCAGGTCACGTCGGCCCTGCCCGTGCCAGACATCAACACCACGCCGCTGATCGACGTGATGCTGGTGCTGCTGGTGATGCTCATCATCACCATCCCGGTGCAACTGCACAGCGTCAAGCTCAACCTGCCGATCGCACCGCCCAGCGCGCCGCCGCCCACGCCACCCGAGGTCGTGCGGCTGGACATCACGCCGGATGCCGTGCTGTGGAACGGCGAGGCCCTTGCCGACCAAGTCTCGCTGCGTGAGCGCCTGGACGCCGCCGGCAAGCAGGCCACGCAGCCCGAGGTTCACGTGCGCCCGCAGCCCGGTGCCAAGTACGACAACTTCGCTGCCGTCATGACGGCGGCCCACCAGGCCGGCCTGACCAAGCTCGGCGTGACCGGCAGCGAGCAGTTTCTCGACGATTCGCAGTAGGAGAGATTCATGAGTGCAGTTCTTTCACCGGGTATCTCCGGCGGCCTGACGCTGGACGACACCCGCGCCGTGCCGCGCCGGCTCGTTGCGCCAGCGCCTCTGGCCACCACGGTACCGCTGCGCTCGCAGCTGAAGCCGCCGGCCGGCGCCAACCGCGGCACCGGCATCGCCCTGGTCGTCGGCTTGCACATCGTGCTGGGCTGGGGGCTGACGACGGGCCTGGCGTCCAAGGCCGTCGATGCGATCAAGAAGCCCATCGAGATGGCGCTGCTGCCCGAGGTGCTGCCGCCGCCACCACCCCCACCGCCGCCGCCCAAGGTCGTCAAGATCGAGCCAGTGCAGAAGGCCGCTCCACCGCCGGCCTATGTGCCGCCGCCCGAGGTCGTGCCCGCCGTCGCGCCACCGCCCGCGCCCATCCAGGTCGTGCAGGCGCAGCCGCCGAAGGAAACGGTTGTCGTGGCGGCAGCACCCGCGCCTGTGCCCGCACCACCGCCGCCCGCTGCGCCCGCCGTCATCAAGCGCGAGATCAGCCTGGCCTGCCCAGGCTACGAGGCCGTGCTGGCCTCCGCGCTGGAAGAGGCCATCGACCGCGTCGGTCTCAAGGGCACGGTGCAGACGTTGATCAAGATTCGCGGCAACCAGGTCGTCGACGTGCTGCCGCAATCAGGCCCCAAGGAGTACCACAAGTACGTTCAGGCCGCCGTCAAGCGCATGCGCTGCACGGCCGGTGGTGCCGATGAGGTGCAGGTGTCCCTGCCCGTCATATTTTCCTGACACGACGGGCATGCAAGGTAACGCGGCGGCGCGCCAATGGGGCGCCAGCAGCCGGCTGAAAGAGGTTCAGTGGCGGTCTGCGCGCGCCGGCAGGGCGGCCATGCTGCCGCTATCCCCGGATGGCGTGGCGACAGCGTTTGTGTCGCTGGGCTCGAGGTCCCCAGCGCGCCGGTCACGCAGCACGGAGCGAGCTTCGTAGAGGCAGTCGGCGCGCGACTGGATGGTGTTGCCGGACAGGCAATTGGCGCGTTCCTGTTGGTAGATTTCCGTGGCGCTCTGCGTTTGTGCGGTGATGGGCAACACGATCGCGACCACGGCCGCTGCGGCAACAGCCGTGCGGACCGGCGTCTGCCATGAAGTGAATCGGCGGATGCTCATGACGTACTCCTGGTGGATCAGGCACTGATCGGGCTTCGCCAGCCCGGCAGTGCCGGTACCGTTGCTGGCTGGGAAGCGGGGCAATCCAAGTGCCGGCTGCGTCTGGCGACGGCCAGATCTGGTGCTTTCCAGTTACTCGCGATGACTTGTTGACGCCTTTTGCCGCGGAGCCGCCTGGCGACGTTGTTGACGTTCCAGGTCGCGACCCGCACGGCGTTACCGCTTGCTGGCTTTCAAGTGAGCCTCAACAGCCGCGGCGTCGTTGCCGACTGCCTTCACGGCCGCCTTGAGCTCGTCCGGCGTCACGCCGAACTTCGTGGCCCAGTCGCGCACCTCGTAGTCCTCGCTGAGGCTGATGCGGCTGCGGTCCTGGCTACCGGTCTTGGTCTTGTCGTCTGACATGGAAGTCTCCTGGAATGCCCATGAAACCGCCATCGTGGTGCCGTTGGAGCGGGGCGCATGAAGGACAAGTACCCGCCGTGCTGCAAGCGTCGGCCTACGCCATGCAGAGTCCGCAGATTAGGGATGCGGCGGCGGGATGAGCCGGCGTCCTACAACCCAGCTTGGATGGGGCGCCCAGGATGGCATTCGCTGCGACTGCCGGAGCGTGCCATGACCCAGAGCTTTGATCGGTCCCGGTTGGCCGAAATTGCCGAAGCGCCGCCAATGCCGCGGGTGTCTTTCCCCGGCCGCGAGGAGATCGCCGCCATGCGGCGGAGCCTGCGGCGAATACAGGAGCTGTTGAAACGCAAAGGCCGTGAGTCGCGAGCGTCCCGCCGCGAGCGGGAACCGGCCGCAGCGGCGCGCCGCCTGGTCTCGGTGGGCTGAAGCTTCGCGTTACCAGCGTTCGGCGGGAAACGTCGGCGCTTTCGGTGTGGTGCGGTCCTTGGCCAAACGTTCCAGGGGGCCGGGCTCCAGGCGGTCCCATCGAACCGCGTCTTCACCGCGCCGCGGCTCGGCCGTCTGAGCCGGGTCGCCCGGTATCGAGGCCGGCGCAACCGGTTGGGTTCGCGCGGGTGCACCCGCGACGGCGCTCGTTGCGACCGCGCAGCCTGCGAGCAGGCCAAGGGCAGAACCTGGGAGATCGAACTTCATTGCGGGCTCCTTCGCTGGGTGCGGGACAGGACACCAAAGCCGGGGAATGCGCGCGCCCAGAACGCCAGCTCGAAGATGCCGCCGAGGGCCAGCAGGGCGGTGGCGCCGCTATCCAGCCCAATGCCATAGCAGGCCAGGGCGGCCAGCAAGAGGGCGGCGGTCACGAGGCGGTGTTTCATGGCATCCCGATGCAACGCTTGAGATGGCCATGCTAACGCGATGCCGCCTGCATGGCCGTCATCCAGCGTGAGTTGGCTGCCCACGACCAAGCGGGTAGAGTCAGCGGCGATTGCGGGAATCCAAGGGGCTTGCATGTTCCGTGGGCTCCCACTGATATCTGGCGCCAGGGAGGCGAACAGTTAGCCATGCAATATCTGCCCTCCAGCTACGCCCCGTGGGTGGTCGCTGCGTCGCTGCTGATCGCCAGCTTTGCGTCCTATGTTGCGCTTGATCTGGCCAAGCGGGTCCGCACCCGTGACCGCGGCGTCGCCGTGAATTGGTGGGTCGGAGGCTCGCTGGCGATGGGCACCGGCATCTGGTGCATGCACTTCGTGGGCATGCTTGCCTTCTCTCTGCCGATTCCGCTCGGTTATACCGTGGTGCTGACAGTGGCATCGTGGGTCGCCGGGGTCGCCGTGTCGGCCATCGCCCTGTTTGTCGCGAGCCAAGGCGAGCTCACCTGGCGCCGCCTGGCCGGTGGTGCCATCGCGATGGGGCTGGGCATCTGCGCGATGCACTACACCGGCATGGCGGCGCTCGACATGTCGCCCGGCATCGTCTGGAATTTGCTGTTGGTCGCGGCATCGGCGCTGATCGCGATCGCTGCGTCGGCGGCGGCGTTGTTGATCTTCTTCTGGCTGCGCAAGATGGGGGAGAGGCGCGGCATGGTCTTCCAGCCCCTGGCCGCGCTGGTGATGGGCATCGCCATTTGCGGCATGCACTACACGGGCATGGCTGCGGCGAGTTTTCCGGCCGGCACCGTCTGCCTGAGCGCTGACGCGTTGGCAGGCCCGCAGCTCGGGATGATGGTGTCGGTGTCATCCGTCGCGTTGCTGGCGATGACCTTGTTCACTTCGACCCTCGACGCCCGCATGCGCAGCTCGCTGAAGGTCGCGAACGTGAAACTGGAAACGGCCAACGAGGAGCTGCGCCGGCGTGCCTTCCAGGATCCGCTCACCGGCCTGCCCAATCGCATGCTGTTCGAGGACCGCCTGACCCATGCGCTGCAGCGCCACGCACGCAACGGCGAGCAGATCTCGGAGCGCAATGCCGGCAAAGTGGCCGTGCTGTTTGTCGACCTSGACGGCTTCAAGCCGGTCAACGACTCGYTCGGCCAYGCCGCCGGCGATGCGGTGCTGAGGGAGGTTGCCGTGCGCCTGCGTTCAGCGGCCCGCGACGCCGACACGGTGGCGCGCATCGGTGGCGACGAGTTCGTGCTGTTGATGGAGGACGTCAGCAGCCTGGTGGACTGCGTCAGCCTCGCCCGCCGCCTGATCGAGGCACTGGCGGCACCTCTGGAGATCGGCGGCCGCCGGGTCGCCTTGTCTGGATCGGTTGGCATCGCCGCCTACCCTGATCACGGTGACGGCGACAAGCTGGTCATGCATGCGGACGCCGCGATGTACACCGCCAAACGCGCCGGGGGCAGCACCTATGCGCTGTACGAGGCGCATATGGACGAAGGTGCGCAGGAGCAGCTCAATCTGCTGAACGACCTTCGCCATGCCATCGAGCATGAGCAACTGCAGCTCTATTACCAACCCAAGATCGATGGCCAGCATGGCCAGATCCGCGGTGTCGAAGCCCTGCTGCGCTGGAATCATCCGGAGCGCGGCCTGCTGGCCCCGGGTCTGTTCATCCCTCTCGCAGAGCGCTTCGGCCTCATCAACGGCCTTGGCAGCTGGGTCATCGAAGAGGCCTGCCGGCAGATGCACGCCTGGGCCGAGATCGGGCTGCACATGCGCGTGGCGATCAACCTGTCGGTGCATCAACTGCGCGAGGAAGACCTGGCGGCGCGGATCGAAGCGGCCCTTTCCAGGAACTTGGTCGAACCCTCCCAACTGCTTTGCGAAATCACCGAGTCCGTCGCGATGGAGGATCTCAAAAGCACGCAGCGCGCGTTCGAGGAGTTGGCCCGGATCGGCGTGTTTCTCTCCATCGACGATTTCGGGACCGGCTATTCCAGCCTCAGCTATCTGCGCCAGCTGCCCGCCCGCCAGCTCAAGATCGATCGCAGCTTCGTTGCCGACGTCGAGACCAGCAGCGACGCCAAGGCCATCGTCAGCGCCGTCATCCAGTTGGCCCATGAGCTGGGGTTGCGCGTCGTCGCCGAGGGTGTGGAGACCAAGGGGCAACGCGACATCCTGCTGGCGCTGCACTGCGACGAACTGCAGGGCTATTTCCTGGCGCGGCCCATGGCGGCCGAGACGCTGCAGGCCTGGACCGAAGGGCAAAAGCCCGCCGGCACGGCTGATTTCTCACCCTCTGTATTGGGTGGTCATCTCATGATGGAGGTCGGGGCCCTGGGCGCGATGGGCTTGCAGGACAACACGGCGACGCCGTTCTGACGGCAACCGGGCAGCGCGGCCTCAGGCGTCGAGCAGCGTGTTCAAAATCTCCAGGCAGGCCTGGGCGGTCCGGTTGTCGGCGTCCTGTTCCTCATGCCAAGTAGAGACGGAGACGGCGACGATGTTGTACGCGCGCAGGGCGCCAAAGAAGTCGGCCATGTCCGCGGCACTGGGGCCGCGCTGGACATGGTATTTGAGCGCAGGCATATGGGTTGGGTCGTCGATGATGTCGGTGTCCCAGTGCAGGTAGATGCGCTCCTGCGGTTGCAGGTGTGCCAGCACTTCGTCGAGCGGGCAGCGCAGGATCTGGGAGCCGAGCAGCGCTTCGCGCTCGCCGGGGTCGAGATCGCGGGCATCGGCGAGAACGATTTGCTGTTGTGGATAGGCCTGCACGCCGATGGTGGCCAGGCAGGCGCGTGCCGCCTGGCTGCGCGGGTCGAGATCGTGGTCGACCCGTCCGACGAACAGGGCCAGGGGCATGCCGCCGATGTACTGGGTCTGGCTGCTGGACCAGGTGTGGAAGTCGCCATGGGCATCCAGCCAGAGCACACGCTCGGGCGGCTGGCCGGCTTGCTGCAGCCCGGCCAGTAGCCCCAAGCTGGAGACACAGTCGCCGGCGAGGCTGACTGGCCGACGACCGCTACGGGCCAGCGCGGCGACACGAGCAGCCAGCAGGGCGTAGAGGTGCCCCAAGCTGTCCAGCTTGGCGATGGGATCGTCGATCCGCGTCGCATGCTGCCGTGCCGGTGCCAGCACTTCCCAGGGATGGCGGTCGATGTCGAGCACGCGGCGCAGGCCGTCGCGGCGCTGGCCCATCAGGTAGGGCAGCAGAAGCCTTGTATTCACAGCCATCTGTCGGGCTCCATGGGATAGCCAAGCCTGTCCATCATCTCGCGCACCTCGGTCCGCTGAGCCAGGTCCAGCAGCAAGGCGCTTCTTTTGTGCCAGCGCTTGGAGCTCGGTGGTTCGGTGGCCATCTTGATGGGCAGCGCATCTGGCGGGGCCATGGCGGGCAGGCCCAGATGGTCGGTGATCAACCGCAGCGTTGCGATGGGGTTGTCGACGAAGTCTTCAAAAGACACGCGCAGGGTGCAGACGCCGCTTTGCAGGATGGCTTCGTGGATGGAGTACCACTGGTTCAGGCACACCTCTTCCAGCTTCGCCCGGGTGAACTGGAGCCAGTTGGGTGGCAGGTCGAACTTCCACCACTTGCGGCCGAAAGCCACGGTGTCGGAATAGCCGGGGATGGCGAGTTCGCAGCCGATCTTGCTGAGGTCGTGGGAGAAGAATCCCAGCGGGTAGAGCCAGCCGTCCATCAGGCCGTTGATGGACTGCGCGAAACCCCGGGTCAGATGGATGTAGCTCACCTCGGCGTTGGGGAACAACTGCTCGTACATGCCGATGCGGTAGGCGTCGGACGGCGCCTTGAACAGCAGCACCGATTCCCGCACATCGGCCGAGCCGAAGGGCCGCCGCTTGAGCGTGGGTACCACGAAGGGCGGCTCCTCGATTTTCAAGGGTTCGTCGAAGTGCCGGCCGTCGCCGCGGTTGGCCTTGCCGTCGTAGTAGCTGATCCGCCAAGGCTCGTCGCTGAACACGGCGGAGAGCACAAGTTCCTGGAGCTCGGTTTCGCTGCGACGCTCGCCGCCTTCGAACTGGCCCAAGGCCGCCTCCAGCGACTGTTCCAGGCGCCGCTCGGCAGCGGTGTCCAGGAAACGCGACGGGAACTGCAGCAGCAGCCGGTTCTTCCACTTCCTGAGCAGCAGCTCGGTATCGAGGAGGTCCGCCGAGGCAAAGGAAACCTCGTCCAGGATGTTGCTGCTCAATTCCTCGACATTGGCCACCCGCTCGATGCCATCGCTGTCGGAGTTCTGATTGAAGCCGTTGCCCGACAAGGCCAGCAACGGGTCCAGTTCCCCATCCAGTGAAGCGATGCTCGGATGCAGGGCCAGGGCCTCCTTGAAGAGGCTGGATCCGCCGCGCGAGCCGCACAGGATGACGGCCACCCTGCGGACCCTCGTTCTCAGGCCTGAGCGCGGGACGGCGCGGCGCGCCTTGATGGCCAGTAGCAGGCTGTCCATGGGGGGCGATGCGTCAGGTTCCTGGAATCGATCAAGCCCAGGTCATCTCGTAGACGAAGAACTGCTGGCGCCCGGTTTCGTCCGTGGCTTCGCTGGCCAGCTCCCTGGTCTGCAGGCCCGCTGTTTGCGCCAGGCGCTTCATGGCCTCGATTTCGCCGAAGTTGGACTGCACGAAATAGATGCGCCCTTTGGGCTTCAAATGCCGGCCCACGCCTTCGAAGAAGCGCGTGTTGGTCTTGAAATCGGTGTCCCACTGGGACATGGCCACCACATCGTGTGCCGGCTTGTTTCGAAACGGCAGATTGGCGGTGATGACATCGAACTGCTCGTCGCCCAGCGCCTCGAACAAATTGGACTGCAGCGCTGTCATGGTGCCGGCAAAGCCGTGCATCTGGGCGTTGTGGGTGGCGCTTTGGATGGCCGCCGGGTTGATGTCCACGCCCACCACCCGCCCGGCGCCCTGATAGCAGGCAAAGATGCCGATGACGCCCGAGCCGGTGCCCACGTCGAGCACGGTTTCGCCTGGCGCGACCGTGAAATTCCTGACCAGCGGCAGGCTGTCGGCGAAGGGCCAGAAGGTGTCGGGGTAGACCAGGAACTCCTTGTCCAGATAGCGGACTTTGCGGCCTTCCGGCGGCACGGATTTGAAGAGTTGCTGCCGCTGTGCCTGCCACTGGTCTGTGTAGCTCATCAGGTCCATCTGCCACCTCCAGGGCCAAAGCATTGCCAGATTTGCTTGAACTGGCAACGGAGAAATCTCCTATGCCGCAGTTTGGACAAGTTAGGTCATACGTCACGCAACAGGCCTTGCAAGACGCTAGCCGTGCCCGTACTCTTCGTTCAAACGAGCTTAGACAACACACTTAACCCGTTATCCATGTGGCCTACATGGCCTTGGCGTGGTGGGTGCGGGAGGACCAAATGAGCGCTCCGACCCCGGCGGGTCGCGGTCTGAACCGCCGTCTGAATCGCCGTCATCTGGCAGGCCTGGCCTCACTCGCCGTGCTTGCCACGGCGTTTGGCCTGAGCCGGCGCCGGTCCGGCCCGCCCTTGGCGCCCGAGCGGCTCTCGATTGCGCTTCCCCAGGCGCCGCATGCCGGTCTTATTCACATCGCCGCGGCACGGGGCTTCTTCGATGAACGCGGTCTGGCAGTGACGGTGCTGCCGCAAACCCATGGCAAAGCTGCGCTGGCCGAGCTCCTGCGAGGCGGCGCGGACCTCGCCGCCGCGGCCGACGTGCCCATCGTCATCGAGGTGCTCAAAGGTGCGCCGCTGAGCATGGCGGCGGCGGTGGCGAGCGCCTCCAACGAACTGGCCGTGCTGGCGCGTCGCGACCGCGAAATCAGCTCACCGGCCGGCCTGCAGGGGCGCCGGGTGGGCGTCACCCTCGGTACCAGCGGCGAATACTTCCTGTGGGCCTTCATGGTGCGCCATCGCCTGGCCCCGCAGTCGCTGATCCTCGTGGACCTGCCGCCAACCCGCCTGATCGCCGCGCTGCGCGACGGCAGCGTGGACGCCATCGCCGCCTGGCAGCCGGTCCGGCATGAAGCCGAACTGGCCCTGGGCAGCGCCATCATCTCGTTCAGTGCACCCGATGCCTATGCCCAGAACTACGTGCTTGTCGGCCGCAGCGAATTCATGTCTACCCGCGGCGAGGCTTTGCGCCGACTGCTGCTGGCCCTGCTGGATGCCGAGCGTTTCGTGCAGCTCGACCCCCAGCAGGCGAAGACGCTGCTGGCGGCACGCCTGAAGCTCGACCCCGAGGCGCTCGAGCCGGCCTGGCAGGCCCTGGATCTGGAGGTCGATCAGCAGCAGGCCCAGTTGGTCACGCTTGAAGACGTGGCGGGCTGGGCGATGGCGCGCGGTTATGCGCCCACGCAGCCGATGCCGAACTTCCTGTCCCATCTGAGCCTCGACGCCTTGCTGGCCGCGAGCCCGGGGCGGGTGACGGTGGTGCGATGAAGATCAGCAGCAAGGCCCGGATCGCCGCAGCGCTGATGTTCGGCGCCATGGTGCTGATCGCCGCCAGCATCGGCTGGGCGAACACCCAGGTCAGTGCCGCTGTCAAGCAGCGCCGCCACAGCGCCGCGATCGCCAGCGCGCTCAACGACATCCGCATGGTCACCTTCGAATACCTGCTCAACCGTCGCGAACGCGCCCGATTGCAGGAACAGGCGGTCTGGCAGCGTCTTGAAGGCCTGCTTGCATTGCCGACCGGCCTTGACGATGCCGCAGCCAGGACACTGGCCGAGCTGCGTGCCAACGGCGAGGCCAGCCACCGCTTGTTCGGCGAAGTTGTGCCCACGCGAGCTGCCGGTGGCGTCGCTGACGAGGTCCAGCAGCGCTTCGAGGTCCAGATCTCCAGCCGGCTGCTGATCCTGCAGCAAAGAAGCCTCGTCGACGCGGCCAAGCTGATTGACGATGCGGGCGTTCGTATCGACGAGACGCAACAGCGAGTGGTCCTCGTGACGGCCGCGGGACTGGTGTTGATGGCGCTGATCACGGGGGCTGCCGTCTGGATGTTCCGGCGCGACGTGCTCCGCCCTATCGCGCGGCTCGAGCAGGCCACTCGCGAGGTGGCCGCCGGCAACTGGTCGTTCGAGCTCGATGTCGGCAGCGCCGATGAACTCGGCGAGATGGCGCGTCACTTCGACGCGATGACGCGCGCGCTGCAGGATTCCTTCGGCCAGCTCGAGCTCAGCAATCGGGAACTTGTCTCGCTGAACAACGAGCTCGAGTCGTTCAGCTATTCGGTCTCGCACGACCTGCGCAGCCCCCTTCGCAGCATGGATGGCTTCTCGCTGGCTTTGATCGAGGACTATGGCGATCAGCTCGACGACGAGGCCCGTGACAGCCTGCAGCGCATCCGCGCCGCCAGCCAGCGCATGGGGCGGCTGATCGACGAGCTGCTGGGCCTGGCGAGAGTGACGCGGGCCGAGTTGCGGATTCAGGAGGTGGACATCAGCGCCATGGTCCACGAGATGGCGGCCACACTGGCCCGGAGTCAGCCCGAGCGCCAGGTGCGCTGGGAGATCGACGAGGGCATCAGGGTGCAGGCCGACCGGGAGCTGATCCACATCGCGCTGCAGAACCTGCTCGAAAACGCCTGGAAATTCACGGGCAAGACCGCCGATGCCGTCATTCGCGTGGGCATGCGCCATGAAGGCAGGGACCGGGTCTGCTTTGTCGCCGACAACGGTGCAGGCTTCGACATGGCCTACGCCGATCGCCTGTTCGGCGCCTTCCAGCGCCTTCACCACGAAAGCGATTTCCCGGGCACCGGCGTCGGCCTGGCCATCGTTCAGCGCGTGCTGCGCCGCCATGGCTGGCCGTTATGGGCCCAGGCCAGCCTCGGCAGTGGCGCCACATTCTTCTTCCGTATCCTGGAGCAAACCGATGAACGACGAGAAGGTCATCCTGCTGGTTGAAGACAACCCGGACGATGTCGCGCTGACGCTGCGTGCGTTCAAGCGCAGCCATCTGATGAATCCGCTGGTCGTCGCCCGCGACGGCGTGGAAGCGCTCGACTTCCTGTTCGCGCGTGGTGCCCATGCCGATCGTGCCGAGGCGGCGTTGCCAACACTGATCATCCTCGACTTGAAGCTGCCCAGGCTGGATGGGCTGGGCGTGCTCAAGGCGCTGCGCGCCGACCCCCGCACGGCGTTGCTGCCGGCGGTGATCCTGACCTCGTCCAAGGAGGAGCAGGACATCGTTTCGGGCTACAAGCTGGGCGCCAACAGCTATGTGCGCAAGCCCGTCGACTTCACCGAGTTTCTCGAGGCGGTCAAGGTGCTCGGTATCTACTGGCTCGCACTCAACCAATTGCCGCCGCGGCCGGCGTCGTCATGAATCAACGGCCGATCAGGGTTCTTGCCGTCGAGGACTCGGAAAACGACGCCCGCCTGGCGATGCGCCTGCTGCGCCGCGCAGGCTTCGCGCCTGATTTCCACCGGGTCCAGGATCTGGCGGCGCTGCAGTCAGCCCTTGTCCAGGGCCCGTGGGATGCGGTGATCTCCGACTTCAGCATGCCGGGCTTCAGCGGCCTGGAAGCGCTCACCACCTTCCGTGCGAGCGGTCTGGACATCCCCTTCATCTTTGTCTCCGGCACCATCGGCGAGGAAACGGCCGTGGTCGCGATGAAGGCCGGTGCCAACGACTATGTGATGAAGGACAACATGAGTCGGCTTGCGCCGGTGCTCGAGCGCGAGCTCGTCCAGGCCGCTCGCCGGGCCGCGCATCGAGAGGCGGAGGCCGAGTTGAGACGCTTCGAGGCGCAGCTCGGCGAGGCGCAAAAGATGGAATCCCTCGGGACGCTCGCAGGCGGCATCGCCCACGACTTCAACAACATCCTTGGCGCGATCCTCGGCAATGTCGAACTCGCGCGAGGTGAACTCGAGGCCGACCATCCCGCGCTGACGATGTTGGGCGAGATCCAGAAGGCCGGCCTGCGCGCACGCGACCTTGTTCGTCAGATCCTGACCTTCAGCCGCCGCCAGCCGCAGCAATTGCGCAACGTCGCGCTGCGGCCGATCGTCGATGAGACCTACGGCTTGCTGCGCGTGACGCTGCCAGCTGGCGCTGAACTCGAATTGAGCCTGAGCGATGAGCCTCTGCATGTCGATGGCGACGCCACTCAGCTGCAGCAGGTGCTGATGAATCTGAGCACGAATGCCTGGCATGCGTTGCGTGGTGAGGTCGGCAAGATCGTCATCGGCCTTGAGGCGGTGCATCTGGACGCAGCCACAGCCCGGGCATTGTCGGGGCTGGTTGCCGGTCCCTATGCCCATCTATGGGTGAGCGATACGGGCATGGGCATGGACGCCGCAACACGCGAGCGGATCTTCGAACCCTTCTTCACGACCAAGCCGACGGGTCAGGGGACGGGCCTGGGCCTGTCGGTCGTCCATGGCATCGTCGTTGCGCACCAGGGCAGCATTGCCGTGGACAGCGCCCCCGGCCAGGGCTGCACCTTCCACCTCTACCTGCCTGCCGTCAATCCGCCGCTGCCGTCGATGAGCATCGAGCGCATGTCGGATGCGCCGTCCCTCGGGCATGGCGAACACGTGATCTACCTGGACGACGATGAGACCGTCGTGCTGGTCGTCGTGCGCCTGCTGGAGCGGGCCGGCTACCGCTGCAGCGGCTTCACCGAGGCAGCCGCTGCGCTTGCGGCCCTCGGCGACGCACCCGATGCAGTGGACTTGTTCGTGACCGACTACAACATGCCTGTCCGTTCAGGCCTCGACGTCGCACGCGAGATCGCCTCCCTCCGCCCTGGGTTGCCTGTGGTGATCAGCTCAGGCCTGATCACCGACGAATTGCGCGAACAAGCGACGGCCGCGGGTGTGCGCGCCGTGCTTGAAAAGGAAGACACCTTCCGCGACCTGACCGCACTGGTTGGGCGGCTCCTGGCCGCGGCCAGGTGAGCTTACCGGTGGTGCGTGCGCCGCTCCTTCGTTTCGCGTTGGACAACACATCCATTGGCCGGCGAGATCACCGTCTCTTGAAGGATTCCCGCGATAGATTTCGCGCAAAACGCATAGATGTCCCGGTGATGACCAAGTTCTTCAGCGGCCTGAGGGCTCCGCCTTTTCCGCGGGTTGGATGTGTAGACCCGAAAGCGCAGGCAATGCCAGCAGGAGTTCGCGCTGCTCATTGCCAACGCCATACAGCAGGCGCAAGCGCTGCGGCGCCGGTGTGACGGGGAAGAACGCGCTGCGCCGCAGTTCGGCGCCAGGGGCGAGGTCGGCTGGCAACTGGAAGCCGCGCCGCTTGATTTCATACTCGATCACCAGGGACTCGGCGTTGACCCTGCTCTGCGTTCGGTAGGCCGAGATGCCGCCCACCAGCAGGGCCAGAGGCAGGATCGGCACCATCACGGTGTAGCCGGCCGCGCTTGCCAGCACCATGACACCGGCCACCGCACCGGTGGAGCCAATCACCACGATGCGCCCGGCCGTTTTCATCGCGTCGACATTGCGCGTCGTCTCGCTCTTGAGCTGATCGGGTGCGGTGGTGTGGTTGACGTTGTCGAGGACGTCGTTGGCGAGCGAGATCGAGCGCAGCTGGACCGGTGTGCGGCTGTCGTTGCGCACGACCAGCGCGTACTCATCCCAGTCGGCTTCGCGCACCCAGCTGGCCGCATCGTTGCGGACGATGACTTGCTGCACATCGAGCTTGATGCCGTCCGCCGTTTCGGCGCGCCAGCCAAGTGCCGTCGTGGCGTCGAGGGCAGGCGGGTGCAGCAGCCGTGATTGGCCGGCACAGCCACCGAGCAGCAGCGCCGTGGTGGCGACGAAAACGGCGCATGCGGCGACCCTGAGGATTCCTGCGACGAAGCTTGCGGGTGGCTGCATGTGCACCTTCGAACGGAATCCATCGGGCCGCATGCACTATAGGCGTGGGCGGCCGCCCTCGCGGTGGCGACGCTTGCGGTAGATTCGCTTCGCCCCCCAACGCCCATCGACATGAACCGCCTGCAGTCCGAGTTGCATCGCTTGTACCTTTTGACCTCGCCGGATCTGGGCGGGCATTTGATCGATGGTGCGGGCCAGGTACGGGCAATGGTCATGGAGCTGACTGGCCCCGCCGACTGGGATGTGCTGTCCAAGGTCTGGCGCGGCGTGCAGGCCGATCTTGAGCTGCCCGCCCCCGCCATCGCCGTGTCGGGCAGCGACGGGCTGCAGCTGTGGTTCTCGCTGCAGGCGCCGATGAGCGCATTGCGCGCGGAGGCGTTTCTCGCCCATCTGCAGGCACGCTATCTGGCCGGCGTCGCGCCTGCACGCCTGCGGTTGAGTCCATCGGCAGCCGGCCAGACCTTCGACGCAGCGCTCGTGCCGGCGCAGCAGGACGCCACGGAAAACTGGTCCGCCTTCGTCGCGCCCGACCTCGCCCCGGTGTTTGCCGACACACCCTGGCTGGACATCCCGCCGGGCATCGAAGGGCAGGCTGACCTGCTCGCGCGGCTGGAGAGCATCAAGCCGGCGGCTCTGGCCGCCGCGATGCAACGGCTGCAGCCCGTGGTCTCGACAGGCTCATCGCCCGCAGCTCAACCGTCGAGCGCAGATGTGGAGCCCAAGCGCTTCCTGCAGCAGGTGCTGAACGACGAGACGGCCGCGCTGGCCTTGCGGGTCGAGGCGGCAAAGGCGTTGTTGCGCTATGCCGAACAGCCAGGCTCCCGGCAGAACGACTGAACCGCCAGCAACACCATCGCCGCCGCCCGATCGTCCCGGCCGTGCACGATGGGCCGCTGCAGATAGAAGTCCAGCGTCGGCCCGGCCGGCGTGCCGGCGCAGACATCGCGGAAGCCGCCGGTTGCATCGATGCGCGACTGCATGCCCGCCCAAGCGCGCGTGACGGCCGCGTCTGCCACGCCGGCGGGCAGCCAGCCGTGGCTGCGGGCCATGACCAGTGCGGTCAGGCTCATCGCCGTCACGGTCAGTTCGGGCTGGGCGCTGGGCTGGTCCAGCACCTGGCGCCACAGGCCGTCCGCGCCCTGAAGGGGCAGCAGCGCGTACAGCTGGTTTTGCAGACGCCCGAGCAGGGGTGCTGCGGCGGCGGAACCCTGCAGCGGGCCGGCGAAGGCTTGCGCAAGGGCGAGCGACGCGAAGCCGTTGCCGCGGCCCCAGGCGACCGGGGAAGCCTCAGCGTGTTCAAAAAGGCCGTCGGGCCGCTGCAGTCGGTCAGAGAGATGCAGCAGCGCAGCGGTCAGGGCGACGGCCGCGCGCTTGCGTTCCTGCGCGGGCAGCAGGGGCGCGGTGCGGTCCAGCAGCAGCGTGGCCGTGAACATGTCGTCCGTCCACGAGCGCAAGCCGGCGAGGCGCGGGCCGGCGGCGGTGTCGGCCAGTACCGAGCGCAGCGCCTGCACGGCCAGCGCGCCGGCCGCCGTGTCGCCGTCGAGCGTCGCCGCTTCCGCCAGCGCGGCATAGCCGGCCAGGCGCGGCCAGTCGGTGGGCAAGGCGTAGCCCGGCGCGCTGACGGCCTCGCGCAGGGCTGCCGTGGCGGTGCGCGCCATCTCGAGCTGGCCAAGATGCCGCTGTGCCGAGATCAGCAGCGCGCTGACGTAATGCGGCGTTGGCGTGGCGACGTACTGTGAGGCGATGGATAGCGCCAGGCGCCGTGCGTCGCTCGCTGGCGGCTGGGCCGCCGGGCGCGCGCTGGTGGCGACGGCGCCCAAGGCAATGCAGGCCTGGCGCCGCCTCACAGCAGCGTGGTGGCCAGGCCGATCGCCGCGCACAGGCCCAGCAGCGGCATGACGCCCAGCTTGAAGCGAAACAGCGCAATGCCGGCGCCGACGGCGATGAGGGCCGAGACCGCGTCGAAGCGCCCGCCAAAGCCCTGGGGCCACAGCACGTGATACGCGAAGAACACGGCCAGGTTGAGGATGACGCCGACGACCGCCGCCGTGATGGCCGTCAGTGGCGCGGTGAACTGCAGCTTGCCGTGCGTGGACTCGATGACCGGGCCGCCGGCCAGGATGAAGACAAAGGACGGCAGGAAGGTGAAGAAGGTGACGACGCTCGCCGCCGCGGCGCCGGCCACGAAGAGCGAGTCCGGCCCGAAGAGCTGCTTCACCCAGCCGCCGACGAAGCCGACGAAGGCGACCACCATGATCAGCGGCCCCGGCGTCGTCTCGCCCAGGGCCAGGCCGTCGATCATCTGCGTGCCGGTCAGCCACTGGTGCTGCTCGACGGCGCCCTGGTAGACATAGGGCAGCACCGCATAGGCGCCGCCAAAGGTCAGCAGCGCGGCCTTGGTGAAGAACCAGCCCATCTGCGTCAGCGCGCCTTGAAAACCGTGGGCGGCGACCAGGCCGGCCATGGCGGCCAGCCACAGCCCGAGGCCGATGGCGAGCACGCGGGCCAGGCGGCTGCGGCTGAAGCGGGCATGGGGTGGCGTCGGCGTGTCGTCGTCGATGAGGGCCGGGCCGTAGCCCTGCTTGGCAGCACCGTGGCCGCCGCCGAGGGCGAAAACCTGCGGCGCCAACCGGCCGCCGATGTGGCCGATGAGGGCAGCGGCCAGCACGATCAGCGGGAAGGGTGCGTCCAGCGCAAAGATGGCGACAAAGGCGGCGGCAGCGATGCCCCACAGCCAGCCGTTCTTCAGCGCCCGCGTGCCGATGCGGTGGGCCGCATGCACGACCAGCGCCGTCACCGCGGGCTTGAGGCCATAGAAGAGGCCGGCCACGACGGGCAGCTTGCCCCAGGCCATGTAGACCCAGGCCAGCGCGACGAGGATGAAGAGGGACGGCAGCACGAACAGCGCGCCGGCGACGATGCCGCCCCAGCTGCGATGCATCAGCCAGCCGATGTAGGTGGCCAGCTGCTGGGCCTCGGGGCCGGGCAGGACCATGCAGTAGTTCAGCGCGTGCAGGAAGCGCTTCTCGCTGATCCAGCGGCGCCGCTCGACCAGCTCGGTGTGCATGATGGCGATCTGGCCGGCCGGCCCGCCGAAGCTGATGAAGCCGAGCTTGAGCCAGAAGCGGAAGGCTTCGCAGAAGCTGACGGGGCGGGGCGGCGAGTCGATGGCGGGGGCTCCGGGCTGAAGACGGTCAGCCGCAATGTAGGGCCTGTTCAACGGGCCTGCGCCTTCGCGATGCTGTCGCGCAGCGAGGCGGCGATGTCGCTGTAGGCCGGCACCTCGGCCAGCACGCGGCGCCAGTAGCCCACAGCCGCCGCCGTGTCGCCGCGCTCATGGGCGGCGCTGCCGAGCAGGGCCAGCGTGGGCACATGGTGCGGGTCGAGCTTCAACGCGCGCTGCAGCAGCGCCTCGGGCTCACCAGCGAGGCCCCGGCCTTGCACCAAAGCGAGGGTGACGGCGTGCTGGCTCAACGGCTGCGGGTCGGCGGGGCGCAGGCGTTCGAGTTGCGCGTAGGCGGGCAGGGCGTCCTGCGGGCGGCCCAGCTGCTCGTAGGCGCGGGCCAGCAGGGCCCAGCCTTCGGCGTCGTCGGGCGTGCGCTGCAGACGGTCGGCCAGGCGCTGCACCATCTGCTGAACGGGGTTGGCGGGCAGCGCAGGCGGCGGGTTGATGGCGTCGGGTCGGCCGAGTTGGACGTAGAGCAGGCTGGCAGCGAGCGGCAGGGCCAGTCCCAGGACTGCCGCGGTGCGCCATGCGCGTGGGCTGTTGGGGCCCAGCAGGGCCGGCGCGAGAGGCAGCAGCGAGGCCAGCGTCAACACGACGGCGGCGAGGATGAATAGGCTCACCGCGGCTCCTCGCGCCGCCGGCCCTGGCGCAGATAGACACCGGCACCGATGGCCAGCAGTGCCAGCGGCCCGAACCAGAGCGGCGCCGTGCCGGCGTGCAGGGCGGGGCGGTAGAGCACCTGCTCGCCATAGCGCTGCACCAGCTCCTCACGCAGCTCGACTTCGCTGCGGCCGGCGGCCAGGCCTTCGCGCAGCTGGCGCTTCATGTCGACGGCCAGCGGCGCGCTGGACTCGGCCACGCTCTGGCTCTGGCAGACGACGCAACGCAGCTCCTGAGCCAGACGTTCGACGCGGGTATCGAGGTCTTCAGCCCGGGCATTGAAGGCCGCGGCCAGCAGCAGGGGCGCGACGAGGCTACGCACGCTTCAACCTCGCGATCAGGGGCAGCAGGCGCTTGTTCAGGTCCTCCGCCGTGACCGGCCCCGTGAGCCGCAGCCGCACGACGCCGCGACGGTCGATGACAAAGGTTTCGGGCACGCCGGTGATGCCCCAGGCCAGGCTGCCCTTGCCTTGCGGGTCCAGCCAGGTCAGCGCATACGGGTTGCCGTGGCGCTTCAGGAAGGCCAGGCCCAGCTCGGGCGTGTCGCGGTAGTCCAGGCCGACGACGCGCACGCCGCTCTGTTCGGCGAGCTGACCCAGCACCGGCAGCTCGGCGCGGCAGGGCGCGCACCAGGAGGCGAACACATTCAGCACCCAGACCTGGCCTTGCAAAGCCAGGCTTTCGCCGTCCAGGCGCTCGAGGTCGAGCACGGGAGCAGGTTTGCCGATCAAGGGCGAAGTGGGCTCCGCCAGGGCATCTCGGTTCAGGCCGCGTGCGAGCAGCGTAACGAGGGCTGCGCTGGCCAGCAGCGGAACGAGGGTGGCGAGCTTGGGTTTCATGGCGTCGAGAGCGCGGGGACGAAGTTGGGCTGCAACTCGGCGCGCGGGCTGCGTCCCCGAGCGAGTGCGCCCCAGAGGCCGCCGACGGCCATCAGCAGCGCGCCGATCCACACCCAGCTCATGAAGGGCTTGATCTGCAGGCGCAGCGCCCAGCGCCCGTCGACATCGGCATCGCCCAGGCTGACGTAGACGTCGCGCCACGGGCCGCGCGAGATGGCCGCCTCGGTCATCGCAGACTGCCGACGGGTATAGACGCGCTTCTCCGGCGACAGCGTGATGACCTCACCGCCGTGTTGCCACACCAGCTTGGCCCGGGCGGCGCGGTAGTTGGCGCCGTCCACGGCCTCCAGCCTTTCGAAGCGCAGCAGATGGCCTGCCACGCGCACCTGCTCGCCAGGCGCGAGTTGCAGGTCATGCGCCTGCTCCAGGCTGCGCACCAGCGTCACGGCCAGCACGAAGACGGCGATGCCGGCATGCGCCAGCCACAGCGGCAGGCTGTGCCGCCAGGCGGCGCGCTGGTGCCAGGCGAGTGACAGCGTGCCGCCGAGCGCCCACAGGCCGGTGGCGATGCCGGCAGCCAGCCACAGCGAGCCTTGCAGCGCGAACGCCAGCATCGCAGCACTCGCGAGCGCGGCAAGGGCCAGCGGCAGCAGCGGCTTGACGGCGCCGAGTGCCGCCACCCGCCAGCGCGCCAGCGGCCCGATGACGAGGAGGGCGACGAGGGGCAGCATGATGGGCGGGAAGACGGTATCGAAGTAGGGGGCGCCGACCGACAGCTTGGTGCCCGAGATAACTTCGGCCGCCAGCGGGTAGAGCGTGCCCAGCAGCACGGTGCCCGTGGCCGTGGCCAGCAGCAGGTTGTTCAGCAGCAGCAGCGATTCGCGCGAGCCGAAAGCGTAGCCCTCGGCCGCGGGCAGGCGGCCCACGCGCAGCGCGTACAGCGTCAGCGACCCGCCCACGGCCAGCGCCAGCAGCGCCAGGATGAAGAGGCCGCGCGACGGGTCGCTCGCGAACGCGTGGACCGAGCTGACCACGCCCGAGCGCACGAGGAAGGTGCCCAGCAACGACAGCGAAAAAGCCAGCAGGGCCAGCAGCAGGCTCCAGCGCAGGAAGCCCGGCCGCTTGTCGGCCACGGCCAGCGAGTGGATCAGCGCGGTGCCCAGCAGCCAGGGCATGAAGGCGGCGTTTTCGACCGCATCCCAGAACCAGAAGCCGCCCCAGCCCAGTTCGTAATAGGCCCAGAAGCTGCCGAGCAGAATGCCGCCCGTCAGTGCCGACCAAGCGCCCAGCACCCAGGGCCGGGCCCAGCGCGTCCAGCGGGCGTCGGGCGCGTCGTCCAGCAGGGCCGCCACCGCGAAGGCGAAGCCGACCGCGAAGCCGACATAGCCCATGTAGAGCAGCGGCGGGTGGGCCGCCATGCCGGGGTCCTGCAGCAGCGGGTTCAGGTCGCGGCCCTCCAGCGGCGCGGGCAGCAGCCGAGCAAAGGGGTTGGACGTGAAGGCGATGAAGGCGAGGAAGCCAGCCGCCACGGCGCCAAGCACGCCCTGCACGCGCGCCGCGAAGGCGGGCGGTAGGCCGCGGCTGCGGGCTGCGACCAGCGCGCCCCAGGCCGACAGCATCCACACCCACAGCAACAGGGAGCCCTCATGACCGCCCCAGCTGGCCGTGATGCGATAGCCCAGAGGCAGCTCATGGCTGGCGTTGGCAGCGACATAGGCGACCGAGGTGTCGAGCTGGATGAAGCTGGCGACCAGCGTGGCGAAGGCGGTGCTGACGAGGCCGAAGCCGACGGTGGCCAGGGGCCGCGCAAGAGCCATCCAGCGCGTGCGGCCGGACTGTGCGCCCCACAGCGGCAGTAGCGCCTGCGCGAGTGCGACCGCCAACGCCAGCAGCAGTGCGAACTGGCCGAGTTCGGGCGTCATCTTGCGCTCGCTTGTTTGAGCGCCGCGGCAGCCTCGGGCGGCATGTAGCTCTCGTCATGCTTGGCCAGCACCTCGTCGGCGACGAAGCCCAGGCCGGCCAGCTTGCCCTGCGCGACCACGCCCTTGCCTTCGCGAAACAGGTCGGGCAGCGGGCCGCGGTAGCTCACGGCGACGTCGCGCGCGCCGTCGGTGACGGTGAAGTTCATCAGGCCGTCGGCGCCGCGCTGCACCGAACCAGGCGCCACCATGCCGCCGAGCCGAAAGCGCGTGCCGGCCGGCGCTTCACCGCGCACGATCTCGCTGGGCGTGACGAAGAAGACGAGGTTCTGGCGGAAGGCCTTCAGCACCAGGCCGCCGGCGAGTGCGAGCAGGGTCAGCATGGCGAGCAGGCCGAGGAGTCGGGTGTGACGGGGTTTCATCGGCGGAGGGACCACAGCTCGACGGCGATGCCTAGGGCCACGGCCGTGAGTGAAGCCCAGACATAGAACGCATGGGCGCCGAAGAGTTCATTCATGCCAGGCTCCCAAGGGCACGTGGCCAGCGCGCCTCGGACTCGACCCGGGCCTGCAGCAGCCGCCTCGCCCGCGCCAGCACGACAGCGCCGGCATAGGCCCAGAAGCCCAGCGTCGACAGCAGCAGCGCTGCCAGCATCTCCGGTGCGATGGCGCTGCCGCGCGTGCTGATGGAGGCGCCCTGGTGCAGCGTGTTCCACCAGCCGACCGAGAAATACAGCACTGGCAGGTTCAGCGCGCCAACCAGCGCCAGCAGTGCGCCGGCCTGGTCGCCGCGACGCGGGTCGTCTGGCGTGTCGACCGCCGAGGTCAGCGCGATGAAGCCGACATAGAGCAGGGCCAGCAGCAGGGCCGAGGTGAGGCGTGCATCCCAGACCCACCAGGTGCCCCAGGTCGGCCGGCCCCAGAGCGAGCCGGTCAGCAGCGTCAGCACGGCGAACAGGGCGCCGGTGGGCGCCAGCGCGCGCATCAGCACGAAGGCCAGGCGCGTCTTCCAGGCCAGGCCCCACAGCGCCCAGAAGGCCATGGCGCCGTAGCAGACCATGGCGATCCAGGCCGCCGGCACGTGCAGGTAGAGGATGCGGTAGGCCTCGCCCTGCTGGGCGTCGGTGGGCGCGATGAAGAGGCCGAGCGTGAGGCCTCCGGCGATGCCCAGCGCAGCCAGCAGCCACAGTGCGGGCAGCAGCCGGCCGGTCAGCGGCAGGAAGTGGGCGGGGCTGGCATAGCGCCAGAGCGGGTGCGGGGTGGTCATTCAATCCAACATCAGTGAGAGGGCGGCCGATGTGGCCCAGGGCGCTAGCGCCAGCAGCACGGCCAGCCAGGCGCCGAGCAGCAGCAGGGCGGTGTCTGCATTCGCACCGCCTTGGGCCGCCGCAGTGCCGAAGACGAGCACCGGCACCTCCAGCGGCAGCAGCAGCAGGGCCAGCAAGCCGGCGCCGGCGCGCGCATGCAGCACCAGCGCCGCGCCCAGGCCGCCGAGCAGAGCCAGCGCGGGTGTGCCCAGCAGCAGGCTCAGCGCGAGTGGCGTCGGGTTGTCGATGCCGAAGGCCAGCGCCAGAAGCGGCGTGACGAGCACCAGCGGCAGGCTGCCCAAGGCCCAGTGCACGGCCAGCTTCAGCGCCACGGCAAAAGGGCGTGGCAGCGGCGCCAGCCACCATTGCTCCAGGCTGCCGTCGGCGAGGTCCGGTGCGAACAGGCGCGGCAGGGCCAGCAGGCTGGCCAGCAGAGCGGCAATCCACAGCAGGCCCGGCGCCAGCTCGCGCAGCCTAGCCGGCTCGGGCCCGAGACCCAGGGGAAACATGGCGGCCACGCCGACGACGAAGCCCAGAGGCGTCAGCCATTCGGCCGGCTGGCGCAGCGTGCTGGACCACTCCCGCCGGGCGAGCGCCGCGGCGGCTTGGGCTGCGGCGCCCATCAGGGCCTCCCGAGCTGCAGGCTGCGGACGCTGCGCTTGAGCAGCAGGGCCTGGTGGCTGGTGAACACGACGCTGCCGCCTTCATCCGCATGCCGGTCCAGGCGTTGGGCAATGCGATCGGCCATCGCGGCGTCCAGCGCGGCGAGCGGCTCGTCCAGCACCCACAGCGGTGCAACCCGGGGAAGCCACAACTGCGCCAGGGCGACGCGGCGGCGCTGGCCCTCGGACAGCTGGGCCAGGCGCAGCCCGGCGGCATCGTCCAGGCCGACCGGCGCGAGTGYCGCCAGGGCCTGTCCTTCAGTGCAAGGACGCCCGGCCAGCGCGGCGCTGCTGCGCAGCTGCTCGATGACCGACAGCACGTCCTTGAGCCCGGGCCGGTGGCCGATGTAGAGCAACTCGCGCTCCACATGCACCCGCCCCGCGCGCGGCGCGCTGAGGCCGCAGATCAGCCGCAGCAGGCTGGTCTTGCCGCTGCCGTTGGCGCCCTGCACCCACAGCAGCTGGCCGGGATGCAGGGCCAGGTCCACCTCTTCGAACAGCGGCCGCGCCCCACGCGACTGGCCCACGCGCTGCAGGATGAGCACGGGTGGCGCAGAAAGGGAAGCGAGGGCGAGAGACATGCCCGCCACTCTAGGCAGCGGGCCATGCCGCGCCAACGAAGCAAAACGACTGAGCTATTTCAGTTGGCGCTGCTTTTCGCGCTCAAGCCGTCAGGCTTCGGGGCGCGGGATCAAAGTCCAGCGCGCCGCAGCCACGCCTCGGCGTCGGTCGGGTGAATCTCGTCCGCAGACCGCAGGTTGCGCAGCACGCGGTAGCGGCTTTCGATGCCCACCAGCATCAGCACCCGTTTGCCGGCATGCGCGTGCACGGCGTCGCGCAGCCGATCGGCGTGGTGCTGATCCCACTGGGCCTGCACCTGGGCAGCCTCCTGGCCCACCAGGCCCTCCTCGATCTCCCGCAGCGCAGCTACCAGCCGGTCCGTCTTCTCGCTGTTCACGTCGGCAGCAGAGTTCCACCCGCTGGCCAGCGCCCGGTAGGTGGCCTGCTTCAGCTCGTCGAGCGCCTTGGCGCCGGCCGGGTTCCGCTCACCGAAGGCCTTGTAGGCCTGGCCCACCGAGCCCGTCAGTTGATTGAACAAGGCTTCGTCCGGTTCCGATCCCAGAGCCGGGATGCCGGTGGCGTCGAGGTAGGGAAAGATGACATCGATGTACTCGACCTTGCCGGGCCAGACCTTGCGGGTGCGCAGTTCCTTGGGCGTGACGTCCAACACCAGCACATCGGGCTTCACGGCCTCGATGACCTGGCGGAGCACGGGAAGGCCGTAGGCCGGCACCAGCTTGTGCCGCGAGTACAGGGTGGAGACAACGAACACCTCGCCTTGGGTCGCCAGCGCCGCCCTGGTGGCAGCCGGCGCAGCCGCCAGCACGCCGAGCAAGACCCGTCTCGACCAGTCACGCCTCATGGGGTTCATGCAGATCCTGTGCCATTGAAGGCCTGCAATCTAGGTCGACGCGCGCAGGAGGTCGGGCTCATGCGACGAAACGGGCTGGGGCGCGACGAGGTTGGCTTATCCGCCTACAAACCCGCTGCCCGCGCCGCCAACGTGCCCAGCTCGCCATACAGCGGCAGCACATTGGTGCCTGCGGTTGGATGCACGCGGTTGGACAGCAGCACGAAGAAGCTGCGGCTTGTCGGGTCCAGCCAGAAGGCGCAGCCGGTGAAGCCGGTGTGGCCAAAACTGGTGGGCGGATAGAGGCTGCCGCGCGGGCGCGCATAGGGCGAGGCGATGTCCCAGCCCATGCCGCGCTGCTCGGCAAGGTCGGGCGAGGACTGCGGCGTCGTCAGCAGGGCCACGCTTTGCTCGGACAGCAGGCGTCGGCCGTCCTCGCCCACGCCGCCGGCCAGCAGCATGCGCGCGAAGCGGGCCAGGTCCGCCGTCGTCGTGAACAGGCCTGCATGGCCAGCCACGCCACCCATCTTGCGTGCGGTCGGGTCGTGCACCTCGCCGCGCAGCACCTGGCCATCGGGCAACTTTTCGGTCGGTGCGACGCGTGAGGCGTCCATGCGGCGCAGCGGCAGATAGCCGCTGTCCTTCATGCCCAGGGGCTGGAACAGGGCCTGCTCGGCCAAGCGCTCCAGCGCCACACCGCTGGTGCGTTCGACGATCAGGCCGAGCAGGATGTAGTTGACGTCCGAGTAGCGGAACTGAGTGCCCGGCGCGGCGGCCAGGGGCAGGTCGCAGGCGATGCGCAGGGCGTCGTCCTTGCCCGCCCAGTCGCCGGCGCCGTTGCGGGGCAGGCCGGAGGGCAGGCCCGAGCTGTGCGTCAGCAGCAGGCGCAGCGTGATGCCGGCCTTGTCGGCGCCGCCGCAGCCTGGCAGGTAGCGCTGCAGCGGCGCTTCGAGGTCAAGCTGGCCGCGCTCGCGCAGCAACTGCACCAGCGTGGCGGTGACGACGGGCTTGGTCAGCGAGGCGGCGTCGAAGACGGTGGCTTCGTCCAGCGGCTCGGGCGCCGGCTCGACGGCACGCTGGCCGTAGGCGCGGTGGTGGCTGCCATGGCCGACGCGCTCGATCCACACAGCGGCGCCCGGCAGCTGGCCCTGGGCGATGAAGCGCTCGACGGCCGCGTCAGCCTCGGCGAGGGGTTGGGGTGCGAGGCTGGGGCGGTGGGCGCAACTGACCAGCAGGGCGGCGGCCAGCAGCCCTGCGATGGTGAGGGCAGGTCTCATGGCCGGGATTCTCAGGGCCCGGCGGGCCCACTCAACCGCGTCGTGCGGCCTCGATCTTGGCGATGTCGATCTTCTGCATCTCCATCATGGCCTCGAAGGCCCGCTTGGCAGCGGCGGGATCGGGGTCGCTGATGGCATCGATGAGCGCGCGCGGCGTGATCTGCCACGACAGCCCCCAGCGGTCCTTGCACCAGCCGCACTGGCTTTCCTGCCCACCATTGCCGACGATGGCTTTCCACAGGCGGTCGGTCTCGGCCTGGTTGTCGGTGGCGATCTGGAAGGAGAAGGCTTCGCTGTGCTTGAACATCGGGCCACCGTTCAAGCCGATGCACGGGATGCCGGCGACGGTGAACTCCACGGTCAGCACGTTGCCCTGCTTGCCGTCGGGGTAGTCGCCCGGCGCGCGGTGGACAGCGCCGACGCGGCTGTCGGGGAAGGTCTCGGCATAGAAGCGGGCGGCGGCTTCGGCGTCACCGTCGTACCAGAGGCAGATCGTGTTCTTGGCGGCCATGGGGGTCTCCTGAGTGAGTGGCCAGCCTAGGGCCGGCCTGGCCGAATGTTGATCCCTAGCAGAGGCCTTGGTGGTTACGTTATGTTGGGGGTCATGAAGCTCCGCCGTTCACTGCTGGCCAGTTCGGCCCTCCTGACCCTGCTTGCCGTCATGCCGAAGCTGCACGCCCAGGTGCCGGCCCCCGCGCAGGCAGCCCGACAGCTCGCGCAGGCCACGCCGGCGTCGCAGCGCGGCGAGCTGCTGCACCCCTTCACCGACGCCGCCCGCAGTGACTGGCACTACACGCCGCGCCGCCGTGACGGCATCGCCTGGAAGGCCATGTCGCCCGCGCAGCGCGAGGCGACGACGGCCCTGCTGCGCACCGCGCTGAACGAGGGCGGGCTGGGCAAGGTCAGGGCGCTGATGGCGCTGGAGATCGCGCTGCGCCAGATCGAGGGCTCGGGCAGCTTTCGCGATCCCGAGAACTACGCCATCGCGATCTACGGCGAGCCGGGCGCGACTGGCTGGGGCTGGCGCATCGAAGGACATCACCTGTCGTTGCACTTCAGCCTGGACGGCGACCGCTATGTGTCGACGCTGCCGCAATTCTTTGGCGCCAACCCGGCCGTCGTGCCTGCCGGGCCGCAGCAGGGCTTTCGCCTGCTGGGTAGCGAGGAAGACCTGGCCCGCCAATGGCTGGCCGGTCTGGCGCCGGCACAGCGTTCGCGCGCCATCTTCAGCACCCGCCCCTTTGGCGACATCGTCAGCGGCAATGCCGCGCGTGCCAGGCCGCTGGACGCCATGGGCCTGCCCTTCGCGGACATGGACGCCGGCCAGCAGGCCCAGGTGCTGAAGCTGATCACCGCCTTGGCCGACCACCTTCAACCCGATCTGGCCCAGGCTCGCCTGGGCCGCGTGCGCGCCGCGCCGCTCGACGGCATCCGCATGGGCTGGGCCGGATCAACGCAGGCTGGCCAGCCGTTTTACTTCCGCATCCAGGGCGCCAGCTTCCTCATCGAGTTTGACAACTCGGGTGGCAACCACATCCATTCGGTGTGGCGCGACTTCGACGGCGACTTCGGCCGCGATGTCCTGGGCGAGCACTACCGCAAGGCCGAGGGCAGCGCGCATCGCCACCGGTCGTCTACTTCACCTTGACCACCACCTTGCCCTTGGCCCGGCCTGTTTCGACATAGGCCAGCGCTTCGTTCGTCGATTCGAACGCAAAGACGCGATCCACGACCGGGCGTATCGCGCCGGCGTCAACCAGGCGAGTGATCTCGCGCAACTGTTGCCCGCTGGCGCGCATGAACAGGAATGAGTAGTTCAAGCCCAGGCGCGCTGCCGCCCGCCTGACGCCGGCGCTCAATAGACGCACGACGAGGCGCACGAACCACGGCGCGCCCAGGCCCTTTGCGAAGGCGGGATCGGGCGGGCCGGAGATCGAGATGAGGGTGCCGCCGGGCTTGAGCACGCGCAGGGACTTGTGCAATGCCGCGGTGTCCTGGCTGTGCAGCACGACGTCGTAGTCCTGCAGCACGCGCTCGAAGTCATCGTTGCGGTAGTCGATGACGACATCGGCGCCCAGGCGCTTCACGAGCTCGATGTTGGCGCTGCTGGTCGTGGTGGCGACGGTGGCCCCCACATGCTTGGCCAGCTGGATGGCGAAGCTGCCGACGCCACCGGAGCCGGCCTGGATGAAGACTTTCTGCCCCTTCTTCAGCTTTGCCCTCTCGATGAGGGCCTGCCAGGCGGTCAGGCCCACCAGCGGCAGCGACGCGGCCTCTTCCATGCTGAGCGCCTTGGGCTTGAGCGCCAGGGACGCTTCCTTGACCGCAACGAACTCGGCGAAGCTGCCGATGCGGAAGTCATCGGGCCGCGCATAGACCTCGTCGCCCGGCTTGAAACCTTGCACGCGCGGCCCGACTTCGGTGACGACGCCGGCCACGTCATGGCCCAGCACCAGGGGCAGTTGGTAAGGCAGGATGAGCTTGAATTCGCCATTCTTGATCTTGGCGTCCAGCAGGTTCACGCCGGCGGCGTGGACCTGGACCAGCACCTCGTCATCGCGCAGCGTCGGAGCCGGCACCTCTGCCGACCGCAATGTGCGGTTCTTGCCGTAGCGGTCGAGGAGAAAGGCTTTCATGATGCGCTCGCCGACGATACCGCGTCGAGCTGCAGATCGCGCCGAATCCCGGCGTCCACCAGGCCAGCGGGCGCGAATCGGCGCAGCAGTCGCAGGCGGCTCGCGAGCCCGCCGGCCGTGTAGCGGAGTTGCGGCTGAGCTGCGCTGGCGGCTTTCAGTACGACCTCGGCGACGACGCCTGGCTGGTCTGCGGTCGTCATCACTTGCCTCACCCTCTCGCTCACCGCCACACGGGCCTCGCGGTACGCATCGAGCTTGGCATCGGGCTCCAGGAAGTTGGCGTCGAACGGCGTCTTCGTGTAGGCGGGCTCGACGACCGAGACGCGGATGCCCCGGGTGCGCAGCTCATGGTCAAGCGACTCGGAATAGCCTTCGATCGCGTGCTTGGTCGCGGCGTAGAGCGCGCCGTAGGGCATGGGCAGGAAGCCCAGCACGGAGCCGATGTTGATGATGCGGCCGCTGCCCTGGCGCCGCATGTGCGGCAGGACGGCCCGCGTCATGCGGACGATGCCGAAGAAGTTGGTGTCGAAGATGGCCTGCGCCTGCTCGATGGAGCTTTCCTCCGCGCCGGCCGGCGCGACGCCAAAGCCGGCGTTGTTGACGAGCAGGTCGATGCGGCCGTGCAGCGCCATCACCTGGTCCACTGCGGCCTGGACCGAGTCGTCCAGCGTCACGTCCAGGGCCAGCATCTTGAACCCGCGCTGCCCCGCCTGCCGCCCCTGCCGGCTGGTGCCGTACACGGTGTAGCCCGCCTTCGCGAGCCGCTCGGCGGTGGCCTGGCCTATGCCTGAGGAGGCGCCCGTCACGAGGGCGATCTTGTTGTTCGTGTTCATGGTGTTCTTTCGTCCGCGTGTGGAGGTCAGGAGCTCGCCGGCGTACGCGGTGCGCGGCGGGTCAGGAAGGATTGAGGCTTTGTTCGCATGATGTTCGTCATATTAAAAGGCGAGCAAAAGGCCGACTGCGTCGGTGAGGGTTCAGGGATGGCTGGGGGCCAGGCGTTTCAGCGCCGCGTCGAGCATGCTGCTCGACAGTGCAGGTTCGTCAACGGCGCGTGCCAGCAGCAGGGCGCCGACCATGGTCGCCAGGGTCACCAATGCGTGTTCATGCGCTGCGGGTTGCCCCCAATCAGGCGACTGGCGCGCAATCAGGTCCACCATCGCCTTGATGTGGCGGGTGGTCACCCGGCGCACCTCGGGAGCCTGGCGGGATGTCTCCGAGCCCAGGGCCGCCAGTGGGCAGCCGAGTTCCACCTGCTCGACGTGGGCCTTGGAGAGGTAGGCGTGCAGCATGGTCTCCAGGGTCTTGTCGGGCGGCGTGTGGGCCACGACGTCAGCCACGGCGGCGGCTGCCTGGGCACAGGCCAGCCCGGCCGCCTCCGCCAGCATGGCCTCGCGGGACGGGAAGTGGGCGTAGAAGGCGCCGTGGGTCAGGCCCGCCTCTTTCATGATGTCGGCGACACCCGTGCCGTCATAGCCACTGCGGCGGATGGCTCGTGCCGCGGCCGACACGATGCGTTCGTGCGAGGCCTCCTTGGCCGCGGCTCTGGCATTGCTTGCTGTATTTCGCATGACGCTCATCATACGTCATGCGATCCGGGGCTGCCGTGATTTTTCTGGCACTTGCCTCAGGCCGGGACCGTTCGCCGGCCCCGCAGCGCCACGCCGACCCCCATCAAGCCGGCCACCAGCATCGCCCAGCTGCCCGGCTCGGGCACCGAGGTGACGGTGAAGTTGTCGAAGCTCGCGTCCATGCCCTGGCCGAACAGGCGTTCCGACACCGGGACGGAGACGGCGAGATCCGGCCGGTCGGAGTGCTGGAAGGGGAAGGCGTCGAGCAGGCTGAAGAGGCCGTGGCCGATGGTCAGGTTGTGGATCTTGCCGCCCAGGGCCTCGCCTGGGCCATAGGACGGATAGACGCCGGACCAGTTGGCGCCCTGCTGGTCGAGCGGGATGCCGACGTTGTCGACCTGGGACACCAGTGCGCCGTCGAGAAAGTAGCTGACGCTGCCGGCATCGCTGTAGCTGATGGAAGCCGTGTGCGGCCCGGGGCCGATGTCGATCTGCTTGATGATCTGCGTGTACATCTTGTCGATGCCGACGTAGCCCGGATCGCCCGGCAACAGCGCCGGGTTGGTGACCGACGACGGCAGGCGCTCGATCAGCGTGAAGGCGGTCGAGCCTGAGATGAACCAGTCGAACAGCTGACCGGTGGAGAAGTCGATCATGTTCATGACCGCACCAGCCTGCTGGCCTTCGAGGGCCGTGGCCGAATAGGGCAGGCCGCTCTGGATGTAGCTGCCGCTGATGACGCGGCCCGCCGCCTGGGTGTTGTGGGCCGTGGCGCTGATGGTGGAGGAGAAGGTCAGCGAGCCGCCGGTGGGCACGGCGAAGGCCTGGCTGCTGGTGGCGATGTATTTGAGGTGGTCGTAGACGCTGAAGTCATAGCCCGTCTGGAAGACCGGGGCCTTGATGGCGAAGCTGCCGCCCGAGAAGTCGCGCGTGTCGCCGAGGGCCATTTCGCCCAGGCCATAGGGGTTGACCCATTTGGCGCCATAGCTGGCCAGGGAATAGCCGGGCGTGTCGAAGCTGTCGTAGACGACGGTACCCGCCGTAGCTGGCGTTGCGGCCAGCGCCAACCCCGCAGCCAACACCAAGGTCGTGCGCTGCATGGCCGCGCGGGTCCAGTGAGTCTGGCTTGAGTTCATGAGTGCCCCTTGAATGAAGCTGCGTTGCTTCGCGGCTGACGATCAGGCCATGGAGTGGCGATCGGTCCACAGGGTTTCCCAGGTCAAGGGCGGTTGCTCATCAAGATTGGGGATGCCAGGGCGATGATCCGATGGTGGATCGGGCGGCTGGGCGGCTGAAGACTTAACCGCAGCTCATACGTCATGACGGTTTGGTCATTCAATCAGTCGCCAAGTTGACTGCCACGCCCGCCGCTCTGGCGTTACGGTTGAGACTTCCTTGTTTGTCTCCTCCTCCCGCAAGGGTGGATTCAGCCCTTCGAACCGGTGCGCCGGTCGAAGGGCTTTTTCTTTGCCTGAGGGCCTTGCGTGCAAACCGCATAACTGTTCGCGTTTTGCTTCGTTTGCCGAAGAAGCCCTGAACCCTAGCCTTGCTCGGTTTTCGCATGAGAGCCGACATGAGCACCGTTGCTTTTGAAGAACCCGAAGTCCTGGCCCGCGCCCGCGAGGCTGCCCAGGCCGCTGTGCTGCCCTTCGCAGGCAGCGTCGCACCGCGCGATGCCTGGGCCCTGGTCCAGGCGGGCCGCGCCGTCCTCGTCGACGTGCGCAGCGCCGAGGAGCGCCATTTCGTCGGCCATGTGCCGGGCAGCCTGCACGTGGCCTGGGCCACCGGCACCTCGCTGAACCGCAACCCGCGTTTCGCCAAGGAGCTGGACGCCAAGGTGGGCGGCAAATCCGGCAACGAGCTGCCGGTGCTGCTGCTGTGCCGCAGCGGCAAGCGCTCGGCGCTGGCTGCTGAAGCCGCGGCCAAGGCCGGTCTCGCCAACGTCTTCAATGTGCAGGAAGGCTTCGAGGGCGACAGCGACGACCACCAGCAGCGCGGCCATTTCAATGGCTGGCGTTTCCACAGCCTGCCCTGGGTGCAGGACTGATGGATACGGTCGACGACCTTTCCGGCATCGTCTCGGCGCTGCGTGGCGCGCGCCGACGCTGGCGCGAAGAGCATCGGCGCTGGGACGCCGGTGGCCGCGAGCTGCCGTCGCGCGAGCTGCTGGCGGTCGTCGTGCAGCAACTGGCCGGCGCGCTGTTCCCGATGCGCCTGGGGCCGCCCGACCTGCAGCCCGAGGGCGAGGACTACTACGTCGGCCACACGCTGGGCGCGGCGCTCTCCAGGCTGCGCCAGCAGGTGGCGCTGGAGCTGGGCCACGACGCGCGGCTGCGCGGTACCGAGGTGCCGACCTTCAACGACGCCGCCGAGCGCGTGGCCCGCTTCGCCGCCCGCCTGCCCGTCGTGCGCGAACTGCTGGACAGCGACGTCATCGCCGCCTTCCAGGGCGATCCGGCAGCGCGCAGCGTCGACGAAGTGCTGCTTTGCTACCCGGGCCTGCATGCGCTGATCAGCCACCGCCTTGCGCACGAGTTGTACCGTCTCGGGCTGCCGCTGATTGCTCGCGTGATCGCCGAGCTCGCCCATGCGCAGACCGGCATCGACATCCACCCTGGCGCGCAGATCGGTGCGGGTTGTTTCATTGACCATGGCACCGGCGTCGTCATCGGCGAGACGGCCGTGCTGGGCCAGCGCGTGCGCATCTATCAGAACGTCACGCTGGGCGCCAAGAGCATCCCGACCGACGAGGCCGGCCATGCCCACAAGGGCCAGCCGCGCCACCCCATCGTCGAGGACGACGTCGTCATCTACGCCGGCGCCACCGTGCTCGGCCGCATCACCATCGGCCGCGGCTCGGTCATCGGCGGCAATGTCTGGCTGACGCGCAGCCTGCCGCCGCAAAGCCGCATTTCCCAGGCGGCCTCGCAAGCCGATCCGAACTCAGCCTTCCAGGCGCTGAGCGCCTGATTTCCTCACCCCCACCCACCGCCCCCAGGAGCCCTTTTCCCCATGGCTGACACCCCTCAACTCGCGCTCAGCGACACCGCCGCGCGGCAGCTTGCGAACGCGACAAAAACCGTCCCGCAGCTCTCCACCATCACGCCGCGCTGGCTGACGCATCTGCTGCAGTGGATTCCGGTCGAGGCCGGCATCTACCGCCTCAACAAGGTGGCCGACCCCGAGGCCGTCAAGGTCGCCTGCGCCAAGCGCGACGAGGCCGAGCTGCCCGTCACCTTCGCCGACTACGACGCCGCGCCGCGCGAGTACTTCCTGAACGCGGTGGCCACCGTGCTGGACGTGCACACCCGCGTGTCCGACCTCTACAGCAGCCCGCACGACCAGATCAAGGAGCAGCTGCGCATCGTCATCGAGACGATCAAGGAGCGCCAGGAGTCCGAGCTGATCAACAACCCCGACTACGGCCTGCTGGCCAATGTCGCGGACGAGCAGCGCCTGTCCACCCTCACCGGCGCGCCCACGCCGGACGACCTGGACGACCTGCTCGGCAAGGTCTGGAAGGAGCCCGCCTTCTTCCTGACCCACCCGCTGGGCATCGCCGCCTTCGGCCGCGAGTGCACCCGGCGCGGCGTGCCGCCGCCCACCATCAGCCTGTTCGGCAGCCAGTTCCTGACCTGGCGCGGCATCCCGCTGATCCCCAGCGACAAGGTGCCCGTCAACGACGGCAAAACCAGCATCATCCTGCTGCGCGTGGGCGACAAGCGCCAGGGCGTGGTGGGCTTGTATCAACCCGGCCTGCCGGGTGAGCAGGGGCCGGGCCTGTCGGTGCGCTTCATGGGCATCAACCGCAACGCGATCGCCTCCTACCTGATCAGCCTGTATTGCTCGCTGGCGGTGCACAGCGACGACGCGCTGGCCGTGCTCGAAGACGTGGAAGTGGGCAAGTACCATGAGTACCCTGACACCTACCGCTGACGTGGTCGAGAGCCCATTCGACGTCGCGGCGCTGGGCCGGTTGGCCAACGAGTTGTTCGGCAGCTTGAATGCCGGATCGCTGCCGTCGGCCCAGCCGGTGCAGTCGGCCGGTGGCTTGAACGTGCCCGCCAACCCGCTGCCGCCCGGCCTGCCTAGCGGCCCGCTGCCTCAGTCCACCACCACGCAGTTCGGCGGCTTCGGCGCAGCGGCGCCCGGCCTCAATCTCGCGCCCACAGGCCCCGATCACGTCGCCGCATTGCTGCGCCCGTCACCCGCCCGGGCACCCCACGCGCAAGCTGGCAATGGCGTGCCCGACGTGCTGCTGACCAGCGTGCCCGGCATTGACGGCCGCGCCGGCAGCCAGCTGCTGGGCGTACCTCAGCAGATCTCGCCGCCGCAACGCGAAGCCGTGCCCTCGGGCTACTACTTCGTCGAGCCTTCGAGCGTGTCTCAGCAGCCATCGCTCTACGTGCTGGACCTGCAGCCACGCCACCCCGGCGCCGCAGGCCATCACGCTGGCGAACTGCCGAACAAGCATGTGCTGCAAGGCCAGCGCCAGCCCTTCGACGTGAACGCCATCCGGCGGGATTTCCCCATCCTGTCGGAGCGCGTCAACGGCAAGCAACTGGTCTGGTTCGACAACGCCGCCACGACGCAGAAGCCCAAGGCCGTCATCGACCGGCTGAGCTACTTCTACGAGCACGAGAACAGCAACGTCCACCGCGCCGCCCACACGCTCGCGGCACGAGCGACGGACGCCTACGAAGGTGCTCGCAAGACGGTGGCCAGGTTCGTCAATGCCCGCTCGGCGGACGAAGTCATCTTCGTGCGCGGCGCCACCGAGGCCATCAACCTCGTGGCCAACACCTGGGGCGAGCAGAACGTCGGCGACGGCGACGAGATCGTCGTCTCCCATCTGGAGCACCACGCCAACATCGTGCCCTGGCAGCAGCTCGCCGCGCGCAAGGGCGCGCATCTGCGCGTGATCCCGGTGGACGACACCGGCCAGGTCATCCTGAGCGAGGCGCAGAAGCTCATTGGCAGCCCGCGAGCCAAGCTGCTCGCCGTCACGCAGGTCAGCAATGCCCTCGGTACGGTCGTGCCGGTGCAGGAGCTGGTCGGCATGGCGCAGCGCCAGGGCGTGACGACGCTGGTGGACGGTGCGCAGTCGGTCTCCCACCTCGCGGTGGACGTGCAGGCCATCGGTTGCGACTTCTTCATCTTCAGCGGCCACAAGATCTTCGGCCCCACCGGCATCGGTGCGGTCGTTGGCCGCAAGGAGGTGCTGGACGCTATCCCGCCCTGGCAGGGTGGCGGCAACATGATTGCCGACGTGACCTTCGAGCGCACCGTGTTCCAGCCGGCACCGGCGCGCTTCGAGGCTGGCACCGGCAATATCGCCGACGCGGCCGGCCTGGGCGCCGCGCTGGACTACGTCTCGCGCATCGGTCTGCACCACATCGCCCGCTACGAGCACGACCTGCTGGCTTACGCGACCGAGGCCATCCGCCCCATCCCGGGCGTGCGGCTCATCGGCACCGCGGCCGACAAGGCCAGCGTGTTGAGTTTCGTGCTGGCGGGCCATGAGACGTCAGCGGTGGGCAAGGCGCTGGCGGAGGAGGGCATCGCGGTGCGCTCCGGCCACCACTGCGCCCAACCCATCCTGCGCCGGTTTGGCGTGGAAGCGACCGTTCGGCCATCATTCGCCTTCTACAACACCTGCGACGAGATCGACCATTTCGTGTCGGTGGTGCGCCGGTTGGCGAGGGCTTGAATGATGAGTACGGACACGCTCACCCGAGTCGAGATCCGCCCGCTGCCAGGCAGCTTTGCCGCTGAGGTGGTGGGCCTGGATCTGAGCCAGCCGGTGGCTGACGAAGACTTCCGCCGCATCCACCGCGCCCACCTCGACCACCATGTGCTGGTCTTCCGCGACCAGCGCATCACGCCCGAGCAGCAGATAGCTTTCAGTCGTCGCTTCGGTGCGCTGGAAATCCATGTGCTGCACCAGTTCCACCTGCAGGGCCACCCGGAGATCCTCATCGTCTCCAACATCGTCGAGAACGACCAGCCGGTCGGCCTCGGCGATGCCGGTCACTTCTGGCACTCGGACCTGTCGTACAAGGAAACGCCCAGCCTCGGCTCCATGCTGCTGGCCCAGGAGCTGCCGGAAGAGGGCGGCGACACGTTGTTTGCCGACCAGCACGCGGCCTGGGTGGCGCTGCCGCCCGAGCTGAAGCAGCGCGTGCGCCACCTGAAGGCTGAGCACTCCTACCTCGCCAAGTACGAGGAGCTGCGCGAACGCAGCCCGTGGCGGCCCAAGCTCAGCGACGAGCAGGTCGCCCAGGTCAAGCCTGTCGTGCAGCCTGTCGTTCGCACCCATCCGGAGACGGGGCGCCTCGGCCTCTTCGTCAGCGAGCACTTCACGACCCGCATCGTCGATGTTTCCGAGGACGAGAGCCGCAATCTGCTGGCCGAGCTGTTTGCCTACGGCACGCGGCCCGAACTGCAGTACCGCCACCAATGGCTGCCCCACGACATGGTGTTCTGGGACAACCGCTCCGTCACCCACCTGGCCGCCGGCTGCCCACCGCAGATGCGCCGCCGCCTGCACCGCACCACCATCGAGGGCGACAAGCCGTTCTGATCATGCTTGGCGCACGCTGATCGCGGCCGAGTTCTTCTTCGGCGCATCATCGGGCAGCGGTGGCCTGGACTGGTACATCTTCCAGAGCCGCAACGAGCCGCTGACCGACCGCGTGTTCGCCGGCCTGGCCACCATCGTGCTGATCAGCTGGCTGGTCGAGCGCTTCGTCTTCGACACCGTCGAGCGGTTGACGGTGAGGCGTTGGGTCGTTGGGTCGTGCAGCGCTGAGTTTGTCAGCCGGCGCGTCTGCGCATGCGGAGCCCGAGTGCGAGCAGTCCCACCGTGAGCAACGCCCATGCACCGGGCTCCGGGATGGGTGCGTTGCCGATGCCCGCGCTGAACTCGAATGCGTAGCCCGGGCCGACGCCGCCGGCGAAGGTGAACACGGGGTCGATATAGGCGGTGGCAATGGCCCAGGGCCCCGACGAAGCGCCGGCGAAGGCGTCGGCAACCAGCGTCACGCGGTAGATATGGCTGGGCTTGAGCAACAGCGCGACGTCGTGGTCGAAGCTCTGGTTGAAGCTGCCCTGCAGCGCGCCAGTTTCGATGCCGTCGCTGAAGACCGGCTGTAGGCCGAGGCTCACGTCTTCCAGCAGCCATTGCGCCTTCATCGCAAAGCCGGCGAAGGGGTCGACATTGTTCGACGAGCCCAGCACCCGCCCGGCCACGGCGGCGTTCACGCCCACATCCGCATTCGGGTCCGCGCCCGGTGGGGCGATGACCTGCATCTGGTAGGTCAGTTGCGCGCTGGCCCGCCCGGTGAAGCCGGGGCCAACCCCGACCTCGGCGTACAACGATGGGCTGGGCAGGGGCGATGCGTCGAGCCGAACCTGGCCGCCCGGGCCGAGCAGCGGGAAGCTGCCGAAGCCGTCGACCTGAATGGCGGCTGGTGGTTCGAAGTTGAAGGACACCTTGCCGGCCACGGCGGCCGGCGCAAGGGTGTTGGCCTGAACGATGCCGGCCGCGGCCAGCAACAGGGCGCCCGACAGGGCCAGCGCGATTCGCGAGGTGGGCATGAGCGCCTCCAGGCTTGGCAATGACAAATGGCGAAGCGTAGGCCTGTGGGGGTGTGGGCGGCAGCCTCAGGTTCTAGGGGGCTCATGCAGGCCGGCGCCTGCCTTGCGTCCTGGAACTTCACACTGACCTCATACCGACCTCACCGAAGGTCTGCACAGTTCAGGTCATGGCAGCCCTGCGCGAGGCAGCTCAACACCCGAGAGGAATCAAGAGGATGACGACCGGAAAAGACGACGCACACTGGGTCGAGGTCGTCGACGGAGAGGGTCTTTACCCTGTCAAGATGCTCGGCCCCTATGCCACTTCACGCTTGGCAGACAAGGCGCATCGCGGCGTCATGCGCTTGCTGAATGTCAGGCGATACACGGTCGCGATCGTGTCGCAGCAGGATCTCGAAGGCCGCAAACAGAGCGATGAGATCACCTCATGAGCCTCTCGGCGAGCCATGGGGTCGCCGCCTCCACCGGCCCAATGCGCCGGTGAGGATCGGGAGATTGACTTCGTCTGGAGATCTTTACTGCGCGTTCACCTTCAGCCAGTTCAGATTCCACTCCTTGCCGATGGATTTCAGGCGCAGGGCGTGGCTGCCGGCTGTCATGGCGAAACTGGTGCTGGTTTTGGTGGCCCAGGTTTGCCAGCCACCGGTGTTGGGAACGGCCATGACATCGACAGCTTTGGCGCCATCAACCCAGACTTCAAAACCGGTGCTGCCATTGGCGCTCGCCAAGCGGTAGTCGATGGTGAAGTTGCCAGCGGCGGCCACGTTGATCTTGAATTCGATGTAGTCGTCGGGATCAAAGTAGCCGACGTCCTGGCCGCCGCCGGTGTCGGTGCAGGTCTCGGTCTGGACGCCGTTCATGCCCGTGAAGGCCTCAGCCTGCAGGGTCGCAGGTACCGGCACCGCGAGGTCGGCGGTGCTTGCGGCGTCGCTGTAATAGCTTTCGTTGGCCGCGGTCAGTGCAGTCACCACGTAGTAATAGGTCGTGCCAGTGGCCGCGGTGGCGTCCGTGTAGGTGGCGGTGGTGACTTTTTCGGCGAGCTTGGCGAAAGCGCCGCCGGCGCCGATCGCGCGATACACGTTGTAGCCTGTGACCTTGGCATCGGTACTTGCGTTCCAACTGAGCGCGTTGCTGTTATTGCCTTCGGTCAGCTTCAGGCTGCTGGGGCGCGCCGGCAACTGGAACACTTCCGGCGCGGTGCTGCTCACCATCCACTGGGCCAGGCCTGAGTGCACGTCATACGCCTGAGTGGCGTAGCTCTTGAACAGGGCTTCAATTTCAGCCACGGTGGCGGTGGTGAAATCCACCTTGCCATTCATGTCGATGACGTCCTTGCCCTGCACCGGCTCCTTGTCGAGCAGGTACATCTCGGCCCAGGTGTTGGCACTGCCGTTGTCCTTGAATACGCCGTTCAATGCATAGGTCTGGCCGCCTTCGAGCGTGATGGCCTGGTAGACGCCACCATTGATCTCACCGGTGACGCCGTCCGGGCGGGTCAGGCGCAGTAGGGCACCTTCACTGCCGGTCGGGCTCTTGCCCGCGGCCGATGCGTTGAAGTCCAGGTTCAACTTGCCGCTGATGGTCAGCTCGGTCCAGCCGGTGTTCGAGCCGAAGCCGCCGTTGGTGATGAGCTCGGCATTGGTGGCGGTGTTGGTGATGCTGATCTTGTCAAAGCTCACATCGGGATTGCTGCCTCCCGAAGCGCCGCTCTTGATGACGAAGTAATAGGTCTTGCGGCCGGTGCCGCCCACCTTGATGGTTGCTGCCTTCACCGCGCAGGCATTGCTGAAGCCGGAATCCCAGCCCGCGCAATCCCAGGTGCTGGCCTTGGCCACCAGGCCCACGCCGGTGTCGAAGTTGCTGTTGACGGCGTTGGTGACCATGCCCCAGGTGCCTTTGCCTGAGCCGCCCGCCGGGCTGACCAGCTTGTAGGCCCAGGAGGTGGACGCCCAGCCGTAGCTGGCATAGGTGTCGTAGGTGGCACGGCCGATCTGGCCGCCCAGGTCCAGGCCCGCACCCTGCCAGGGTTGAAACTCACCCACGAGCAGAGGGAGCTTCAGATCGCTGACCTGCTTGTTGTAGGCGCAGACACCGGCGGTGCCCGCCGACCCGCAGCGCAGCCAGTCGCGGTGGATCATGTAGGGCGAATCGCCAGGCCTGTCACCAAACAGGCCGGGGTAGGGGTGGATCTCGAAGGCGACGTTGGTGAAGCCCTTGGCTGTCGGGTTGCCATAGCCGTCGATGCTGCCGTAGTGGCTGGGCAGCAGCACGATGTGCTTGTCATCGATGGCGCGGATGGTTTTGTACAGCTCCTCGACGCGCGCCACCATGGCTTCGGCGGTGGAGCCCCAGGGCTCGTTGAGGGGGTCGTAGGCCGCAACCACAGGCTCGTCCTTGTACCTGGTCGCGATCTGCTGCCACAGCCACTTGATGCGCTCCTGCGCTTCGGCATCGGTCCAGTATTTGTTCTGGCCGGCGCAACCCGTGTGATCGTTGGGCGTTTGGCCGCCGGGAGCGCCGTGCAGGTCAAGGATCACGTAGATGCCGCGCTTCCTGGCCTCGGCGATGCTCCAGTCCAGATACTTCCAGGCATCCGCGCGCAGGGTCTTGGGCTTCTTCTCGTCTTCGATGACGCTCCACAGGATGGGCAGGCGGACGATGTTGAAGCCGAAGGCCTGCAGTTGGTCCCAGTCGCGCGTGGTGATCCAGCTGTCGCGGAAGAGCTTGATCAGGCGCTCCTTCTCGTCATAGCCAAAGCGCTCGGTCAGCTTGGCTTCGAGGGTGCATTGGTCGGTCACGCCATTGCCGCCCTGGCCCATCATCCAGAATTCCTGCACCAGCCAGTTGCCGAGGTTGGTGCCCTTGAGCAAGACCTGCTTGCCGCTGGCGTTGACCCACTGGGTGCCGTCGGTTTTCAGCAGGGTGAGGCCTTCGCTGGTGACAGGAGGTGTACTGGGTGATGGAACGGTTGCGTTGCTGCCGGAGCCTCCACCGCCGCCACAACCGGCCAGCAGCGCCGCGCCCATCACGCCGCCGAGTAAAGCGTCACGCGCGGAACTGCCCAGGCGCGAGGCGGCGCCTCCCACGAACCATCGTTTTGCCACGTCTTGTCTCCGTTTATAGATTGGAACCGGTTCCAATCAAGTATCCAAGACGGGCTGAGATCCTGTCAACAATGCGTGGGGGAGCGTCCTTGGGGGCTGGACACTTTCAGTATTTTCCCGGGTTGATGAATGGAATCGGTTCCATTATTTGCGAGGCGCAGAATGGCGCGGCCACATCTACCAATGTCCAGCACCATGGCCATCCGAGTTCTCTGCGCAGACGACTTGCCCTTGATGCGCCGCATGCTTGTTCTCTTCGGGCAAGCTTTTGACGACGTGTCGACCTACTCAAGGTGGCAACCGGAAGATGGTTATCTCAGCCAACTGCTGAGCAGCCAGACCTTCATCGCGATCTGCGCGCTGGATGGAGACGATGTGGTGGGCGGACTGGCAGGCTACGTGCTGCCCAAGTTCGAGCAGCAGCGCTCGGAGTTCTACATCTACGACCTGGCGGTGTCCGAGCACCATCGGCGGCAGGGCATCGCGACAGCCATGATCCGAGAGCTGCAGCGGCTCGAGGGTTCTACGTCATCTTCGTGCAGGCCGATCACGGCGATGATCCGGCGATTGCGCTTTACAGCAAGTTGGGCGTCCGGGAAGACGTCCTGCACTTCGACATCGAGCCTGCAGACCGAAAAAAAGAAAACCCGCCAGCGGCGGGTGGGTGACTGACAGCCGCGCGGGTTTCAGACAAGCCAGACGGCCGTCTGGGCTGCGGCTACCGCCGTTTCGGCCGGCGCGCTGCGATGCCCTTCGACGACGACGCGCGGCAGCTTGGCGACCACCGTCGCATCGGCACGCTTGCCGACCACAACCACGCGCTCCAGCTTCACGATCTCGGTCGCCGGCGTCGCGGTGTGGTTGGCCAGGCCCACGCCCATGGCGGCAGCGGCGGCCACAGAGGCGATGGCGATGACGAAGGTCTTGGCGGCGGTGTTCATGGTGGGCTCCGGTGGGGTTGGCTGTGTCAGTGATTGCAGTGTCTGCAACCGGGGCCCTTGCCGCGAGCGCCAGGCGATGGATCGCCGCCGGGAGCGGATGAACTGCGGATTTGTGGGACGGACGGGTCGGCTCGACCGGGCCTGAATCCTGTTGAAACACTCATGGCGGGAGCTGGCTCCTAACATGGCTCTTCCACTCACCCGGCACTGGAACACCCATGGAAACCCAGGAACTGCACCGCGGCCGGCTGGTCGATCACATCCAACTCGTCGTGCGCGACCTGGCCGCCAGCCAGCGTTTCTACGAGGCGGTCTTCAAGGTGCTGGAGATTCCCATCGGTGGCACCGGCGACAGCTTCTTCTGGGCGGATGAACTCTTCGTTTCGACCGCCGACAGCAAAGCCGCGCAAGGCGACCTGACCGGGCGCGTGCACCTGGCTTTCCAGGCCAAGGGCAAAGCCGCCGTCGATGCCTTCCACAAGGCCGCGTTGGCGGCTGGCGGCAAGGACAACGGTGCGCCGGGCGAGCGGCCCTATCACCCGGGCTACTACGCCGCCTTCGTCATCGACCCCGACGGCAACAACATCGAGGCGGTCTTCCATGGCGTGGCCCAGCGCAGCGCGGACTCGGTCAAGTTGACTTTCTAGCCGTTCCGGCTGCCGCCAAGCCCTGCCAGCGCCTCGGCGATCTCGCGTGTGCCGCCGGGCCGCACGACACGCGCGACCTCCCGCCCGTCCTGCAGCATCACCAGCGTCGGCCACAGCTTGATGCGGAACGAGCGGCCCAGTGGCCGCCCGGGGCCGTCCTCGATCTTCAGGTGGCGCAGCGGTGCGCCGGCATGTGCCGTCAGCGCGTCGCCGATGGTTCGCTGCGCGGCCTGGCAGATGCCGCACCAGTTGGCGCCGAATTCGAGCACGGTGCTGCCAGCCATGGCGTCGACCTCGGCGCGGGGTGGTTCGTCACTGGAATAGGGAGGGCTCATCGGGATCTCCTGCAGCCATGTCGACCAGCCACGGCAAACGCGATGCCTAGCTAGGTCAAGCCACGCAACTCCCGCAACGCGACCGACAGCATCGCCGCGTCCGGCGCCGGCACCGCGCGCAGCTCACCCAGCAACTGCTCCGCGCGTTCGATGGTGCGGCCGTTGCTGGCCTGCCAGGCCTCGACCAGGGCGTCGGGCGAATCGTGGTTGCCGCCGCCGGCCAGCACCGCGCCGGTGATGGAGCGCTGCAGGCCCCACAGATCGTCGAGCATGGCGCCCTTGGCGAGCATCTGCCAGTGCTGGTCGCCGGGCAGGGCGGTGATCTTGTCGCGCAGCCAGGGCATGCCCAGGCGGTTGGCTAGATCGAAGTAGATGGCCGCCACCAACTCGACCGGCCAGCGGGCGCTGCCGGCGATCTCGGCGATGTCCAGCGTCGCGTACAGCGTGCCGAAGGTGACCACGCGTTCGGCCAGTTCACGCGGCACGCCGCCCGCGACGTAGCTGGCCGCCGCGGCGTCGACGCGCGCACGCTCGTCGGCATCCAGCAGCTGCGGCAGGCGCGCGGCGAGCTTGGTGACGTTGGATGTGAAATGCTCGATGGTCGCGCCCATGTCGTCCACCAGCCGGTGGGAGCGCAGGAACCACTTGGTGCCGCGCTCAAGCTGGCGGCTGGTGTCGATCAGCATGCGCGACTGCAGCTCGTCGGCCACCTTGTTGTCCAGCGCCTCGATGCCCTGCCACAGGCTCACCATGCCGAAGATCTCGCGGCTCAGCAGGTAGGCGCGCACGATCTCGAAGGCGCGCGCGCCGGTGGTCTCCAGCAGGCGGTGCACGAAGGTGCTGCCGACCCGGTTGACCATGCTGTTGGTGACGTGCGTGGCGATGATCTCCCGCTTGAGCGGGTGGCGCTGCATATAGCTGCTGAACTTGTCCTGCAGCAGCGCCGGGAAGTAGCGCACCAGTGCCGTCGACACCCAGGGGTCGTCGGGCAGGGTGGAGCCGAGCAGCTCGTCGTAGAGCCAGATCTTGCTGTAGGCCAGCAGCACCGCCCGCTCCGGGCCGGTCAGGCCCTGGCCCTTGCCGCGCCGGTCGGCGATCTCCTCGTTGGACGGCAGGTATTCGATCGCGCGGTCCAGCCGCTCGCCCTTCTCCAGGTACTGCATGAAGCGCGCCTGCGCGTCCATCAGCTGCGGTGCCATGTGGCTGGTGACCGACAGCACCTGGGTCTGGAAGACGTTGTCGCGCAGCACCAGCGCCGCCACGTCGTCGGTCATCTGCGGCAGCAGCGTGTTGCGCTGCTTGTCGGTCAGCTCGCCCTCGCTGACGGCCAGGCCGAGCAGGATCTTGATGTTGACCTCGTGGTCGGAGGTGTCGACGCCGGCCGAGTTGTCAATGGCGTCTGTGTTGATGCGACCGCCGGCCAGCGCGTACTCGATGCGCCCGCGCTGCGTGCACCCGAGGTTCCCGCCCTCCGCAAACACCTTGCAGCGCAGCTCGCCGCCGTTGACGCGCAGTGCGTCGTTCGCGCGGTCGCCGACCTGGGCGTGGGTTTCGGTCGAGGCCTTCACATAGGTGCCGATGCCGCCGTTGTAGATGAGGTCGACCGGCGCTTTCAGGATGGCGTTGACCAGCTCGGTTGGCGTCATCGCGTCGGCCGTGATGCCCAGCGCCTGCTTCACCTCGGGCGTGATCGGAATGGACTTGGCGCTGCGCGCATGCACACCGCCGCCCGCCGAGATCAGGCTGGCGTTGTAGTCGGCCCAGGATGAGCGCGGCAGCTTGAACATGCGCTCGCGCTCGACAAACGAGCTTTCCGCATCGGGGGTCGGGTCCAGGAAGATGTGACGGTGGTCGAAGGCCGCCAGCAGGCGGATGTGGCGCGACAGCAGCATGCCGTTGCCAAACACGTCACCCGACATGTCGCCCACGCCGGCCACCGTGAAGCCGGTGGTCTGCGTGTCGACGCCCATCTCGCGGAAGTGCCGCTTGACGGACTCCCAGGCGCCGCGTGCGGTGATGCCCATGGCCTTGTGGTCGTAGCCGACCGAGCCGCCGGAAGCGAAGGCGTCCCCGAGCCAGAAGCCGTACTCCTTGCTGATGCCGTTGGCGTAGTCGGAGAAGGTCGCGGTGCCCTTGTCGGCGGCGACGACCAGATAGGGGTCGTCCTGGTCATAGCGGCGCACCTGCGGCGGCGGCACGATCTTGTCGCCCACGCGGTTGTCGGTGATGTCCAGCAGGCCGCGCAGGTAGTTCTGGTAGCAGGCCACGCCCTCCTTCATGAAGGCCTCGCGGTCGCTGGACGGCGGCGCCTTCTTCAGCACGAAGCCACCCTTGGACCCCACCGGCACGATGACGGTGTTCTTCACCATCTGCGCCTTCACCAGGCCCAGCACCTCGGTGCGGAAATCCTCCGGCCGGTCCGACCAGCGCAGGCCGCCGCGCGCCACCCGGCCGCCGCGCAAATGCACGCCTTCGAAGCGGGGCGAGTAGACAAAGATCTCGAACATCGGCTTCGGAGCGGGCAGGCCCGGCACCTTGGACGAATCGAACTTGAACGACAGGAAGCTGCGCCGCTGGCCTGCCGCATCGCGGCGCCAGAAGTTCGTGCGCGTCGTGGCGAGCATCAGCGCCAGGTATTGGCGCAGCACGCGATCCTCCGACAGGTTCTCGACCTGTTCCAGCGCGGCCGTGATGGCCTTGACCTGCTCCGCGGCCTGGGCTTCGGCATTGGCGCCACCGGCCGGGTCGAAGCGCAATTCGAAAAGACGGGCGAGCTGGGCGGCGATCGGCGCGTGCGCGGCCAGCGTGGCCTCGATGAAGGACTGCGACAGTGCAAAGCCGATCTGCCGCATGTACTTCGCATAGGCGCGCAGCACGACGATCTGTTCGGCCGTCAGGCGTGCCGCCACGACGAGGCGGTTGAAGTCGTCGTCCTCCACCTCGCCACGCAGCACGGCGGCGAAGGCGTTCTCGAACACCTGGTGCAGCGCGGCCACTTCGACCTCGGCGTCGGCGCTGCCCATCAGCCCGAAGTCGTGGATCCAGATCGGCGCCGAGTCCAGCGGCGCGATGCGATAGGGATGCTCGTCGAGCACCTTCATGCCCATGTGCTCCAGCATCGGCAGGCTGTTCGACAACGTCAGCGGCTCGCCGCGGCGCAACAGCTTGAAGCGCAGATGGCCGGGCGGCGCCTCGAGCGGGCGGTACAGGTTCATGCCCAGCGGTTCGGCATCAGTGAGCCGAGTCATCAGCTCGACGTCGGGCACCGCCGCGCGGGCCTCGAACTCTTCCCGGTACGAGGCGGGGAAGGCGCTGCCGAACTGGCGCAGCAACTGGATGCCGCGGGCCTCGCCGGTCGCCTCAACCAGCGCCGTCTTCAGGTCGTCGTCCCAGCGCCGCGCGGCCGAGGCCAGGCGCGCTTCCAGCTCACGCACATCGAAGGCGGGGATCTGGCCCGGCTGGGTGCGTATCGTCATCTGGATGCGCGCCAGCACCGATTCCGACAGGTGCACGTTGAACTCCGAGCCGCTGCCGTTGAAGGCCTGCAGCAGGATGGCCTGCCACTTCTGGCGCAACTCGGTCGTGTAGTGCTCGCGCGGCGCGTAGATCAGGCAGGACAGGAAGCGCTGGAAGGGGTCGCGCCGCACGAACAGGCGGAAGCGCTGGCGCTCGCCCAGGTGCAGGATCCCCACCGCCGTCTGCAGCAGGTCGTCGTTGCTGGTCTGGAACAGCTCGTCACGCGGATAGGTCTCGAGGATGTTGATCAGGGCCTTGCCGGCATGGCCGCCCGGCGTGAAGCCGGCGCGCGCGACCACGTCGGCCACCTTGCGCCGCAGCAGCGGGATGTCGGCCGGGTTGGCGCTGTAGGCAGTGGAGGTGAACAGGCCCAGGAAGCGGTCCTCGCCGACGACTGCGCCGTCGGGGCCGAAGCGCTTGACGGCCACGTAGTCCAGGTAGCCCGGCCGGTGCACGGTGGAGCGCGCAGTCGACTTCGTCACGACCAGCAGCTCGGGCCGGCGCACCTGGGCACGCACCTCGGCCGGCAGGGCGGCAAAGGCGGCCACCGCATCCAGCGAGGCCACGTCGTGCAGGATGCCCAGGCTCGAATCGGGTACGACGGTCAGCACGTCCTGCCCGTCGACACTGGCCAGGCCGTGGCGGCGGTAGCCCAGGAAGGTGAAATGGTTGTCGCCCAGCCAGCGCAGGAAGTCCAGGCCCTCGGCCAACTCGTCGGCCGGCAGCGGCGGCGCCTGCTGCTCCAGCTCATCGACGATGTCCTGCATGCGCTGGCGCATGGCGCGCCAGCCGGCCACGGCAGAGCGCACATCGTCGAGCACACGGCTCACGTCGGCCGCGAGGGCGTCCAGCCGGGCCGGCTCGGGAATGCGGTCGACCTCCACATGGATGAAGGATTCGCGCACACCGTCGGCCGCCATCCCCTGCAGCGTGCCGTCGCCGTCGCGGTTCACCGCCATCAGCGGATGGATGATCAGGTGCAGCGTCAACCCGTGGCGATTGACCTCCATCGTCACCGAGTCGACGAGGAAGGGCATGTCGTCGTTGACGATCTCGATGACGGTGTGGGTCGACTGCCAGCCGTGCTCGGCAATCGTCGGGTTGAACACCCGCACCCGCGCGCGGCCGACCTCGCGCTTGCGGGCAAAGCTCCAGTGCGACACCGCCGCGCCGTACAGGTCGGCCACCTGGCGCTCGGCCAGCTCCTGCGGGTCGACCTGGCCGAAGTAGCGCTGCACGAAATCCGCCAGCGTTTCGCGCTGGTCGGCGCTGGTCTTGGCGCGCACCAGCTTGACGACTTCGTCCATGCGCTCGGCCCGCGGGCCCGAGGGGGTTGTCTGCACCAGCATGCTTGTCTCCTGCCGCTTTGTTTGCATCAAGTCGCCGGGCATGTTCGCGCGCCAGCAGCGCCGTGCCAAGTGTTGACAAGCGGAGGTTACGCCTGCCTGGACACGCTTCCAGCGCATCTTGGGTCGTGGCACCATGCCAGCCACCCGCCACCCCCAGACCCAGGCATCGCATGCACCGTCGCGTCCTCCTGCTCTCGCTGCTCATCCCCTTGCTGGCGAACGCGCAGCCGGACCGCCTCGTGCCATCCAGCCCGGTGGACGCGGTGGCGCTGTACGTGATCCCCACCGACGGCATTCCCGAGCAGTTCGCGGCCGGCGTCGCCCGATCGCTGACCCAGGAAGCCGGTGTGTGGGTCAAGGCCTCGCTGCTGATGCCCTCGGGCGTGGCCGACCCCATCCCCGGCACCCAACAGTACGCGGTCGAGGACTATCTGGCCTTTGGTACAACGCTCGCGAAACGGCTGCAGGACGCCGGCCCGCGGACCTATTTCATCGTGGTCACGGACCGGGACATCAACTCGCGCGAGCGCAACTTCCGGTTCCAGTACTCGGCCCACAGCCCCATGGCCCGCACTTCGGTGCTGTCCCTGGCCCGACTGGGAGCCAGCAAGGACGGCAAGCCCGCGTCGGCGGAGCTCATCGGTCTGCGCCTGCAGAAGATGCTGATGCGCATCGTCGGCGAGATGAAGCTGGGCTGGACGCGGACCACCGACCCAACCGACCTGATGTATGCGCCGATCATGTCCATCGACGACATCGACCGGATGAGCCTCACGCACACGATGAAGGTGCGGGGAGTCGCCAAGTGAAGCCGACCGCGGCCTGTAGAACGGTGCTTGTGTCAGCATCGCCCGTCGACCCCTTGAATCCGCAGGAGCAATGACGATGGCCGGCCACCGTATCTTCAGCATGCCCTTTGCCAGGGTGTACCCGCTGTACATCCGCAAGGCCGAGGCCAAGGGCCGGACCAAGGATGAGGTCGACCGCATCATCCATTGGCTCACCGGCTATGACGCCGCAGGCTTGCAGCGGCAACTTGACCAGTCCACGGACTTCGAGACCTTCTTTGCCCAGGCGCCGGCACTGAATCCCAGCGTGGCCCTCATCAAGGGCGTGGTGTGCGGCATCCGGGTGGAAGAGATCGAAGACCCGCTGATGCAGAAGCTGCGCTACCTGGACAAGCTCATCGACGAACTCGCCAAGGGCAGGGCGATGGAGAAGATCCTGAGGCAGCCGTCGTGACGGGTGCAATCCGGCGGGGCGCTCGCAGGTCCGTTGACGCGTTCTCACACACAGCCTCGGCTGATAGCGGACCCGCCGCCTCATCGTTGGGGTAAAGGGCAAGAAGAACGCTGGCCAGGATGCCGGCCAAGAACGGCGGCGCAAACGAGTGCGAGCGAGTTATTCCCAACATTGCACGCACCCATCCGACCCAGAAGCACAGAGCGCCAATAAAACATTGAAAACGACGTTCACTTTTTCTTCACGGGCCTTCGCCGGTGGTGCCTTGATGTTCAGGAGATCAAGTGCAGCCGGTCCCCAACGACTGTCCACCTGTGATCCTTCTTCCTCAGGCGATAGACGTTGCTCGAAGCGCTGAGCGAGCCCTCGAAATAGCCGCCGCTCACCGTCACCTCCTGGCCTGACACCCATGTCACCGTATCAACGTGCAGTTCTAGTCCCAAAGCACCTGTTGCCCTATCAAAGACGCCGTGGCCGTTGATGTTGCAGGCCGAGGCATTCTTTACCGGCACGTGATGACCGGCAAAGCGCCGCAAGAAGGCATCGTCCGGATCCAATCGGGCAACCGTCAAGCAGTACACCTTCGCATCTGCTCGCTGGGCAGATGCGTTGTAGAGGAACTGATAGCGCAGCACCGCCTCGTATACGTTCAACTCTTCGGCTTCCCGTTCGTCGCCTTGAGGCGCGGGGCTCACGATGCTGATGCCGAGTCTGAAGACTAAGGCGGTGATCACCACCACAAAGCCCGCGATCGCAACTCGACCCAGCAGACTTCGCCGCGCTGGCTGCCAGCTCATGAAAAATCATTAGGCGAAGTCATGATGCTCCCTTGTCGTACATGCTGATTGTGGCGGCGCAATCCAAAGTTGCGTGCCCGCTCTTGGGCAGCGTGAGCCTCCCGGCGCATGATCGGTCGCGTTGCGGAGCGGCCGTCGCCTTCAGGCTGGAAGCGAATCTTGGTCAGGCCCCTCTAGCTCCAATTGGAGAATGGCTTCGACCTCTTCATCAGTTGGCTGCCAAGAGGCACCGCGCTCATCGAGCATGGCTGCCAGCCCAAGTAGTTGCAGTGGATCGTCCGCCTGCAACTGCCGTGTCGAGCTGTCCGCCCGATAGCCGTCACCTTCGCGCGACACGACGTAGCCCTTGCGGACTAGGACTGCTAGTGCTGGTGCAAGCGTATTGCTGGCGGCCGCGAGTTGAATTCGGTCACTCATATGAAGATGCTAATACCTCGCCCGCTTTCACTGCTAAGCCGCCCTCCACGGTTTCAATCACGGGCAAGGCCAAAGATGTCAGCGAATGCGGCGCCATGCGCTGCCTCCCCGCCGCCAATAGATACTTGGCCCAGCTTTGATGGGCAGTGAAGGCATGGGCAAGGTCAGGATGTGGGTGACGGCGGGTTGGTTGGCCGCAGCCAGTGCGCAGGCGCTGGCGCAGCCGGTCGCGTGCGGGCCGTACCGTGTCGCCTTGTATGAATATGGTTCACTGGCCTTTCGGCGTGCGGGGCTGAGCCCGGCGGGCATTGACGTCGATATCGTCGATGAAGTGGGCCGTCGGACCGGCTGTAAGTTCGAGACTTTCGTGGACGCCCGGGTCCGCACCTGGGCCGACCTGGCCCGTGGCAGCCTTGACATGACGGTGTCGGCCATCGAGACGGACGAGCGCAACGGGTTTGCGCGCTTCGTGATCTACATGAGCGGGCGCAACCGGCTGCTGGTTCGCGAAGGCCTGCCCTACCCGGTCCCTACGCTGGAGGCGTTCGCCGAGCACAGCGATCTGCGCCTGGCGGTCGTCAAGGGATTCAGACACGGCCCGCAGTGGGACCAGTGGATCGCCAAGCTGCGCCAGCAGGGGCGGGTGGACGAGTACGCCGACGCCAACATGGCGGCCAGGCTCGTCGCGCTGGGGCGTGACGCGGCCTTTCTGTCCGAACCTGTCGTGTGGGGGCGAATTCTTGCGGACAGCAAGCTGGAGGGCCGGGTCACGGTCATCGATGCCTTCCCGGACGACAACTACGCCGCGGGCTTCGCGCTTTCCAAGGCCAGGGTCCGCGAAAGCGACGCCCGCAAGATCCAGGATGCCGTCGCGGCCATGCGGGCGGACGGCACCCTCTACAGGATCTTCAGCGCTTACCTGACCCGTGCCGAGGCGCTGAGTTCCCTGCCCTGAACCGGTCGGTCCATTGAAGAAGGCGATGGCGGGCGCCACCGGCCTTTACATCTTCAGTTGGCCGCGAAGCAGTAGAGCAGGCCCGCGCCACCCGTCGCTACCAGCTTGGGCTGGCTGCAGCCGCGGCTGGCGTGGGCGGAGTTCCAGGAGGCATTGCCGCCGCCGGTGCGATCGAAATGGCCGAGCTGCACCGAGCCATCCTCGGCGCCCGACGAGTAGTTGCGGCAGGTCTTGTCGGCACCCTCGGGGAAGGCACGGCCTTCGGGCGTGGAGCCGGTGACGATGTCGTGCTCGTTGGGCGTGTCGCCAGCGGCTTTGGGACGCTCGCCCTTTTCGGTGAGTGCCGTGTTGCGGGTCAGGTTGCTGCCGAGTTGGGCCTGCTCCAGCGTGTCGCCGTGCAGGTGGCCGACGTCGCGGGCGATGACCTGGCCGCGCACATTGGTCCATGGGCCCTTGCCGATGCGGTCGCGGGCGTTGACAGCGCCGGCGCCTTGCGTGCTGAGGTAGGCGCGCCAGGTCTTGTAGGGGTTGCCCACGGACTCGGCGAGCTTCTGGCAATGGGCATCGGCGCCTTGGAGGCCGCCGTAGTTGGCGCCGTTGCCGCCGCCGGTGCTGGTGACGAAGAAGGTGAAGGGTGGCGGCGGCGGCGCGCTGGCGGCCGCTGCAGGCGGGGTCTGGGCCTGGACGCCGACAGCGGCGAGCAGGGCGGCGGAGCAAAGTAGAGCCTTCATCAGTTGCTGTTCCTGTAGTCGTCGTGGCAGGCCTTGCAGGTCTTCTGCAGCGCGGCGAGCTGGGCCTTGATGGCGGCCACGTCGCCGCCCTGGGCGACGCGCGCGAGCTCATTGGCTTCCTTGCCGAAGGCGGCCTGGGCGGCGGCGGCACCGGCGGCGTCGCTGAAGAGCGTCGGCTTGACGCTGGTGTCATGCCAGCCCTTGCCGGTTTCGGTGGAAGCCGGGAACAGCGAGGGCAGGCCGCCGTTGGCAACCGCGGCAATCGTGTTGGCTGCGCGGATGACGTCGTCCTTGTTGTACGTGCCGTCGACGTTGGCCTTGACGCGGCCGGTGTTCCAGCCGATGACCTGGTAGGCCGACTGGCGCCACTTGATGAGCTGCTCGGGCTTGGGGGCCTGCTGGGCCTGGGCGGTGTTGGCGAGCAGTGCGGCTGTGATGATGAGGAGTCGTTTCATCGTTGTGGTGGGTGGTTGGGGAAGGGATCAGCGGCCGGCCAGGCGTTCGACCTCGGCAAGCGCGGCGGCCACGTTGGCCGCGGGCGCCAGGCCGCCGACGGTGGCGACGACGCGGCCGTCACGGCCGATGACGAAGCTGGTGCGCTCGGCGCGGGCGTGGGTGATGTCCTGGCCCTTGGTCGTCTTGCGGCCGGCCGGTGTGGCGGTGGTGGCGATGTCGAAGGCGCGGGCGATGTGGCCATCGGCGTCCGAGGCGACGGCGAGCTTGCCGGCGCAGGTCTCGGGGTCGGCGGAGAACTCGCGCAGGCGGGCTATGCCGTCGCCGGATACGCCGATGACGGTGGCGCCGGCGGCCGTGAAGCGGGCCAGGTTCTCGGCGAACTCGTGCGCCTGCAGGTTGCAGCCGCCGGTGAAGGCGGCCGGGTAGAAATAGACGACGACGGGGCCTTTTGCGAGGGCTTCCTTGAGTTGCAGGTCGACGGTCTTGCCGGCCAGGGCTGCGGTGGCCTGGAAGTCGGGCGCTGCGTCACCGGGCTTCAACGCGGCGTGGGCGCTGGCGGCGAGCGCCAGCAGGGAAAGGGCGAGGGTCTTTTTCATGGCAGGGGCTTGTAGGGGTCGTGGCAGTCGTTGCAGGCGAGGGCGATGGCGCGCGCGGCGCCCTTGGCGCTGGCGACATCCCCAGCGGACAGCGCCGTGGTGATGGCGGCGGCCTGGCGCTCGCCTTCGCGCGAGAAGCCGACCGCATCGGCGGCCGGGTAGTCCTTCTCGAAGAAGGCCGTCATGTCGGCATAGAGCTTCTGCAGGGCCTGGGCATCGACCGCGGCCTCGTCGTGGCGGCCGGCGCCGAGGGCCTTCTGCACGCTGACCGACTTGTGGTCGATGGAGCGCATCCAGATGCCGAGGTCCAGCTTGGAAGCGGCGTGGCAGAGCGGCGCGACGAGTAGGGCGATGGAGATGAGGAAGGGAGCTTGCTTCTTCATTTCTTGGTCTTGTAGACCTCGTGGCAGGCCTTGCAGCTGCGCGTCAGGTCACTGAGTGCGTCTTGCGCGGCGTCGTAGTTGCCGGCCTCGACGGCGGCGGCAATGGCCTGCGCGTGGTCCTGCGACTGGCGCGCGAAGTCGACGCCGCGGGCGGCATCGGGCTGAGCCGTGTAGTGGGCGCCGACCTGCTGGAAGAAGCGCGCGAGTTCACGCGCCTCGTCCAGGGCCTTGCGGTTCTGCAGGCTGACGTTGGAGTCGAGATCGCGCAGCGTGTCTTCGGCGCTGCGCATCTCGTCGGCACTGAGCTCGGCCTGGGCGGCGAGGACGGTGGTGGCGATCAGCAGGGGGATGAGGGCGGTTAGCGCCGGGTACGTTTTCATTTGTTGGATGTCTTTGCAGAGGTCCTTATGACTCGTGTGCAGTGCCGCGGGAATCCGCCCCGCGAGGGCGGGTAACTTTTCTCTGACGCGCCAGAGAAAAGTCACCAAAAGAGGAGCGCTCAATGCAATCCGCACTCGAGCAGGATGGAGCGCTCGCGTTGCTCGGAACTGGACGGCGCCTTCACGCGACCCGCTGCGCTCTCGCTGCTGTCCTTGTCACCAATGGCATCCACCGCACCACCTGTCCGCTTAACGCGCGGCTGCACGCCGAGCTCACGAGGAATGCAAGAAAGACAGCGTCGCTCGGGCGACGCGCCGAGTGGGCGGGGCCGTCGCGTCGCCCGGGCGACGCTGTCTTCGGTTTTCTGGTGAGCCCGGCGTGCAGCCGCGCGTTAACGSGCGGGATGTGGCGATGTTTGGTGCTCGTCATAGGGACAGCAGCGAGAGCGCAGCGGATCGCGTCGGGGCGCGGTGCAGGTGGGCGTTTTCGCGCGCCGTTGATGGTGGCGTGGCGAACGAGTGCGGTTCAGGGCCTCTTCTTTGGTGACTTTCTTCTGGCCCCGCAGAAGAAAGTTACCCGGCCGCCGGGACGGACTCCCGGCAATGCACCGGTGAGCAGCAATACACGCCAAACCAGACTAAGCCAAGATCTCCTTGATCACATCCCCAAACACGGTGGTCGCCTTCTCCGCCCGCCCTTGATGCGCGAACACCAGCTTCTTGTGATTCAGCCCCAGCTGATGCAGCAGCGTCGCCTGCAGGTCATACGTATCGATCACCCCGGTCTCTGCCCGCAGCCCGATCTCATCGGTGCCGCCATACGTCCCCGGCTTGATGCCACCCCCCGCGATCCACTGCGTGTAGCCCCACGGGTTGTGATCCCGCCCGTTGCCTGACTGCCCATACGGCGTGCGCCCGAACTCCGATGCCCAGACCACCAGCGTCGTCTCAAGCAGCCCCCGCGCCTTCAGGTCGGCCAGCAGGGCGCCGACCGGCTGGTCCACCTGCTTGCACATCACCGCGTGGTTCTTCTCGAGGTTGTTGTGGGCGTCCCAGCTGTCCACGCTGTTGTCCGGCGCGCCCGAGATGACGTGGATGAAGCGCACGCCGCGCTCCACCAGGCGGCGGGCGCGCAGCAGGGCCGTGCCGTACTCGTCGGTCTCCTTGGTGCCGATGCCGTAGGCCGTCTTCGTGGCCGCGGTTTCCTTGGCCAGGTCGACGGCCTCCGGCGCCGAGACCTGCATGCGGTAGGCCAGGTCATAGCTCTTGGCGCGGGCGATCAACTCGGTGTCGCCGGGGTAGCGCTCGGCGTGCTCGCCATTCAGGGCGCGCAGCAGGTCGAGCTGGGCGCGCTGCTCCTTTTCCGTGATGCCGTCGGGGCGGGCCAGGTGCAGGATGGGCGAGTCGCCCTTGCGGAAGGGCGTTCCCTGCAGGGCGGCGGGCAGGAAGCCGCTGCTCCAGATGACGGCGCCGCGGCCGCCGCCGGCTGAGCCCACGCCCGTGGGCAGCACGACGAAGGCCGGCAGGTCGGGGTTGGCCGAGCCCAGGCCGTACTGCACCCACGAGCCCAGGGCAGGGCGGCCAGGCACCAGGCCGGCGGTGTGCAGCTTCAGCGACGCGATGACGTGGGTGCTGCCCTCGGTCTTGCTGCCCTTCAGGAAGGCGATGTCGTCGGCCTGCTTGGCGATGTGGGGCAGCAGGTCCGACACCCAGGCACCGCTTTCGCCATGCTGCTTCCAGGTGCGCTTGCTGGCGTAAAGGTTGCCCACGCCGCCGTCGGTGGCCGTCTTCAGGTCCTTGCCGAAGCTGTCGGGCAGCGGTGTGCCGGCCAGCTTGATCAGTTCGGGCTTGTGGTCGAACAGGTCCAGCGTGCTGGGCGCGCCGGCCATGTGCAGCCAGATGACGGCCTTGGCCTTGGCCGGGTGGTGGGGCTGGCGCGGCAGCGTCGGGTCGAAGAGTTCGCTGGCGAAGGCGGATGAGATGCCGCCGAAGCTGCCCGCGCCGAAAGCGGCGAAGGTGGCGGCACCGGCGTGGCCGAGGAAGTGACGGCGGGAATGATCGTGAGAGTGGCTCATGGGCTGACCTCTTTAGAAGCGATAGGTGAATTCGTTGGTGTTGACCAGCGTGTGGACCAGGTCGACGAAGGCGGCGGCGCGGGCCTTGCTGGCGCCCTTGGTGGGGCTTGTTGGCGCGGCTGCGACCACGGTCGTGGCGCCGCCGTCATCCGCCGACTCATCGCCGCCATCGCCCTTCTTGCGCTTGGCAGCCTGCTGATCCAGATAAGCCAGGAAGGCGGTGCGCTCGTAGCGGTCGGGCTCGCGCTTGTAGGCCGCCTTGTAGAAGCCGTCGATCTGCCTGGCGAGCTTGGGGTCGACGCCCCAGCCCTCGGGCAGATGCGGCTTCTTGACCTCGCCGGCCTGGGCCGTCTGCAAGGTCTCCTGAGCGTTCAGAAAGGCGACCAGCTTCGTCTTCTCCGCGGCCGTGGGCTTGCGCGAGAACAGGATCTCGTAGACGCGGTCGATCTGCGCGGACTCACCTGCAGGCGCCTCCTGGATGACACGGCCGGCCAGAGCCTGGCTCCAGCCCAGCACGAGGTCGCTGTTGACCAGGGCCAGGGCCTGTGGCGCCGTCGTCGTCACGTCGCGCTTGAAGTGAGGGGACTGTGGGTTGGCCCAGTCGAAGGTCTCCAGCAGCGGATAGGGCGAGTTGCGCAGCACGAAGACGTAGAGGCTGCGGCGGTTGTGGTCGCGCGGGTCCTCGGACGTCTGCCAGCGGTTGCGCTGGCCGCCGATGTCGAAGTTGGGCGGAATGGGCGGGTAGACCGACGGGCCGCCGCGCTTCTCCTCCAGCAGGCCGGAGGCGGCCAGCAGCGAGTCGCGCAATTGCTCGGCCTCCAGGCGTTGGCGCGGGAAGGCCCACAGCAGCTTGTTGTCCGGGTCCTGCTTGACCTCACGAGCCTGGCTGGCCTGCCGGTAGGTGCTGGACAGCAGGATCTGCTTGTGCAGCGTCTTCACGCTCCAGCCCTGCTTGACGAAGTCGGCCGACAGCTTGTCGAGCAGCTCGGGGTGAGTGGGCTTGGTGCCGGTCTTGCCGAAGTCGGCGCTGGTCTCGACGATGCCGCGGCCGAAGAACTGGGCCCATTGGCGGTTGACGAAGACGCGGGCGGTGAGGCCGTTGTCGGGGCTGACCAGCCAGTTGGCCAGGGCCGTGCGGCGGCCCGACGACGTGGCCGTCGGCGCAATCTTCAGCGAGGCGTCGGTCAACAGGGCGGGCAGGCCGGGCTGCACCTCCTGCAGCGGTCGGTCGTAGATGCCCTTGAAGAGGACCTTGGTGGGCGGTGCGTCGTTGCCCAGCTCGACGATGGTGGAGACATTGCCCGGATCCTTGGGCTTGAGGGCGTCGAACTTCTTCAGCTGCGCCGTCAGCACCTCGTACTTGGCGTAGGCCTCCTTGTCCTTGGTCTTGAGCTGGTTCTCGGCGTTGCGCGTGCGGCCCGACAGGGTCCACAGGTTGCGGTGGTAGATCCAGCGGTCGTAGGCATTGCGCTCCGATGCCGGCTTGTTGATGGACTCGCGCGTGGCCGGCACGAAGCCCGACAGGCGATCGGTCTCGAGCTTCTCGATGATGGGCTTGAGCAGCGCGTCGCGCTGTTCGCGGATGTCCTTGGTCGCGTCTTCCCACTTGGCCAGCTGGGCGTCGTAGTCGGCCTTGGCCTTGCCCGTCAGCGGCGAGACATCGTCCTTCCAGCTGGTGTTGGCGAAAAAGGCCTGGAACTCGTAGTACTCCTTCTGTGTGATCTTCTCGGTCTTGTGGTCGTGGCACTGGGCGCAGCCGATGGTGGTGCCGAGGAAGACGGCGCCGACGGTGTCGGTCAGGTCGTTGGCGACCTCCTGCTTCTTCAGGTTCAGGTCGCGGGCGTTGATCTCGTCGGGCAGGTTGCGCAGGAAGCCGGTGGCGATCAGGGCCTCGGTGCGCTCGGGCCAGAGTTCGTCGCCAGCGATCTGTTCCTTGACGAAGCGGTCGAAGGGCTTGTCGGCGTTGAAGGCGTTGACGACGTAGTCGCGGTAGCGCCAGATGTTGGGACGCGTGCCGTCGGTGTTGTAGCCATCGCTGTCGGCATAGCGGCTCAGGTCCAGCCAGCGGCGCGCCTGGCGCTCGCCGTAGCGCGGCGAGGCCAGCAGGCGCTCGACGAGCTTTTCATGCGCCTTGGGCGACTTGTCGCCCACGAAGGCGTTGACCTCCTCGGGCGTGGGCAGGATGCCCCAGGTGTCGAGCGTCGCGCGGCGGATGTAGGCGTGACGGTCGGCCTCGGGCGAGGGGGCGATGCCTTGCGCCTCGAGCTTGGCCAGCACGAAGGCGTCCAGCGGCTGGCGCACCCAGGCCTTGGCCTTGGTGGCCGGCGTGGCGACTTGCGTGTTCAGTGGCGTGTAGGACCAGGGGCGCTCGCTGCCCTTGGTGAAGCCGCCGGGCGGCGCGTAGTCCTCGGCGGGGCTGAGGGTGGCAACGCCGGCCAGCAGGGCGGCGAGAGCAAGAGGGGCGATCCGGAACTTGGGCACGTAGGTCTCCCGGGGAAATGGCAAAGACGGAACTGAAGGGGTCAGCGCAATAAACGCGCCAGCGAAAACGGCGCGAATCGGGCCAAAAGAAGGGCAGATTTGCGGTGGCGCCAACAGCGCTGTTGAAACACTGTTGGCGGATCGACAGCGCTTACAACCTGGCCATGAACTGGATGCCCACGCTGCGCGGGATGGCCGGCGTGTAGCTGGTGCTGCTGATGGAGCGCACCGTGTCGTCGTTGAACAGGTTCTTGACGATCAGGCTGACGTTGAAGCTCTTGTTGCGCGTGCCGAAGCCGATGCCGGCGTCCACCGTCGTGCTCTTGGGCACGATGGAATAGGCCGAGAGGCTGACGTCCGAGTAGTAGGACGAAGAGAAGGCCACGTTGCCGGTGTAGTTGATCTCCTTGTCGCCCCAGACCGGCTGGCGGTAGTCCACGCCGATGTTGCCGGTGTACTTGGCCGCGCCCGCCAGCGGCCGGCCGCTGATGTCGGTATACGGCGCGGAGCCGGGGTAGGCGTCCTCGATGCGCTGGGCGGCGTTCGGGAAGGACTTGTACTTGGCGTCGTTGTAAGCGGCCGAGAAGCGCACCGTCAGGTCGCGGATGCCGCCGTAGACGCCGTCGATCTCCAGGCCCTTGACCTCGACCTTGGGCGCGTTGCCGGTGGCGCTGGTGTAGTAGCGGGTGCCGTCGTTGGTCTGCGTCGTCGTGTAGACGTCCAGCACGCGCACGCTCTGCTGGTAGTTCTTGATGCGGGTCTGGAAGACGTCGGCGTTCAGGATCAGCGTCTTGTTGAACAGCGCCGACTTGAAACCCAGCTCGAAGCTGTCGGTCTTCTCGGGTTCGACGGGCGAGGACACGCCGTTGACGAACTGCGCGATGCCAGCCTTCTCGCCGTGTTGCAGCGAGGCATAGCCGGTCAGGTCGCGGTTGAACTTGTAGCTCGGGCTCAGCACCCAGGCCGGTTGCGTCTTCTTGAAGGGCTCGGCCTCGGTGGTGGGGAAGAGCACGCCGATGTTGGCCTGGCGGATTGCCTTGGCATCGGCGACCTGGCGGCGTTGCGCGGCGCTCAGGGCAGCGTAGGTCGGCACGTTGAAGTACTTGGCCGCCGTGGCGTTGGCCAGCGCGATCTGCTCGGCCGTGTTGCCGGCGGCGAGGTCGCCCGTCGCGTTGGTGGCGAAGCCGCCCAGGGCGACGCCGTTGACGCTGACCGGGTTCAGCTCGGGCGCGCTGCCGTCGCTGGTGATGCGGCTGGTGCCGGTGTTGCGGCGGTCCTCGCGCGTCAGGCGGGCGCCGGTGGTCAGCGTCAGCGCCTCGCTGAGGTGCCAGTTGGCCTGGGCAAAGATGGCCGCGCTCTTGTTGCGGATGTCCTGCACGCCGGTCGGGCTGTTGTAGGAGGCCTTCACATTGGCCAGGCTGTTGCGCAGCAGGTCGCGGCCGGCGGCGTCGGCGTCCAGTCGGGCGTACTGCGCGTTGTTGGCGAACCAGGCGCCGGCGTCGTTGCCCCACCAGCGGCGGTAGTCAGCGGTGTTGTCCACCTTGATGAAGTACAGGCCCGCCTGGTAGTCGACGAAGCCACCGGGCGCGGACGTCAGGCGCAGCTCCTGCGTGGCCTGGCGGTAGTCGTTCCAGAAACCGCCGGCATTGCGATAAACGTCGAAAGGCGTCGCGTCGTCGTTCACCGCGTCGAAGTGATAGCTCTTGTAGGCGGTGATCGACGTCAGCGTGTGGCTGCCGAGCTGCCAGTTCAGGTCGGCTGTGGCGCCCGAGCTGCCCGTCACCAGCGGGCGCACCGAGTCGGTGGTCAGCAGGTTCTGGTAGTCGGCGAGGGAATAGCCGGTGTTGTCCTTGAACCAGCGGCGGCCCAGGCGCTGCTCGTTGGTCACCGTCGTGATGGGGGCGCCGTTGGAGTAGGTCGTCGGCGGGTTGATGACGGGGAAGCTGCGGCCGTTGGTCGTCTCGCCGGCGCGTGGCTGCAGGTCGAAGGCGAAGCGGGCCTTGAAGTCGGGCGAGGGCGTGACGAGGAACTGCACGCGGCCGGAGATGCGGTCGGTGTTGGTGTAGCTGACATCGCGGTTGTAGGCGTTTTTGATGTCGCCGGCGCCCTTGTTGGCGGAGAAGGTGCCGCGCCAGGCCAGCAGGCCGTCGACGATGGGGCCGCCGACGGCCGCGGTGGCGAACAGGCCGTCGCGCTGGCGAAAGCCCAGTGTGAAATCGGCCGTTGGCGTGAAGCTGGGGCGCTTGGTGGTGAAGATGATGTTGCCGACGCTGGCGTTCTTGCCCAGCAGCGTGCCCTGCGGGCCGCGCGTGACCTCGACGGTGTCGATGTCGACGAAGTCGAAGCTCGACGTCAGCGCGTTGTAGGCATAGGAAACGCCGTCCACGATGATGCCCACGCTCGGGTCCTGGGCCTCGGTCTGGCCGATCTTGCCGATGCCGCGGATGGAGATTGAGCTGGTGCGCTGGTTGCCGAGGTTCCAGCTGACGTTGGCGGCGCGCTTGGTGATGTCGTCGATGCCCACGGAACCCAGGCGGTCCAGCTCGGCGCCCTGGATGACGGAGATGGACAGCGGCACGTCCTGCAGCTTCTCGATGCGGTTGCGGCTGCGCACGGTGACGGCGCCGAGGGCCTGGGTGTTGTCCTCGGCCGGCGCGGGCGCGGCGGCTTCCTGGGCGAGGGCACTGCCAGCAGCGAGGGCGGCGATCAGCGCGGTCAGTGGATGCGGGCGAAAGCGATGTTGGGTCGTCATGGAATGGAGTGATCGATAGGGCGGGGTCGGGCACTTCATTGCAGGGAGCGTGCCCAATACGCTGGGCGTCTAAGCAATTGCGCTTCGCGTTGGCAGGCGGCGTTTTGGCGGTTTTCATGGCCCCGTTGCGAGTCGTGCGTGTGATCGCGCAGTGGGTGCTGTTGCTTGTTGAACAGCAGGTCAGCAAATCGTGCGGCCTGGAACACAGCCACAGAGGCACAGAGGCACAGAGAAATTCATGCCTGTCCTCTGTGTCTCCGTGTCTCTGTGGCTTGTTTGCGTTCTGGCACGGAAGCTGCGCTGTGGGCGAGGTCTGCCACTCCTTTGACCTCATCATGAAAACACTGCACGCACTGGCCGTTGGCGCTCTGCTTAGCCTGACCGCCGTCGCTCACGCCCAGACGGCCGCTTCAGCGCCGGCCGCAGCCGCCGAATGGAAATACAAGACCCCGCGCCTGAAGGCGGCCGAGGTCGATGCCCTGCTGGCCCAGCCGGACAAGCTGCTGGTGCTGGACCTGCGCCGCCCCGACGAACTGATCAAGTACGGCAGCTTCCCGGCCTTCCTCAACATCCAGAACAAGGATCTTGAAAAGCACCTGGCCTACTTGCCCAGGGACCGCGCCATCCTGACCGTCTCCAACCACGCCGTGCGTGCCGGCCGCGCGGGCGACCTGCTGGCCGAGAAGGGCTATCGGGTTGCGGGTGCGACCGGCAGCGAGGACTACGAGCAGGAAGGCGGCAAGGCCGTGGCCCATATCCAGCCACCGGCGCCACGCGCACAGGCGGCTGCCGGAAGCACCGATGTCGCCGCAGCTCGCCAGCCCTGAGCACACAAGCGAGGTCCTGGTCTGGGACCTGCCGCTGCGCGTCTTCCATTGGGCCCTGGTGAGCCTGGTGTCGGTGGCCATAGCGACGGGTCTTGCCGGTGGCGCCTGGATGAGCTGGCATGCCCGTGCTGGCCAGGCCATTGCGGCCCTGCTGGTGTTTCGCCTCGGCTGGGGGCTGTGGGGCACGCGCTATGCACGCTTCGCGCAGTTCTGGCCCGCGCCCACGCGCCTGTGGGCCTATCTGCGCGGGCGCTGGCAGGGCCTGGGCCACAACCCGCTGGGCGCGCTGTCCGTCTTTGCCGTGCTGGCGCTGCTGCTCACCCAGGTGCTGACCGGCCTGTTCGGCAATGACGAGATCGGTTTCGCCGGGCCTTGGTCGAGTTGGATCGAGGAAGACCTGAGCCTGAAGCTGACCGGCTGGCACAAGCTTGCGGCCAAGCTGCTCTATGCCTGGCTGGGCCTGCACCTGGCGGCCATTGCCATCCATGTCTTCATCTGCCGCCAGCCTCTGCTGCGAGCGATGTGGCGGGGCCATCAGCCCGGCGCTCCGGCGGCCGCGGCGGAGCGGTCACGGCTGGGCTGGGTGCTGCTAAGCCTTGGCCTGGCGGCGGCTGCCTGGAGCCTGCTGTGGGCGTCGGGGCGTTTCTAAGCCAGCGCACCGCTCAGCACCGCCTGCAGCAGAAGGTGGTGGTTGCGGGCCACCGCCTCGGCCGGCAGTGGCTGGGTGGGCGGGGCGAGCGGCATCGGCAGCGCCGCATCGCCACTGAGATCCTGCCAGGTCATCAGCGCCGCCAGCATCTGCAGCGGGTGGCCCGGCGAGGCGATGCCGTTGAAGACCGGCACGCCGGCATCGCGGTCGAGCTGGCGCAGGTCGGCCTCGGCCACGCCCTGGCATTCGATGGCGTCATAGAGCTGGCCGAGCAGGCCGGCCATGTCGCGCGGGTCGCGGCGGTCGGCCGGGCCGGGGCTGGTCGCGCGAACGCGCGCCACCTGCGCGCCGAGCTCGGTGGCGGCGAGGAGAAAGGCCTCGGCTTCGAGGCTGGCGTGGTCGTCGCTGAGCAACGCCAGGTTCTTGCCGCGCAGCAGCGCACCCGGGCCGGCGCCGCGCTTGAACTGCCGAGCCCGGCCGATCAGCGCCAGCAGGTCGTCGCGCGTCAGCCCTTCCAGTGACCAGAGAGATTTGTGTTTGAGCATGGCATTGGGTGCATGTCCGGCAAGGCTAGGCGGTACGGCGCGGACCAGGCCTGACGCAGATCAAGTACGCACGGCTGTTTACCAACGGTTTACCGAGCGTTACCCAGTGATGTGCGCCATTGCTCGGCAGTTGTTGGCCGGTTTCTACGCTGCTGTCCATTGCCACACGCCGCCCAGGACACCCCGAAATGCTGACCGCCACGATGACTCCCGCCGCCGCCCATCCCACCTTGCGCGCGCCGGCCGCCGCGCCCCAACGCATTGCCGACACGCTGCAGGGTCTGCAGGCCCACGTGGACATCAGCCGCCGCGTCCTGCACGCCGGCGACCGCGTCTACCGCACGGGCGACGCGTTCGCCAGCCTGCATGTCATCAACTCGGGCTTCTTCAAGACCCTCAACCTCGCCGCGGATGGCCGCGAGCAGGTCGTTGGCCTGCACTTCAAGGGTGATTGGCTCGGCTTCGACGGCATTGCGACCGGCCGCTACGGTTGTGATGCCATCGCGCTGGACACCGGCGAGGTGTGGAGCGTGCGCTACGACGCGCTGCTCGCTGCCTGCGCCCGCCATGCGCCGCTGTTGGGCCTGTTGCATTCGGCCATGAGCCGCGAGATCAGCCGCGACCGCGACTCCCTGCTGTCGTTGTGCACGCTGTCGGCCGATGCCCGCGTGGCCGACTTCCTGCGCTACTGGGCCGACGCCATGGCCCAGTGCGGCCTGCGCAGCGACCAGATCACCCTGCGCATGACGCGCGCCGAGATCGGCAACTACCTGGGCATGACGGTGGAGACGGTCAGCCGCGCGCTGACCAGGCTGGCTCGCGAGCAACTGATCGCCTTCACCGAACGTGGCCGCCGCGATATCTGCATCCCCGACGTGGCGGCGCTGGGTGCCTACGTGCAACGCGGCGTCGCCCGGACGCTGCTGCAGTGACTCAGCGCGCCGCGCGAACCAGGGGAGTGGCAAGCGCCCGGTGGCGCAGTAAGGTCGCCGTCATCGAAGACACCCGGACGGAGCTTCCGCATGACATTGGCGTTGAAACTGCAATCGCGTTCCCTGGTGATGGTGGCCGCACTGCTCACGGCGGGCGTGGCCCAGGCGGCCTCGCAGGCCCCGGTGGCAGCCGAGAACGGCATGGTGGTCACGGCCCAGCACCTGGCCACCCGCATCGGCGTGGACGTGCTGAAGGACGGCGGCAACGCGGTGGATGCGGCCGTGGCGGTGGGGTATGCGCTGGCGGTGGTCTACCCCGCGGCGGGCAACCTTGGCGGCGGCGGCTTCATGACCGTGCAGCTGGCCGATGGCCGCAAGACCTTCCTGGACTTCCGCGAGAAGGCACCGCTGGCTGCCACGGCCAATATGTACCTCGACAAGGACGGCAACGTCATCAAGGGCCTGAGCACGCTGGGCCATTTGGCGGTGGGCGTGCCGGGCAGCGTGTCAGGGCTGGAGTACGCACTGGGCAAGTACGGCACGATGAAGCGCGCCGCGGTCATCGCGCCGGCCATCCACTACGCGGAGCAGGGTTTCGTGCTCGACCAGGGCGACATCGACATGCTGCACGCCGCCACCGACGATTTCCGCAAGGACCCGGCCACCGCGGCCATCTTCCTGAACAAGGGCGAGCCGTTCCAGGTCGGCCAGAAGCTGGTGCAAAAGGACTTGGCCACCACGCTCAAGGCCATTCGCGACAAGGGTGAGGCGGGCTTTTACAAAGGCCCTGTGGCCGCCGCCATCGTCGCCTCCAGCCAGGCGGGCAAGGGCATCCTGAGCGCCGCCGACCTCGACCAGTACAAGACGCGCGAACTGCCGCCTGTGGAATGCAATTACCGGGGCTATCACGTCGTCTCAGCGCCGCCACCCAGTTCGGGCGGCGTCATCATCTGCGAGATCCTGAACATCCTGGAGGGCTACCCGCTCAAGGAACTGGGCTTTCGCTCCGCGCAGGCGGTGCACTACCAGATCGAGGCGATGCGCCACGCCTACGTGGACCGCAACAGCTACCTGGGCGACCCAGACTTCGTCAAGAACCCGCTGGACCGGTTGCTCAGCAAGGACTACGCGGCCCAGCTGCGCGCGGTCATCGACCCGCACAAGGCCGGCGTGTCCAAGGACATCAAGCCCGGCGTGTCGCCGCACGAGGGCAGCAACACCACGCACTACTCCATCGTCGACAAGTGGGGCAATGCCGTATCGGTGACCTACACCTTGAACGACTGGTTCGGTGCCCGCGTCACCGCGGCCGGGACCGGCGTGCTGCTGAACGACGAGATGGACGACTTCACCGCCAAGGTGGGCGTGCCCAACCTCTACGGCCTGGTGCAGGGCGAGGCCAACCGCATCGAGCCCGGCAAGCGCCCACTGTCGTCCATGAGCCCCACCGTCGTCACCAAGGACGGCAAGACGGTGATGGTCGTCGGCACGCCGGGCGGCAGCCGCATCATCACCGCGGTGCTGCACACGATGATCAACGTCATCGACTACGGCATGGACGTGCAGGAGGCGACGGACGCGCCGCGCTTCCACCAGCAGTGGCTGCCCGAAGCGACCAACGTCGAGGCCTTCGCGCTGTCGCCAGACACGCGCAAGATCCTCGAGGGCTGGGGCCAGAAGTTCGCCGACCCGCAACCCGCCAACCACCTCGCCAGCATCTTGGTCGGCGCCCCCAGGCTCGGCGGCAAGCCGGTGGGCAAGAACCGCTACTACGGGGCCAACGATCCGCGGCGCAATTCCGGGCTGGCGGCGGGCTACTGAAGGGCCCTCACCGGCCCGCCCGACCCGCCGATACTTCCGGCTCCAAGAAGCCGCCCAAGCCCAAGCGTTGAAGCCTGCCGACACCACCACCCCCGCGCCCGCGCCTCAGCGCTGGCGCTGGCTGGCGGTTCTGCTTTTCGTGGTGCTGCTCTGGGGCGTCGTCGAGGTCACCGGCCTGCGCCAGCAGATCAGCCTGCAGGCCGTGCGCGAGGGTTTCGCCCAGCACCGGCTCTGGGGCTTTGCAGCCTTCACGGCGATGTTCGTGCTGGCCAACCTGGCACACATTCCCGGCGCCTTCTTCCTCGCCGCGGCGGTGCTGGCCCTTGGGCCGGCGTGGGGCGCGTTGACGACCTATGTCGCGGCCTGCATCGCCTGCACGGTGACGTTTGTCGTCGTGCGCGCCCTGGGCGCCGACGCGCTGCGTGAGCTGGACAACCGGCTGGCGCGCCGCCTGTTCGCGAAGCTGGACGCCCATCCCGTGCGCAGTGTCGTGCTGCTGCGCACGGTCTTCCACTCGGTGCCGGCGCTGAACTACACGCTGGCGCTGTCCGGCGTGCGGCTGCGCGACTATGTCATCGGCACGCTGCTGGGCCTGCCCCTGCCCATCCTGGTCATCACGACGCTGTTCGACACGCTCGCCGTCTGGATGGGGTGGGCCGCGCATTGACCCCGGCCTGGCAGGGCCTCGCGGCGCTGGCGATGATGGAGTGATGACCTCGTCCACCTCCCGCCAGCTCTGGCTGCTGGCCCTGGCCAATTTCGCCATCGGCATGGGCGCCTTCGTGGTCGTCGGCGTGCTGTCGCCGGTGGCGCTGGCCTTCGGCGTCGACCGGGCGCAAGCCGGTGCGCTGATGAGCGTCTATGCCGGCACCTATGCGGTCGCCTCGCCGCTGCTGGTGGCGGCCACTGGGAGGCTGGACCGAAGGCGGCTGATGTCCATCGGCCTGGCATTGTTTGCGCTGGGTGCCGTGATGGCCGCGCTGGCGCCCGGCTTTGCGCTGCTGCTGGCGGCGCGCGCCGTGATGGCATTGGGCGGCGGCCTGGTCACGCCGGTGGCCGCCTCGGTCGGCGTTGCGTTGGCCGGGCCGGGCCAGCAGGGCCGGGCCCTGGCTATCGTCTTCGGCGGGTTGACGCTGGCCCAGGTGCTGGGCATTCCGGCCGGCGCCTGGCTGGGCTATGCGCTGGGCTGGCAGGCGGCCTTTGTCGTCGTCGCCGTGCTGACCTTGCTGAGCCTCGCCGCCATGGTGGTGGCCCTGCCGGCCGGCATCGCGGTGCCGGTGGCCAGCCTGAAGAGCCTTGGCGCCGTGCTGCGCAGTGGCCGGCTGATGGGGGCAGTGGCCTTCACGGCACTCTTCATCGGCGCGCTCTATGTTTGCTACACCTTTGTGGCGCCACTGCTGGAGTCCGTCTACGGCCTCAGCCGCGACGGCGTGACCGGCATGCTGCTGCTGTTCGGCCTGGGCGCCGTCGCCGGCAATGCAATGGGCGGCCGGCTGACCGACCGCATCGGGTCGCGCCGCACGCTGGTGCTGCTGTGCCTGGCACAGTGCCTGCTGATGCCGGCGCTGACCCTGCCGACCTGGCCGCTTGCGGTGATGGGGGCGCTGGTCTTCACCTGGAGCGTGTTCGGCTGGAGCTTCATGGTGCCGCAGCAGGCGCGGCTGGCGGCGCTGGACCCGGCCCGGCTGCCGGTGCTGTTCGCGTTGAACGCCTCGGCCATCTATGTCGGTGCGACGCTGGGCGCCAGCGTGGGCGGCATGGTGCTGAAGGGGCTCGGCCTGCATGCGCTGGGCCTGTTTGGCGCCGCGCTGGCCCTGCTTGGTCTGGCGTCTTTGGCATTCCGTCGCTGACCTTGGACAGGGGCCGACGAGCACCGGATACTGGCTGTTCCACAAGGAGACACTCCCTATGAAGACCTGGCTGATCGCCACTCTCGCCACTTCCGCCATGTTTGCTGCTGCGGGCGCACAAGCTCACGACGCCGACCCGCTGAAGGCCGCCGTTGCCGCCGACAACCGCTTGGTGGGCAATGTCGCCCGCGATGCGCAACGCCACCCCTACGAAACGCTGAGCTTCTTCGGCATCAAGCCGACCGACACCGTCGTCGAACTCGCCCCGGGCGGTGGTTGGTTCACCGAGATCCTTGCCCCCTATCTGCGCGAAGGAGGTCAGCTCTATGCGGCCGACGGCGGCAGCGCGCGCTTCAAGGCCAAGATGGATTCGATGGGCGTCTACGGCAAGGTCAAGATCACGGCCTTCGACCCGGCCAAGGGCGTGTTTGACATCGCCCCGGCCGGCAGCGCCGATGCGGTGCTGACCTTCCGCAATGTGCACAACTGGATGAACGGTGGCACGGCCCAGGCCGTCTTCGACGCCGCTTTCAAGGCGCTGAAGCCTGGCGGCACATTGGGGGTCGAGGAGCACCGGCTGCCGGTCTCGCGCACCCAGGACCCCAAGGCCCCGAGCGGCTATGTGCAGGAGGCCACCGTCATCAAGTTCGCCGAGAACGCGGGTTTCAAGCTTGCCGGCAGAAGCGAGGTCAACGCCAACCCCAAGGACACGGCCGACCACCCCGACGGCGTCTGGACGCTGCCGCCGACCTATGCGCTGAAGGACAAGGACCGCTCGAAGTACCAGGCCATCGGCGAGAGTGACCGCATGACGCTGAAGTTCGTCAAGCCCTGAGAAGGCATTCGCACCTTCTTCGCCCGCGCCCACTCATGAGACATGCTGTGATCGGGTACGGCCGGCTGGCCAGGGCGCTGGTGCCGGCGTTCCGAGCGGCGGGCGAGGAGGTTGTCGTTGGTCGGCGCTCGCCGGGTGAAGGCGAGTTCGCAATGGCCGATGCCGCCCAGGCGGCCGACTGGGTCTGGCTGACAGTCCCCGACGATCAGATCGCCACGACCGCCGCCGCCTTGCCGTGGCGCGCCGGCCAACTGGGCCTGCATTGCAGTGGCGCGACGCCGCTGGCCGCGCTGGGCCCGGCGCCGGCCGCGGCAGGCTTTCACCCATTGAAACTGCTGGCCGGTGATGCCGGCCTCGCCGGCGTGCATGTCGGTATCGAGGCGGATGCAGCACACCGGCCTGCGCTGGAAGCACTCGCTCACGTGCTGGGCCTGGTGCCACTGGCGTTGCCGTCGCCGATGACGGCTCAGGCGCGGGCTGCCTATCACGCTGCGGCCAACCTGGCCGCCAGCGGCGTGCTGGCCGTGCTGGCCGAAGCCCAAACGCTGTGGGCGGCCGCTGGACTGGCGCGGGCCCAAGCCCTGCCGGCCCTGGTGCCGTTGACCCGCGGCGCATTGGACACCGCCCTGGACCGTGGCCTGGCCGGTGCCGTCTCGGGGCCTGTCGCGCGCGGCGACACCGGCGTGCTGGGCCGCCATCTGCAGGCGCTGGCGTCTGCCGGGCTGGATGCTGACCTGCTGCTGGCGTTGGGCCGGCGCCAGCTTCTGCTGGCCGAGCAAGCTGGCCGCCTCGACGTGACGCAGGCCGCGGCTTTGCGCGCACTGCTCGCGGCGCCCTGAATTGCAACCCGCGTGACAAAGGCCGCGTTCGGCAGCGCTTGACCATCTGCCGGGCAATTGCGCGCCGTAGAGGCGCTTCTAAACTGGTTGTAGCCCCGTCGCTGCTGTCGGGCCCATTCAGGGAGTTCCACATGTCCGACGCGTCCATCCAGGCCATGATCCGGGCCGACGCCGCCCAGATCCTGCATGACGTGGTCGACGAGTTGCCCGATGCGCGCGAGCGCCTGGCCTATGTGCGCAGCATGACCGAGCAGGCGGCCACCAAGGTGCTCAACCTGGTGGAAGCCGCCCAGGACGACGCCGAGGCCGTGCGCAAGAAGGGCCGCGAGCTGTCCGACGCGCTGAACCGCCTGGCCCTGTCCAGCAACATCAGCGCCGACCGCGCCCGCGCGCTGATGAAGCTGTGCGCCGCTTACGCCGCCGACGCCGCGAGCTTCGCCGCGCGCGAGAAGTCGCTGCACACCGAGATCATGATGTCGCAGGACTTCCAGGATCTCTCGGGCCAGGTCATCAACAAGGTCAGCAAGATGCTGGAGCGCGCCGAGCCGCCGCTGAAGGATCTTGTCCAGTCCCTGCCCGCACCGGCCGCTGCCGCCGTGTCCGCCGAGCTTGGTGGCGTGCAGACGCCGGACAAGGCGCTCAAGCAGGACGATGTGGACGACCTGCTGGCCAGCCTCGGCTTCTAGTTCCAGCTCGCCGGGTCCAGTCGGTAGTAGCCACTGAGCTCGCTGTACAGCGCCGGGTGACCTGCGGCCAGCTCGATCGGCCGCTCGAAGAATAGCTCGCTGATCACCGCGAAGAATTCCGCCGGGTCGGTCGCACCATAGGCGTCGATGAGCCCCGGCTCGCCGCGGGCCAGCCGCCAGCGCAGTGCATCGAACTCGTTTTGCATCACCGTCGACCAGCGCCGGTAGGCCTCGGCTGACGGCAGTGCCGGCGCGCCATTGGCCGGGCCGCCCGCCTGGTCGAGCTGATGCGCGAACTCGTGGATGACGACGTTGTGCCCATCGCCCGGCGTGGCCGCACCACGCTTGACTTCATCCCAGGCCAGCAGCACCTGGCCCTGGCTCCAGCTCTCGCCAGCCAGCACGCGGCGCTGGTCTGACAGCACGCCGCCCGATTCGGTCACCGGCCGGTCGACGACGAAGGCGCCGGGGTAGACCAGCACCTGGCGCAGCTCCGGGTAGACGCCGCGCGCCGCACCCAGCAGTGGCAGGCAGGCCAGGGCCGCGACGGTGACGCGGATCTCGTCCGTCACGCGCAGGCCACGGCAGCCGAGGATGGGCTTCTCGGCGAGGAAGACCTGCATCAACCCTTTCAGGCGCAGTTGCTGGCGCGCCGGCAGCCGGGACACCAGCGGCACATGGCGGCGCAGCAGGCGCCGCCACGACTGCGGGAAGGGGCGGCTGGCGATGCGCTCGCGGCGGCGGCGCACCCACAGCGGCCACATCGCGATACCGGCGGCGGCGAGCAGGACGAGGCAGAAGCAGATGAACAGCGGCATGCTGGGCAACTGGGCCCGGCCGCACGCTTTGCAAGCCCCCCAGTGCCTGGGGTATGCCCGGCTCGCTTAACCTGCGGCCATGGCCGAGCCCGAATTCCGTCTGCGCGCCTGGCAGGTGCTGCTGGGTGGCATCTGTGCGCTGGTGCTGACCATCGGCCTCGCGCGCTTCGCCTACACGCCGCTGTTGCCGCAGATGCAGGCCCAGGCGGGCCTGGGCGTCGCCGACGGCGGGCTGCTGGCGGCCATCAACTACGCGGGCTATATGAGCGGCGCGCTGCTGGCGGCCTGGATCGAGAGCCCGACCTGGCGCCAGCGCCTGTACAGCTGGGGCCTGCCGACGGCTTTGGCCATCACCGCGCTGATGGGTTGGAGCACGAGCTTCGGCGGCTGGGCGTTGTCGCGCTATGTCGGTGGCCTGTGCGGCGCGGCCGGCATGCTGCTGGGCTCGGGCCTGGTGCAGGGCTGGTTGATCCGGTCGGGGCGCCGGCCCGAGCTGGGCATCTACTTCATCGGCCTGGGGCTGGGCATCGTCGTGTCGGCCCTGGGTGCGATGGGCATGACGCAGTGGAATCTGAACTGGGCCCTGCAATGGCAGGGCTATGCCTTGCTCGGCTTGGTCTTCCTGATCCCGGCCTGGGCCTGGCGCCCGCCGGTGCCGCCGCCGGCCGCGAAAGCCGCGTCCGATGCAGCACCCAGCCGGCGTTGGATGGCGCTGATGGTGGCGGCCTATTTCTGCGCGGGCTGGGGCTTCGTCGTCAACGCGACCTTCACTGTCGCCATCGTCGAGGCTCAGCCGCTGCTGGCCGGACAGGGGCCTTGGGCCTGGCTGCTGGTGGGCTTGTCGGCGACGCCGGCTGTGTTCGTCTGGGATCGCATTGCGCGCCGCACGGGCGACGTTGGCGCGCTGCTGATCGCTTTCGGCGTGCAGATCTTCGCCGTGTTGCTGCCGATATTGGCCAGCGGTCTGGTGGCCGCGTTGGCGGGCGCGCTGCTGTATGGCGCGACCTTCATCGGTATCGTCAGCCTGACGCTGGCTCTGGTTGGCCGGCATTCACCCGCCAATCCAGGCAAGGCGATGGCCCGGCTGACGCTGAGCTATGGCATGGCACAGATCAGCGCGCCTGCGCTGACCGGTCGGATGGTCGAGGCCGGCGGCGGCTTCGATGTCGCGCTGTGGCTGACGGCAGCCGTGATGGCGGCCGGCATGGCCTGCCTGGCCGCGCTGCTGCGGGAATCGCGCTGAGCCTTTGCCTCAGCTGCCCTTGCCGGGAGGGGCGGAGCGCTGGTTGCGCACGGCCTCGCTGACGGCCTGGGTGCTGCGCTGCGCCGCCTCGCGTTCAGCGGCGGTGGTGCAGCGCGTCTTGGGCAGCATGCTGCCGGTGGGTGAGTCGCGCTCGCAGATGGTGCCGTTGTCGGCCGCAGCCTGGGCGCCGCTTTGGGCGGGCGGTGTCGTCGAAGCGCAGGCGGCCAGTGCGAGCGGCAGCAGCGTCAGGAAGATTCGTTTCATGTCGAAAGTCGGTTCGGGTGAAGCGCCGCAGAATACCGCGGGCCAGACCTCCTGATTCCCTCGTGATCCCGTGACATCAAGGCCGCTGTCAGCGGTGCCGGCAGCGGCAACCCGCTCAGCAGGTTCGGCACCGACCAACACGCCGTGCAGTACGAACACGAGATGGGCCGGCCCAGGGTGCAGCGCGACCGAGACGCGTTTCATCGCCCGGATGGACTGCTATCTGAAGCCGCAGCAACAGTCCGCCACGGAGTAACTCTGTGTGACGCCGTCATCCGCCACGGGCTCGTGGCGGTTAGTGGGGCACGGCCGCGTATTTCGTGGCCTGGAGATCCTCATGAAACGACTGGCCCTGGCCATTGCCCTGATTTCTACCGCCCTGCTGTCGGGCTGCATCATCGTGCCGGCCCGCCACGGCGGTTACCACAGGGACGGCTATTACCGGGATGGCGGCCACCAACGTGACGGCGGTTACTACCGCGGCAGCGTCTACGTTCAGCCTGGCTCGAGGTAACCGAATGGGCCGTCTCCCTGAGGCGGCCTGGAGATTCCGATGAAACGACTCACTCTGGCGTTCGCCCTGGCTTCATCTGCACTGCTGTCGGCCTGCGTGGTCGTGCCTGCCCACCGGGCCGGCTACTACGACGGTGGCTCGACCATCGTGGTCGACGCGCCGCCTCCCGCACCCTATGCCGAGGTCGTGCCCGTCACGCCCTATACGGGCGCAGTCTGGGTCAATGGCTACTGGGGCTGGAACGGCGGCCGTCACCACTGGGTGCCCGGCTACTACGAGCGCCCGCGTGCCGGCTATCGCTATGAGCCTCACCGCTGGGAGAGCCGCGGTGGCCGCTGGCATTTGCGTGCCGGCGGCTGGATCAGGCTGTAGGGCCTTTCTGGCCACAACCCTTGCGGCGGGTCTTCGCGACCCATTGCCGCCGGGAGACAGGCCCTAGACCCGTTCGATGATGGTGGCGATGCCCATGCCGCCGCCGACGCACAGCGTCACGGCGCCGGTCTGGAGATCGCGTCGCTCCAACTCATCGAGCAAGGTGCCCAGCAGCATGGCGCCGGTTGCGCCCAACGGGTGGCCGAGCGCAATTGAACCGCCGTTCACGTTGACGCGATCCAGGTCCAGGCCCAGATCGCGCGCCGTCTTCATCGGCACCGCGGCGAAGGCCTCGTTGATTTCCCACAGGTCGATATCGGACGCCTGCATGCCGGCCTGGCGCAGTGCCTTCTGACAGGCTGGTGTCGTGCCGGTCAACATGATGGTCGGCTCGCTGCCGACGACGGCGGCCGCACGGATGCGCGCGCGGGGCTTGACTCCCGCCGCTTCGCCGCCGGCCTTGGAGCCCACCAGCACCAGGGCTGCGCCATCAACGATGCCCGATGAATTGCCGGCATGGTGGCGGTGTTCGATCGCCGACGCCTGCGGGTATTTGCGCAATGCCAGGCCGTCGAACTTCGCGCCCAGCTTGATGAAGCTGGGGTTCAGCGCCGCCAGCGTCTCGATGGACGTTTGTGGGCGGATGGTTTCGTCCTCGGCCAGCAGCAGGGCGCCGGCTTCGTCATGTACCGGCACCAGCGCGCTCGCGAAGCGCCCTTCGGCACGCGCCGCGGTGGCACGCTGGTGGGAGCGCGCCGCGTAGGCGTCGAGCTCATCGCGCGTGAAGCCCTCCAGCGTTGCGATCAGATCAGCGCTGATGCCCTGCGGCACGAAACCGATGGCGCTGACGACGCGCTCGTCCAGCATCCAGGCGCCGCCGTCGCTGCCCATGGGCACGCGGCTCATGCTCTCGACACCGCCGGCCACGACCAGGCGTTCGAAGCCGCTGGCCACCTTGGCCGCGGCGAGGTTGACGCTCTCCAGCCCCGAGGCGCAGAAGCGTGACTGCGTGACGCCGCCCACCGACTGCGCCCAGCCGGCGTCCAGCACGGCGATGCGGGCGATGTCGCCACCCTGCTCGGCGATGGGTGTCACGCAGCCGAGGATGACGTCGTCGACCAACGACGTGTCGAGCTGGGTGCGCTGCTGCAGGGCCTGCAGCACGCTGCGCACCAGCCAGATCGGCGTGGCCGCGTGCAGCGAACCGTCGGGCTTGCCCTTGCCGCGCGGCGTGCGGCAATGGCCGTAGAGATAGGCGTCGAACATGGGGGTCTCCAGGGGCCTCACATGGATCGCGAAGCCAGCTCTTTCATGATTTCATTGGTGCCGCCGTAGATGCGCGTCACGCGGGCGTCGGCCCACAGTTCGGCAATCGGCGTCTCCAGCATGTAGCCATAACCGCCGAAGAGCTGCAGGCAGGCGTCGGTCAGCCGCGAGGCGAGGTCGCTGCACCAGGCCTTCACCAGCGCCGCGCGGGCGGCGTCGAGCTCACCTTTCAGATGGGCCGAGATGGCGGCATCGAGCAGCGCGCGGGCGGCGAGCACGTCGCTCTGCGCCTGGGCCAGCACGAAACGGGTGTTCTGGAAGTTCCAGATCGGCTGGCCGAAGGCCTCGCGCTGCTTGGCGTAGGCCACCGTGTCGTCCAGCGCGCGTTCCGTCATCGCGACGGCCTGGCATGCGATGACGAGGCGTTCCTGCGGCAGTTCGCCCATCAACTGGCCAAAGGCCAGGCCCTCGCTTGACCCAAGCAGGTTGGCGGCCGGCACGCGCAGCTCATCAAAGAAAAGCTCGCTGGTGTCCTGGGCGTGCAGGCCGATCTTGTCCAGGCGACGGCGCGTCAGGCCCGTCGTGCCGGCATCGATCTCCGCGACGACCAGTGACAAGCCCTTGGCACCCGGTGCGTCCCCGGTGCGGCAGACGATGACGATGAGGTCGGCGTTCTGTCCATTGGTGATGAAGGTCTTCTGCCCGTTGATGACGTAGTGGTCGCCCTTTTCGTCAGTGACGCGGCGTGCGCGGGTGCGGATGGCCTGCAGGTCAGAGCCCGTGCCCGGTTCCGTCATCGCGATGGCGCCAACGCGCTCGCCGGTGGCCATCGCTGGCAGCCAGCGCGCCTTCTGCCCGTCATTGCCGTGGCGCAGCAGATAGGGCGCGACGATGGCCGAGTGCACGCTGCCGCCGAAGCCGCCCAGGTTGGCCCGTGCAGCCGCCATGACGATGACGGCCTCATGGCCGAAGTCGCCGCCGCTGCCGCCGAAGGCTTCCGGCATGGCCGCGCACAGCAGGCCCTGGGCACCGGCTTCGTGCCAGGTGTCGCGCTCCATCAGGCCCGCCGCGCGCCAGCCAGCGGCGCGCGGTACCCAGCGCTCGCTGAAGAAGCGCGCGGCGCTGTCCTGAAGCAGGCGGTGCTCCTCGGTCATCCAGTTCGAGGGGAAGAGCGGAAGACTCATGAAATGCCGACGGCTTCTTCCAGCGTCGCGATCTCTTCCTCCACATAGGCCGCCAGCCGGCCCAGGTTGGGCAGGGCGTCGGTTGCAATCAGGCCGAAGTAAAGAGTGCCGGCATAGCTGAACAACGTGATGTTGAGCAGATGGGTGGCCGGCAGTGTCGACATGGGGTGCATCTCCAGCAACGGTGCGCCCTTGATGTACAGGCGCTCGGCCGGCCCGGGCACGTTGGACACCAGCGTGTTGCCCATGGGCGTGACGACATCGGCCAGCTTGAGCATGCCGGCGATCTGGCCGAGCAGGCCGGTCAGGATGGTGTAGGTCTCGACCGCCTCGGGCGCGACGGCGTCGATCATCGTGCGCACATTGCGCAGCGAATAGCCGACATTGCGCAGCCGCACAAAGGCGTCGTCGGTGGGCGGCGACAGGTCGACCAGGATGATGCCGATCTTGTTGCCGCCGCTCTTTTCGCCTTCGCGGCGCAGGTTCACCGGCATCTGGATGGTGATGGGCCGGTCCAGCTCGATGCCCTCGTCGGCCAGGTAGCGGTGCATGGCGCCGTCCAGGCAGGTCAGGGCCACGTGGTTGAGTGTGGCGCGTGACACCTTGCGGATGGCGTCGATGCGCGCCATGGGCACGGCGGCGGTGGCGAACTGGCGACCGGGCGTGGCATTGCCGGTGAAGGGTGTACCGCGGCTGGCCATGAAGGGCAGGGCGATGGCGTTCTTGGTCAGCTTGATGGCTTCCAGCGCCAGCATGGCCGTGAGCCGGCCGATGCCGACGGCGCGCTTGCTGTTGGCGGTGAGCTGCTTCCAGACGGTGCCGGCGACGGCCTGATCCAGCCGCTTCTTGCGCGACAGGCCGCTGGCGCGTCGCGCGTGCGACAAGGTCCAGACCGGCGTGACGGTGTCGTCGTCGGGCGTCGCGCGCAGGGACTCGACGCCCCAGCGCGTCATCGTGATGCCGTCGGCCACGGCATGGTGCATCTTGTAGTAGATGGCGAATTGCTTGTCCCACAGGCCGGCGATGACATGCACCTCCCACAGCGGCCGGCTGCGGTCCAGCACCGGTTCGTGCAACTCCGCGGCAAAGGCATAGAGGGCCTCGCGGTCGTTCTGGCCGGCCTTGAGCTTGTGGAAGAAGACGTGTTGCGCCAGGTCCACCGATTCGGCCGTGCTCCAGCTCGGCATCAGCGTGGGCGAGACGAAGTTGATGACGGCATCGAAGGGCGCCTGCACGTCGGTGTGGGTCAGGAACTCCTCATAGAGCTGCTTGGCGAAGTTGGCGCCGCCACCCTTGGGAATCTGGTGGATGTGCAGGCCCGCCACATGCTTGGGACTGGCCTCGCTTTCGGCAATGAAGAAGGCGAGGTCGAGCAGGGAGAGTCGGCTCATGATGTCTCGTGTCGTTCCGGGCGGCCCAGCATAGGCGCGCCGGTGAGACGGTCAAGGCCGGGAATTTACGCGCTTGTTTCCGCGTCCCCGCTGGACGACTTTCGCTTGCCGCTGCGGCGTTCCTTGTCGGCCAGACGCGCGGCCTCTGCCTCGGCGGCCTTGCGCTCTTCCTCGTCGGCCGCCGCTCGACGCCAGGCCGTCATCTCTTGTGGGGTTTCCAGCGTGATGCAACCGAGGGCCCCGCCGCGGAAGTCCATCAGCAACGCTTCGGCGGCTTTGTGCATCAGCACGCCGCCGCCGCGCACCTTGGCGCCGCGTTTGGTGCCGATGGCCTCCAGCACGGCGTCGTCGGCGCCAAGCTCGGTGAGGCCGTAGCGCTGCTGCAGGCGCTCGGGGTAGTGGCGCTTGAGCACGGCAATCAGCTCCAGCGCCACCTCCTCCTCGTCGAAGGCATTGCGGCCGATGGCGCCGCTGGCGGCCAGGTTGTAGCCGCTCTGCTCGATGGCGATGCGCGGCCACAGCATGCCTGGCGTGTCGAACAGGTAGAAGCCGTTCTCCAGCACGAACTTCTGCTCGATCTTGGTGATGCCGGGCTCGTCGCCCGTCTTGGCGGCGCGCTTGCCGACCAGGGTATTGATCAGCGTGCTCTTGCCAACGTTGGGAATGCCGCAGATCAGCACGCGCAGCGGCTTGTGCATGTCGCCGCGCAGCGGTGCGAGCTCGCGGCAGGCCTTGATGAGGGCGCGCGCCGGCGCCTTGTCGCCGGCATCCAGCGGGATGGCGCGGGTGTGCGGCTGGGCGTTGTAGTAGTCCAGCCAGGCGGCGGTCTGGGCCGGGTCGGCCAGGTCCTGCTTGTTCAGTACCTTCAGCGACGGCCGGCCCGTCGTCAGTGCAGCCAGCAGCGGGTTGCTGCTGGAGCCGGGCAGGCGCGCGTCGAGCAGTTCAATGACCACGTCCAGCCCCGCCTTCACGCGATCCTTGATCGCCTGACGGGTGGAATTCATGTGGCCGGGGAACCAGTTGATGGGCATGCGCAGGGGAGGTGGGAACTTGGGAGGGCGGATTGTCGGTGGCTTACATCCGGTTGCGGCGATCTGCGCCGCATCCCCCAAGATCTGGGGGTAGTCGTTGAGGTGAATATGAGATTCGAAGGCGTACTGAGCGCGTGGAACCAGGATGCCGGCTACGGCACCATCCGGCCCTCTGGCGGGGGAGAGGAAGTCTTCGTCGGCTTGGCCGCGTTCCCGACAGACGGCGAGGGTCCTCGGATGGACGAGCCGCTGAGCTTTGAAATTGTCACGAGCCGTGACGGTCGCAAGCAGGCGGTGAATCTGAAGCGGCTGTCGCAGGCCCATCTCAGCCCGGCGCTGCGCGCATCGGCGGGCGGCACCCGCGTCCGCGCCCGGCAGGCCCAAAAGAAACGGCGCCTGGGCTTGCTGGCCGGGGGCGCCGTGGTCACGGTGATGCTGGTGGCGGGTGGGATGCACTGGTGGCAGCCCGCGGACCGGACCGGCGAATTGCCGGTGATGAAGCGCTGAGGCGCTGCTCTCGGGCGCTGCTCATGCCAGCCGGCCTGCATGCCGGCTGTCCTGAAACCCGCGTCGCACAGTGCGCAGGCACTGTGCTCGGTCGGGTTTCAGTCCTCGTTCTTGAAGACGAGCTTGACTTCGTGAGTGGCCTTTTCGCCGGGCTCGAACTTCCACTCCATCAGCGCCGCCTTCACGGCGCGGTCGAAGACCCGCTTGGGTTCGGCTTCGACGATCTCGACGTCGCTGACCTTGCCGTCGGCTTCGATGGTCATCTTGGCCTTGACCGAGCCGGTGGAGATGCCCTTCTTGGAGGCCTCGGCTGGGAACTCAGGCGGCACCTTCTTGACGACCTTGGGTGCGGCCTGAGCGGCCAGGGCCAGCATCAGGCTGGCGGCCAGGATGGTGGCGGAACGCAGGAATGACATGGCGAGCCTCGGAAAGTAATTGATGGGGTCAGGCGGCGCGGAAGAAGCCGACCGCCTCGATCAGCCGCGTCGAGCTGTCGCGCAGGGCGTCCGCCGAGCGGCTGAGATCGCCGACCAGGCTGGTGTTTTGCTGCGTGGCCTTGTCGAGCTCGTTCATCGCGCCGTTGACGACGCCGACGCCCGTGGCCTGCTCCTGGGCCGAGTGCGAGATTTCCTCGATCAGCTGACCCATGTTGTTGACTTCGTCGACGACGCTGCGGATGGTGACGCCGGCGTTGTTGACCAGCGTGGTGCCGTTCTCGACCTTGACGGTCGATTCCTGGATCAGCACCTTGATTTCCTTGGCGGCACCCGCCGAGCGCTGAGCCAGCGCACGCACTTCGGCGGCCACCACGGCGAAGCCGCGGCCATGTTCGCCGGCCCGGGCGGCCTCCACGGCCGCGTTCAACGCCAGGATGTTGGTCTGGAAGGCGATGCCGTCGATGACGCCGATGATGTCGCCGATCTTCTTGGAGCTGGCGCTGATCTCTTCCATGGTCTCGACGACCTTGGAGACGACGGCGCCACCATTGCTGGCGGCCTGGCGGGCCGTCACGGCGATGCCAGCCGCGCGGCGGGTCAGGTCGCTGGCGCCCTTGAGCGTGGAGGCGATCTCTTCCACCGAAGCGGCGGTGTTCTGCAGGCTGGCGGCGGAACGCGTGGTGCGCTCGGCCAGATTGGAATTGCTGTCGGCAATGGAGCCGGAGTTCTGGGCCACCTCGCTGGCGGCGGTCGACACATCACGCACAACGCCCGAGAGAGCCTGCTGCATGTCCTTCATGGCCTGCAGCATCTGGCTGAGTTCGTCGCGGCCTTCGACCTGGATGTCCTGCGTCAGATCACCGGCGGCAATGGCCTCGGCGGCCAGCTGGGCCTTGCGGGCCGGGGCGACGATGGAACGGGTGATGACGAGGCCGCCACCGATGCCGATGACCACGGCCACGACCAGCAGGACGATGGTCACCCAGACGGAGAAGCGGGCCAGTTCGACACCGGACGTGGCCAGTGCCTTGCCGCTTTCAAACTGGATGTCGACCAGCTTCTTCAGGCCTTCCTGCAGGGCCGCCTGGGCGGGGCGCAGGTCGGTTATCAGGCTTTCACGAGCCTCGTCGGGCGTGCCGTCGGTCTGGATCTTCTGGAATTTTTCGAGTGCAGCCAGGAACTTGGCCTTGTGACCCCGCACCTCGGCGATGGCAGCCTTTTCTCCGTCACCCGAGACAGCGTCTTCCAGGCTCTTGAGCTGCTTTTCGCCTTCTTCAAGCGCGTCGGCGACGGCCTTCTTCTGCTTCTTGATGGCGCCAGCGGTATCCAGCAGCAGCAGGTCGCGCACGGCGCGCGAAATGATGTTGACCTGGCTTTCCAGACCGTTGGCTGCGCCAATCTTGAAGAGGCTGGAGTTGGCGGTGCGGTCCAGATCCTTGGCTAAGCCGTTCGCATTCTTCGCGCCGTAAATGCCGATCCCGACCAGCAACAGAATGAGCAGGCCAAAGCTCAAGGCCAACCGATGGCCAATGCGCAATTGCGTCAGGAAGTTCATCTGTTCAGGTCCTTGTCCGGTGATCGGGTATCGGCGGCGGGCTGCCGCGCTTGAATTCAACGACGACTGTAGGGCTCTCGGCCCTGTTTTTGACGGCCCTACCCGGGAGCCGCGCGCAGTGTGTCGCGACCTGTGACCATTTGCTACCTGCCTGCGGCAGGCTTGCGTGAAGTCGTTCACGTCGGCCCCCCGCGCCCAGGGGCTTGTGGGTTCAACGGGCCGCCACGGCGCGCAGCCTCAGCACCTCGACGGCATCGACTTCACCTGCAGCGTGGCCGAAGGATGCCCGCAGATGGCTGGTCAGCGCGGCCAGGTCTTCGGCGCCCAGCACGCCCGCGAAGGGCGGCATGCCGTAGGGGCGCGGGTTGCCGGGCGTCGCCGGTGCGAAGCCGCCGCGCTCGATGAGGCGGATCAGGTTGGCCGCACTGGCCTGGGTGACCAGGCGGCTGCCGGCCAGCGCAGGGTAGGCGGGGGCACCGCTCGCGTCGCGCCGCCCCTGGCCCTGCTCGCCGTGGCAGGCTGCGCAGTGATCGCGGTAGAGGCCGGCGCCGCGCTTGCGGCGGCGCGCATCCGGCTCGGCCGGCTCGGAGCGGGAAACGGCCTGCTCGGGCAAGGCACGCAGATAACTGCTCATTGCGGCGAGGTCGGCATCGTCCAGCGCCGCAGTGCTGCCGATGACGACCTCGGCCATGGGGCCGAGCGCCACATGACCTTGCGCCTTGCCGTCGCGCAGCCAGCGTTGCAGCACCTCAGTCGGCCAACGCTGCACACCGGCCTCGGCCGGGTCATGCAGCGAAGGGGCCACCCAGCCCAGGCCGGCCAGCAGGCCACCGCGGAAATCCGCTGCACCACGGTCGCCACCCAGGGCATCGCGGCCGGCGTGGCAGGCGCTGCAATGGGCCAGGCCCTGGCTGAGATAGGCGCCACGGTTCCAGGCCGCGTCCCGGGCCGGGTCGGGTTGGTAGACCCCGGGCCTGAAGTACAAGGTCCGCCAGACGGCGACGGCCAGCTGGCTCCCGTAAGGCCAGCGCAGCTCATGCTCGCGCCGTGGCGCGGTCGCGGGCGGCTGGGCCTGCATCCAGGCATACAGGGCGTCGGCGTCCTCGCGGTTGACGAGGGTGGTGTTGGTGATTGGGTGAGCCGGCACCAGCAGTCGGCCGTCGCGGCTGCGGCCGAAATGCAGCGCCTGCCAGAAGTCGTTGCTGGTCCAGCCACCCAGGCCGGTGGCGGCGGGCGTCAGATTGGAGGAGAAGGCGGTGCCAAAAGGCGTCGGGATCGCCCGGCCTCCGGCCAGGCGTTCACCACCGCGGGCCGTGTGGCAGCCGGCGCAATTGCCCACGGCGGCGAGGTAGGCGCCGCGTTCCAGGCTGACGGGTGCGGCGGAGGGCGGCGTTGCGTCGCCCAGGGCGCGTTGCCAGGCCAGCAACCCGAAAGCGGTGGCAATGGCCAGCAGGGCCAGCAACGCGAGGCCGATCAAGAGGCGCTTCATGGCGGCAGGCCGCCGCAGCGCAACGGCGGCGGGGCAGCCAGGGTGGGCGCGGGATGCGGGTCGGCCGGCAGGGCCCGGCCGGCGAGGAATTGGGTGATCGCGTTGATCTCAGGCTCGGTCAGGGTCTTGGCGATATGCGCCATGCAATCCGGCGCCTGGGCGCGGCGCTGTCCGCTGCGCCAGGCGCCGAGCTGGCCGTTCAGATAGTCGCGTGACAGACCGAGCAGGCCCGGTATGGCGGGCTGAGTCCCTGTCAGGCGCTCGCCATGGCAGGCGGTGCAGGCCGGCAGGCGGCGGGCGGCGTCGCCGCGGTTGACCAGCGCCTCGGCGCGGGCCAGCTCGGTAGCCGGAAGGCCAGACTTCTGCGGCGGCGCATAAGGCAGGTCCAGCGATGCGAAATGACCGGCCAGCTCCTCCAAATAGGCGTCGGACAGCGGCGCGATGAGTTCGCTCATCAAACCGTAGTCGCGCCGGCCGTCGCGGAAGTTCAGCAACTGGTTGTAGAGATAGCCGGCCGGCTTGCCGGCCAGACGCGGGTAGTAGCCGTCGGGTGCGGCGCGCCCCTCCTTGCCATGGCAGCCGGTGCAGGCCAACGCTCGCTGCGCGAGCGTGTCAGGGACGGGCTGGGCCTGGGCCGCGAGCGCGGCCAGGGTCAGCAGCCAGGCGGCCTTCACCCCCGCGCTCCGAAAATGGCGCTGCCGACGCGCACCATCGTCGAGCCGGCCGCGATGGCGTCCTCAAGGTCTGCGCTCATGCCCAGCGACAGCGTGTCCAGGGCCAGGCCGGCCTGCTTCAACGTCTCGAACAGCGCGGCCATGGCCCGATGCTGCGCCAGCGCTTCGGGGCCGGGTTCGGGCACCGCCATCAGGCCACGCAGCTGCAGCCGGGGCAAGGTTGCGACCTCGCGAGCCAGCGCCGCCACGTCATCGGGCAGCAGGCCGCTCTTGCTCGCCTCGCCGCTGATGTTGACTTGCAGGCAGACATTGAGCGGCGCCAGGTCGGCCGGCCGTTGCTCGGACAACCGCTGGGCGATCTTGAGCCGGTCCACGCTGTGCACCCAATCGAACTGTTCGGCCACGGGCTTGGTCTTGTTGGACTGCAGCGGGCCGATCAGATGCCATTCGATCTGGCCGCGCAGATCGCTCAGCTCGCCGACCTTGGCCAGGCCTTCCTGCACATAGTTCTCCCCGAAGGCGCGGGCGCCGGCCTCAAAGGCCTCGCGCACGGCGTAGGCCGGGAAGGTCTTGCTGACGACGAGCAGACGGACCGCCTGGGGTGGACGGCCGGCCGAGGCACATGCCGCAGCGATGCGATTTTTGGTGGCTTGGAGGGAGTCGGAGATCGCCATAATGGTCCGAGCACTCCACAGATCATCATGGACATCACTCAGCTGCTGGCATTTTCGGTCAAGAACAAGGCGTCGGACCTGCACCTTTCGGCCGGCCTGCCGCCGATGATCCGGGTGCATGGCGACGTGCGCCGCATCAACGTCGAGGCCCTGGACCACCGCGCGGTCCACGACATGGTCTACGACATCATGAACGACTCCCAGCGCAAGATGTACGAGGAGACGCTGGAAGTCGACTTTTCCTTCGAGATCCAGGGCCTGGCGCGTTTTCGCGTCAACGCCTTCAACCAGAACCGTGGCGCGGGCGCCGTATTCCGGACCATTCCAAGCAAGATCCTCAGCCTGGAGCAGCTCAACGCGCCCAAGGTCTTCGCCGAACTGGCGCTCAAGCCGCGCGGCATGGTGCTGGTGACCGGCCCGACCGGCTCGGGCAAGAGCACGACGCTGGCCGCCATGGTCAACCACCTCAACGAGAACGAGTACGGCCACATCCTCACCATCGAGGACCCGATCGAGTTCGTGCACGAATCCAAGAAGAGCCTGATCAACCAGCGCGAGGTCGGCCCGCACACGCACTCGTTCGCGAACGCGCTGCGCTCGGCGCTGCGCGAAGACCCGGACTGCGTGCTGGTGGGCGAAATGCGCGACCTGGAAACCATCCGGTTGGCGCTGACCGCCGCGGAAACGGGCCACCTGGTGTTCGGCACGCTGCACACCTCGTCGGCCGCCAAGACGGTGGACCGCATCGTCGACGTCTTCCCCGCGGCCGAGAAGGAGATGGTGCGGGCGATGGTGTCCGAATCGCTGGTGGCCGTCATCTCGCAGAGCCTGTGCAAGCTGAAGGACGGCACCGGCCGCGTCGCGTCGCACGAGATCATGCTGGGCACCTCGGCCATCCGCAACCTGATCCGCGAGAACAAGGTGGCGCAGATGTACTCGTCCATCCAGACGGGCAACTCGCAGGGCATGCAGACGCTGGACCAGAACCTGACCGACCTCGTCCGCCGCAACATCATTTCGCCCGCCGAAGCTCGCTCGAAAGCGAAGTTTCCGGAAAATTTCCCGGGCTAGTCCCGGGGAATTTGACGTCACTCATGTGGCTCGCCACGTGAGTGACGGCAAAACGCCGCACACATAGAAAGCCATTCATGGAACGCGATCAGGCCTCCAAGTTCATCAACGATCTGCTGCGGCTGATGCTGTCGCGCAAGGGCTCCGACCTCTTCCTGACGGCAGAGTTCCCGCCGGCCATCAAGGTGGACGGCAAGCTGACCAAGGTCTCGCCTCAGCCCTTGACCGGCCAGCACACGCTGCAGCTGGCGCGGGCCATCATGAACGACAAGCAGGCGGCCGAGTTCGAGCGCACCAAGGAGTGCAACTTCGCGATCTCGCCGCATGGCGTCGGGCGCTTTCGCGTGAACGCCTTCCTGCAGCAGGGCCAGGTCGGCCTGGTGCTGCGGACGATTCCGTCGACGCTGCCCACCATCCAGTCGCTGGACCTGCCGGTCATCCTGCGCGAGGTGGTGCAGCACAAGCGCGGCCTGGTCATCGTCGTCGGCGCCACCGGCTCGGGCAAGAGCACGTCGCTGGCCGCGATGATCGACGAGCGCAACGAGACGACCTACGGCCACATCGTCACCATCGAGGACCCGATCGAGTTCGTGCATCCGCACAAGAACTGCATCGTTTCGCAGCGCGAGCTGGGCCTGGACACCGACAGCTGGGAGGCCGCGCTGAAGAACTCGCTGCGCCAGGCGCCCGACGTCATCCTGATGGGCGAGCTGCGTGACCGCGAGACCATGGAGCACGCGGTGGCCTTTGCCGAGACCGGCCACCTGTGCATGGCGACGCTGCACGCCAACAGCGCCAACCAGGCGCTGGACCGCATCATCAACTTCTTCCCCGAGGACCGCCGCCAGCAGCTGCTGATGGACCTGTCGCTGAACCTGCGCGCGCTGATCAGCCAGCGCCTGCTGCCGCGCCGCGAAGGCAAGGGCCGTGTCGCCGCGGTCGAGATACTGCTGAATTCGCCGCTGATCTCAGACCTGATCTTCAAGGGCGAGATCACCGAGATCAAGGAGCTGATGAAGCGCTCCCGCGAGCAGGGTATGCAGACCTTCGACCAGTCCCTCTTCGACCTCTACGAGGCCGGCAAGGTCACCTACGAAGACGCACTGCGCAATGCTGATTCGGTCAACGACCTGCGCCTGCAGATCAAGCTCAACAGCGAACGCGCTCGCAGCGGCGACCTGTCCAGCGGCACCGAACATCTGACGATTCTTTGACCCATTGCTCATGACCACCCGCAGCTACGACCCCGTCCCCGCCCGCCGCGTCGCCTTCCTGGGCCTGGGCGTCATGGGCCATCCGATGGCCGGCCATCTGGCGCGCGCTGGCCACCAGGTCACCGTCTACAACCGCACCCAGTCCAAGGCCGAGGCCTGGGTCAAGGAATACGGAGGTGCCTTTGCCTCCACGCCAGCTGAGGCCGCCCGGGGCGCGGAGTTCGTGTTCTGCTGTGTTGGCAACGACGATGACCTGCGCTCGGTGGCGCTCGGCGACGAAGGGGCACTCGCCGGCATGACCTCGGGAGCCGTCTTCGTGGACCACACCACAGCCTCGGCGGCCGTGGCTCGCGAGCTGCACGACGAGGCAGCCAAGCGGGGCGTCGCCTTCGTTGATGCGCCGGTATCCGGTGGCCAGGCCGGTGCAGTCAACGGTGCGCTGACCATCATGTGCGGCGGCGATGCGGCCCCTTTTGACATGATGAAACCCATCGCCCTGGCCTTCGCCAAGGCCGTGACCCTGCTCGGCGGCCCGGGCTCGGGGCAGCTTGCCAAGATGGTCAACCAGATCTGCATCGCCGGTGTCGTGCAGGGCCTGTCCGAGGCCGTGCGCTTTGGCCAGAACGCCGGCCTGGACATGGCCCAGGTGCTCGAGGTCATCGGCAAGGGGGCGGCCCAAAGCTGGCAGATGGACAACCGCGGCAAGACCATGGTCGAAGGCAAGTTCGACTTCGGCTTCGCGGTCGACTGGATGCGCAAGGATTTGGGCCTCGTGCTCGACGAGGCGCGCCGCAATGGCTCACGCCTGCCGGTGACGGCGCTGGTGGACCAGTTCTATGCGGACGTGCAGGCGCTGGGCGGGAATCGCTGGGACACGTCCAGCTTGATCAAGCGTCTCTGACCCAACAAAGCCACAGAGTCACAGAGGCACGGAAAAAGCCGCAGCGAATTCCTCTGCGTCTCCGTGCCTCTGTGGCTGTGCTCGGAGCTACTGCTTTTTCGGTGTGAGGCGAGCGAGTTCGTCTTCGCTGATGATCTCGAACGCCCGGATCACTTTCTTGACGCCGCCGACCTGGCGCGCGATCTCGGTGGCGCGATTGGCCTCGCGTTCGGTCACGCGGCCCATCAGGAAGACCTGGCCGCGCTCGACGACAACGTAGAAGGCATTGCTCAGCAGGTCGCGCGCGTCGATGAACGAGGCCTTGACCTTGCCCTGGATGACGACGTCGTTGGAGCGACCGCTCAGTGCGCTGTGCATCGTGACCGCAGTCTCGTTCAGCACCTTGGTGACGTTCTCGACGCCGGCGACGATGCGCTCCACCTGAGCTTGGTCGGCTTCGTTGCGGGCCTCGCCGGTGATCAGCGCGACGCGGTTGTAGCTGTTGACGTTGATGTGCACCTTGTCGCCCAGCTGCTCGCGGATGCGGGCGCCGGCCTTGATCTCGATGGTCTCGTCCTCGAGCTGGGTGGCCGAGGTGCGGCGGTCGGTGGCGACACTGACGCCACCCACCATCGCGCCGCCGATCAGCAGTGGCGCGCACCCGGTGGCAAGCGTGCTGGCGAGGATGGCGGCGGTCAGGGTGAGGCTGAGTTTTTTCATCGGGGTTCCGTCAAGGAGGTTATTCGTCGCTGCCGAGCAGTTGCAGGTCGACAGCGTCGACCAGCGCATGCAGCAGCACGCGCTGGGCTTCCACAACGCGTGGCTCGCGGCCGTGGCTGACGCGGATCTGGATATCGGTGTCCTGCAGCAGGCCGCGCCATTCGTCGGCGGCGCCCGGTGGCTGGGCGGTCAACGCGATGATGCTCATCTCCTGCGCATGGGCCACGGCCACGGCTGACTGCCAGGCGTCGCGCTGCTCGCGCAGGGGCTCGATCATGACGAGGACGTCACCCGGGTGGCCATGGGCCTGCAGCAGGCGCGCCAGGTCCACGCCCGCGGCGTCACGGGCCTGGGCGGACAGGCTCCAGGCGGCCAGGCCAGGCCTCTCCTGCTCGAAGCGGCCAGCCAGGCGGGCGGCCAGGTAGTCGGCGTCCATGCTGGCCAGGCCCTGGCCGGCACACAGGATGCGGCTGCCGCCAGTGACGGCGTCCACCACCATCTGCGCGGCCATCGCCAGGGGCCGCGCCAGTTGCTCGGCGGCTTGGTAGAGCAGGTCGGCGCTCTCGAAGAATTGCTGCTGGATGCGTTGCTCGATCATTGGGGCGGGATCATAGTCAGCGCGGCAGCGGCGTCGGTATCAACCCGCATCGAAGGCGGCCTGCAGCCAGGTGAGTTCAGCGCCATCGATGGCAACGACGTCGAAACGGCAGGGCGGTGGGCTGGCGTGGCGCAGCAGATAGTGCTGGGCCGCGTAGATCAGGCGCTGCTGCTTCCTGGCCGTCACGCTGGCGGCCGCGCCGCCATGCGAATCGCTCGCCCTTGCCCGGACCTCGACGAAGACCAGGGTGCCGTCGCGGTCCTGCAGGATCAGGTCAACTTCGCCGGCACGGCGGTTGGGGCCGCCGCCGACTCGATAATTCCGCTCCACCAGGCGCAGGCCGGCGCGCTGCAGATGCGCGAGCGCCGCGTCCTCGCCCGCCAGGCCGATCTCGGCCCGGTCAGGTTTTGAACGAGAGCCCCACTTGAACATTGATGCCTCTGTGCTTCGTCAGGCCGCACAAGCCGCAGCCGGCGGCCAGCAGTATCCGGCCGCCACGCTCTATCTCGTCGCGACGCCGATCGGCAATCTGGCTGATATCTCCTTGCGCGCCATCCATGCCTTAAGCCTGGCCGATGCCCTGGCCTGCGAGGACACGCGCCAGGGAGCTCAGTTGCTGCGCCATCTGGGCCTGCACAAGCCGCTGATCGCGCTGCACCAGCACAACGAGCGCGAGGCCAGCGCCACTGTCCTCGCACGGCTGGCCGCCGGTGAGCGCGTGGCCTATGCCTCCGACGCCGGCACGCCGGCCATCTCGGACCCCGGCGCCGTGCTCGTGCAGGAGGTGGTCGCAGCCGGCTACCGCGTGCTGCCCCTGCCCGGGCCGAGCAGCGCGGTGACGGCCCTTAGCGTGGCTGGCGACACGGCGGCCCGGGGTTTTGCGTTTGCCGGCTTCCTGCCGACCAAGGCCGGCGAACGCCGCACGGCGCTGCAGGCGGTGCTGGCTGTGGAAGGCCAGAGCCAGGTCGTGTTCGAGGCGCCGCACCGTATCGTCGAGGTGATTGCACTGCTGGCCGAACTGGCGCCGACGCGTCGCGTGACGGTCTGCCGCGAGCTGACCAAGCAGTTCGAGAGCATCCACACCGCCGAGGCTGCGACGCTGCCGGCCTGGCTCGCGGCCGACGCCCAGCGCCAGCGTGGCGAGTTCGTCCTCGTGCTGCATGCCTTGGCGCCGCAGGCCGCGGCGGACGATGAACTGCCCACTGAGGCCCTGCGCGTGCTGGCCCTGCTCGTCGCCGAATTGCCGCTCAAGCAGGCCGTCGCCCTGGCCGCGCAGATCAGCGGCGCGCCGCGGAACCGCCTCTACGACGCCGGTCTGGCCCTCAAGCGCGGCGGCGACGAGTGAAGAGGCTGCCGGCCGCCAGGCCCAGGGCCAGCAACAGCGCGGGCGCGGGCTCGGGCACCGCGGCAGCGAGCAGATAGACATTGCCGTCAATGCCGACGGCATAGAGGGCGCCATTGCCTCCTTCGCCGAAGCTGGTCAGCGTCGAGCCGCCGAAGGGCGAGGCCAGTGGCGTGGCGGTACCGCCGTTCAGGGTCCAGATGCGGCCGGAGATGTAGTCGCCGAACACGTATTTGCCTTCGAGGCTGGCATCCGCGCCGCCACGGTAGACATAGCCGCCAATGACGGTGGCATCGCCGTTGGCGCGGCCGTAGTCGTAGATAGGCTCGGTCAGGTTGGGCGGCGTGGGGTCGCTGATCCCGGGCGTAGCGATCGTGCCCTCGCGCACACGCCAGCCGTAGTTGGCGCCGCGGCCGAGGCCCGAGGCAGCGGAAGCGAAATCCACTTCTTCCCGCGCGCCCTGGCCCACGTCGCCAATCCACAGGTCGCCCGTCTGGCGGTCGAAGCTGTTGCGATAGGGGTTGCGCAGGCCATAGGCCCAGATCTCGTCATTGCCTGCCACGCCGACAAAGGGATTGTCCGTTGGCACCGTGTAGCCGCCCGCGGGGTTTGGCGTGATGCGCAGCAGCTTGCCCAGGTTGCTGTTGAGGTTCTGGGCGTTGTTGTCGGGGTCGTTGCCACTGCCGCCGTCACCGGTGGCAATGTAGAGGTTGCCCGGGTCCGCGGCATTGAAGCCGATCCAGCCGGCCTTGTGGTTGCTGCGCCCCGCCGGCTGGGCCACCGTGATGACCGTCTTGGCGCTGGCCAGGTCCACGGCACCTGCGCCGTTGACGGTATAGCTCGCGACGACGGTGCTCAGCGTCGTCTTGTCGATGTAGTCGACATAGAAGCGGCCGTTGTTCGTGAAGCCGGGGTCGAAAGCCAGGCCCAGCAGGCCGCGCTCGCCGCCGGTGTCGACCTGCCCCGACAGGTTGAGCCAGGTCGAAACAGTGCCGCCGCTGTCCTGCACCTTGATGCGCCCGGTCTTCTCAACGATGAAGAGCCGCGAATCGCCGCTGGGGGCGGTCAGGAAGACGGGCTGCTCATAGCCCGAGCCGACCAGGGTGGCGGCGAAAGCGGGGCCGACAGCAGCGGCCAGGGCCAGCGTGGCGAGCGGGAAAAGCTTCATGCGGCGCTCCAAATCCGTGAAGGACGGATACGCCGCATGCTGTGCGGGGCCTCGCCTCGCCGGCCATCCCTAGCAGGCCACCGCCAGGGATGGATTTGTTAGCAGGCGTAATGCATGGGTCATCTGGCTCGACACGCGGCTGCGTTGGTCACTGCTCCCGGGCGTTGTGCTTCTTGCGGTGGATGTCGCGGCTGGCGCCGTCTTGCATGGCGGTCAGGTGGCGGCGCTCTTTGGCGGTGACGGTGCCGTCGGCCTTGGCCTTCGCCTCGGCGTGGTCGACGCGAGCCTGTTCCTTCTCCAGGCGCTGGGTCTCGTGGGCCGTCAGGCTGCCGCTGGCGGCGCCTTGCGCGATCCGGGCCTGCTGGTTGGCCTCGCGCTGGTCGATGCGAGGCGTGTTGGTGCCGGGCGTCTGGGCGAAGGCGCTGGCACCGGTGAGGGTCAGCAGGGCGATCAGGGCTTTGTGAAAGGTCTTCATCGGGGACTCCTTGGGGACGTCGGGTTGCAAGGTCTGTCCACAACGACGCCTTTTTCCGCGCGGCTGACACCCTGCCGGTAAAGAAGGATGTCCATGTCTTCCAATGCCTGACGCCCGACTTCCTAGAATCAAGCCATGATCGCCGTCGAACCCACCCTGGCCCGCCTGGCCACCGCCCGCTCGCAACTGCTGGAGCCCTTCGGCCTCACCGAGGCCTCGCTCTCGCAGGCGTTGCGCCTCATCACCGAGCATCGCGTCGACGACGCCGACCTCTACTTCCAGACCACGCGCGCCGAGGGCTGGAGCCTGGAGGAGGGCATCGTCAAGAGCGGGTCCTTCAGCATCGACCAGGGCGTCGGCGTGCGCGCCGTGGCCGGCGAGAAGACGGCATTCGCCTACTCGGACGACATCTCGCTCGATTCGCTGCTGGACGCCGCGCGCACCGTGCGCACCATCGCCGCGGCTGGGCAGAGCAAGAAGGTCAAGGTGCCGGGCCAGAGCCGCGTGGCCGGCAGCCGCGAGCTGTACGGCGTGTCCGACCCCATTGCCAGCCTCGACAGTGCCGCCAAGGTCGCGCTGCTGGAGCGCGCCGAGAAGATGGCCCGCGCCAAGGACCCGCGCGTCGCGCAGGTCATGGCCGGCCTGGCCGCTGAGCACGAGGTGGTGCTGATCGCGCGTGCCGACGGCACGCTGGCAGCGGACGTGCGCCCGCTGGTGCGCCTGTCCATCACCGTCATCGCCGAGAGCAATGGCCGCCGCGAGGTCGGCTCGGGCGGCGGCGGTGGGCGCTTCGGCTTGGCCTATTTCACTGACGAGATGATCGCCAGCTATGTCGAGCAGGCCGTGCACGCGGCGCTGACCAATCTCGAAAGCCGCCCGGCACCGGCCGGCGAGATGGTCGTCGTCGTCGGCCCCGGCTGGCCCGGCGTGCTGCTGCACGAAGCCGTCGGCCACGGCCTGGAGGGCGACTTCAACCGCAAGGGCTCCAGCGCCTTCGCCGGCCGCATCGGCCAGCGCGTCGCGTCCAAGGGCGTCACGGTGCTGGACGACGGCACCATCCCCGACCGCCGCGGCTCGCTCAACGTCGACGATGAGGGCTGTGCCAGCCAGCGCAATGTGCTGATCGAGGACGGCATCTTGAAGGGCTATATCCAGGACGCGATGAATGCGCGGCTGATGAAGGTCGCCCCCACCGGCAACGGCCGCCGCGAGAGCTATGCCCATGTGCCCATGCCGCGCATGACCAACACCTACATGCTGGGCGGCAAGGACGACCCCAAGGAGATCGTCGCGTCGATCAAGAAGGGTCTGTACGCCACCAACTTCGGCGGCGGCCAGGTCGACATCACCAGCGGCAAGTTCGTGTTCTCGGCCAGCGAGGCCTACTGGGTCGAGAACGGCAAGATCCAGTACCCCGTGAAGGGTGCCACCATCATCGGCAACGGCCCGGATGCGCTGACGCGCGTCAGCATGATCGGCAACGACATGGCGCTGGACACCGGTGTGGGCGTCTGCGGCAAGGAGGGGCAGAGCGTGCCGGTGGGGGTCGGGCAGCCGACGCTGCGGATTGAGGGGCTGACGGTGGGCGGCACGGCTTGAAAGCCTGGCTTGGCGCTTCACGAACGACTGCGCCGGCCAGCGTGCTAGATTCCGCTCCCATGTCCCGCGCTGCTTACTTTAGCTTTTGGTTTTTTCCCCGCCCCGGCGGTGGAGAGTCCTGAGCGCGCGCGCTGAACCCAGACTCCCTACAAACCGCCGGGCCCGCAAAGCCCGGCGGTTTTTTGTTTTCTGAAAGGCTGATCCGATGAACGCCAAAGTCTCTTCCGTCGAACCCGAAGCCCAGCGCTGGTACTCCCAGGACGACAAGACCAGTGCCACCGATGACGAGCGCATCGTCGACGTCACGCCGCTGCCGCCGCCGGAACATCTGATCCGTTTCTTTCCCATCCGCGGCACGGCGATGGAGAACCTGATCGGCCAGACCCGCCAGCGCATCCGCAAGATCATGAGCGGCGAGGACGACCGGCTGCTCGTCGTCATCGGCCCCTGCTCCATCCACGACCCGACGGCCGCCATCGAGTACGCCCGCAAGCTCAAGGAGCAGCGCGAGAAGTACGCMGGCACGCTGGAGATCGTSATGCGCGTCTACTTCGAGAAGCCGCGTACGACGGTGGGSTGGAAGGGCCTGATCAACGACCCCTACCTSGACGARASCTACCGCATCGACGAAGGCCTGCGCATCGCCCGCCAGCTGCTGCTGGAGATCAACCGCCTGGGCGTGCCAGCCGGCAGCGAGTTCCTGGACGTCATTTCGCCGCAGTACATCGGCGACCTGATCGCCTGGGGCGCCATCGGTGCGCGCACGACCGAAAGCCAGGTGCACCGCGARCTGGCGTCGGGCCTGTCGGCGCCMATCGGCTTCAAGAACGGCACCGACGGCAACATCMRGATCGCSACCGACGCCATCCAGGCGGCGGCGCGCGGCCACCACTTCCTGTCGGTGCACAAGAACGGCCAGGTCGCCATCGTCGAGACGCGCGGCAACGCCGACTGCCACGTCATCCTGCGCGGCGGCAAGGCGCCCAACTACGACGCTAAGAGTGTCGCCGAGGCCTGCGCTGACCTGGCCAAGTCCAAGCTGCCGCAGCGCCTGATGGTGGACTGTTCGCACGCCAACTCCAGCAAGCAGCACCAGCGCCAGCTGGACGTGGCGCGCGACATTGCCGGCCAGATGCGCGAGGGCGGCAAGAGCATCTTCGGCGTCATGGTGGAAAGCCACCTGCATGACGGCGCCCAGAAGTTCACGCCCGGCAAGGACGACCCGGCCGCACTCGAATACGGCAAGAGCATCACCGATGCCTGCCTGGGCTGGGACGACTCCCTGGCCGTGCTGGACGTGCTGTCCGAGGCGGTTCGCGCGACACGGGCCTGATCGCACTGGCGCTTGAGTGCGGGCCCCCGAATCAAGGGGTAAATCAAGGGGTCGGGGGCGCGGCCCGGCGCGCCCGGGAGTAGCCTGAGCCTTTGGGCATCCTGAGGATCAGCACCATGCGACATCTACTGCTTGCGGCCGCTTTCTCTGCCCTGCTCGCCGCCCCCGCGCAGGCGGTGGTGGTCATTGGGTTCGAAGGCGTGAACGCCACTTATCCCAGCACCAGCTACGCCGACATCCTGAGCTTTTACAGCGGCGGCACCAGCAGCCAGGGCACGACGGGCGCCAATCTGGGCGCGACCTTCGCGAGCAACGCGGTGGCGGTTTGCCTGAATGCGCTGGGCGGAAGCTGCTCGAATGCCTCGCGCGGCGGCCTGTCGGTGACCTCGTCGCAGGGCGGTATGGGCATCGGCAGTGGCACCTCAACGTATTTCGACTTTCCCAGCGGCTTCAGCTTCGCGATCGGCTTCAGCTACGCGGTGGCGCCTGGCTCGGTGGCAACTATTTCTGCCTACAGCGGCCTGGGCGGCAACGGTGCACTGTTGGCGCCGCCGCTGGTGCTGCTGCCGGGCTCGCCAGGTTGCGCGGCCTACAACGCCAGCCGGTGCCCCTTCGGGCCGGGCGGGTATTCCTTCTCGGGCGTGGCGAAGTCGGTGGTGTTTACCGGGCAGCCGGGCAAGGTGGTGTGGGACGACCTGACCCTGGGCGCCAACGACCCGCAGTCTCCCGTGCCGGAGCCCGCAGCCTGGCTGAGCTTGATGCTCGGCCTTGCATCGCTGACTGTCCTGGGGGGCGCCAAGCCCTGCCCCGGCCGCTGGACTGAGCGCGGGTCCTCCAGCAGTCGTCCTCGACCCGGATCGTCGGTCCACTGACACAATCCGGGCCATGCAAGCCCGGATCACCGTCATCTTCGCCACCGGCGCGCCGGTCGACATCCAGCTCGACGGCACCGAGGTGCTGGGCTTCGAGGCCGCCCGCCGCTGGCTGGACGAGAACTTCGTCCGCCTGGAGTGCGAGCCCCTGCGAGGCTCGGGCAAGGTGCTGCTGGCCGACAAGCTGGTGGGCGTCGCGCTGGCCGCAGGGCCGGCTGCGTTTGCCGATGCCGCCTGGGCGCTGGACTACGCCCGCGCGGCGGCTGGTTCGCTGTCCAAGGCGCTGATCAAAGTCGATGTGCCACGGCTTGCAGTTTCCTACTGACGCCCCCACTTGAACTCCTGCCGCGCGGCCCGACCTGAGGCCGCGTTTTGTTTTGATGGACACCTCACCATGACCAAGCAAACCCACGCCTTCCAGGCCGAAGTCAAGCAGATCCTGCACCTCGTCACGCACTCGCTGTACTCCAACAAGGAGATCTTCCTGCGCGAGCTGGTGAGCAACGCCAGCGACGCCTGCGACAAGTTGCGCTTCGAGGCGCTGGACAACGCGGCGCTCTGGGAAGACCAGACCAGCCTGGAGGTGCGCGTCAGCTTTGATGAGGAAGCCAAGACGCTGACCATCAGCGACAACGGCATCGGCATGAGCGCCGACGAGGCTGCCTCGCATCTGGGCACCATCGCCAAGAGCGGCACGCGCGAGTTCATGGCCAAGCTGGAAGGCGACCAGAAGAAGGACGCCCAGCTGATCGGCCAGTTCGGCGTGGGCTTCTACTCCGGCTTCATCGTCGCCGACCGCATCACCGTCGAGACCCGCCGTGCCGGTCTGCCGGTGGACCAGGCCGTGCGCTGGAGCAGCGAAGGCACCGGCGAGTACGAGCTGGAGACCATCACCAAGGCTGGCCGCGGCACCGACGTCATCCTGCACCTGCGCGACGGCGAGGAAGAGTTCCTGAAGACCTGGCGCGTCAAGTCGACCATCAGCAAGTACAGCGACCACATTTCGCTCCCCATCCTGATGAAGAAGGAAGAGTGGGACGCGGACAACGCCAAGCAGGTCGTGCTCGACGAATGGGAGCCGGTCAACAAGGCTTCGGCGCTGTGGTCGCGTTCCAAGAGCGAGGTCACGCAAGAACAGTACGAAGAGTTCTACAAGCAGATCAGCCACGACAGCGACGCGCCGCTGGCCTACACGCACAACCGCGTCGAGGGCCGCAGCGAGTACACCCAGCTGCTCTACATCCCGCAGAAGGCGCCCTTCGACCTGTGGAACCGCGACAAGCGCGGCGGCGTSAAGCTCTACGTSAAGCGCGTCTTCATCATGGACGACGCCSAGGCGCTGATGCCGRYCTACCTGCGCTTCGTCAAGGGCGTGRTSGACTCGKCCGACCTGCCGCTGAACGTCAGCCGTGAGCTGCTGCAGGAAAGTCGCGACGTGAAGGCCATCCGCGAGGGCTCCACCAAGCGCGTGCTGGGCATGCTGGAAAGCCTGGCCAACAGCGAAGAGCAGGCCGACAAGGACAAGTACGCCGCCTTCTGGAAGGACTTCGGCCAGGTGCTGAAGGAAGGCATCGGCGAAGACCACCAGAACCAGGAACGCCTGGCCAAGCTGTTCCGCTTTGCCTCGACGCATGCGGACGCGAACGTCAGCCTGGCCGACTATGTGTCGCGCCTGAAGGACGGCCAGGACGTCATCTACTACATCACCGCCGATTCGCTCGCTGCTGCGAAGCACAGCCCACAGCTAGAGATCTTCCGCAAGAAGGGCATCGAGGTGCTGCTGTTGGTCGACCGCGTCGACGAGTGGATGCTCAGCCACCTCTATGAATTCGAAGGCAAGACGCTGCAGTCCGTCGCCAAGGGCGCCGTGGACCTGGGCAAGCTGCTGGACGAGGACGAGAAGAAGAAGGCCGACGAGACGGCAGAGAGCCTGAAGCCGCTGCTGGACAAGCTGAAAGAAGCGCTGAAGGACCGTGCCAAGGACGTGCGCGTGACAACCCGCCTGGTCGACTCGCCCGCCTGCATCGTCGTGGAAGAGGGCGACATGAGCGGCCATCTGGCGCGCCTGTTGAAGCAGGCCGGCCAGACCGCGCCCGAGAGCAAGCCAACGCTGGAGATCAACGCCGAGCACGCACTGGTGAAGAAGCTGGATGGCAGCGATCACTTCGACGACCTCGCCCAGGTGCTGTTCGACCAGGCCGTGCTGGCCGAAGGCGGTCACCTGGAAGACCCGGCGGCCTATGTGAAGCGCGTCAACGCGCTGCTGACGGGTTGACCGTCGCGGCGCTGCAGTCCAGCGCCAGGCCCGGTCCTTGAGTCCGGGCCGGTCTGGGCGCCGGCGGCCTTGCTGGGGCGCCGAGTCGGCCCTGCTTCTGCGCTCTTTACGTGGCTTTGTGACGGTTTTGCGACAGGTTCCGTGCCCCCGGGCTTTCGCCTCGGCCGGCTCGCGGCTACCCTCCTAGGGTTTCCACCGAGTTTGCGTCGTACATGGTTCCGAGTGAGTTCTGCGCCTCTGTTGCGGCCGTGCCAGCGGCCATGGTGACCCGACGCCTCGTGTTGAGGCCACCGCGGGAAAGCGATCTGGATACCCTGACGGCGCTGCATGCCGACCCAGCGGTGAACCGCTTCTGCGCCGCCGCGACGCCGCACGGCCGCTCGGCCACCGAAACCCAGTTGCAGGCCTGGCTTGCTCACTGGCAGACGCGGGGTTTTGGCCACTGGGCCATCGCCGAGCGCGAACAACCTGAGACGCTGATCGGCTTTGGCGGCCTGATGCACCGCAGCGTTGCCGGCCATGCCGGCCTCTACCTTTACTACCGCATCACGCCCCAGGCCTGGGGCCGCGGCCTGGCATCGGAAATGGCCCAGCATGCGATGAGCCAGGCTTTCGAACAGCACCACGAAAGTACCGTCGTCGCTGCCGTTTTGCCCAGCAATGCGCCAACGCGCAAGACGCTGGAGTGTCTGGGCCTGCGCATGAAAGGTACATTGGCCGATGGCCCGGGCAGCGCTGCTGCGCTGCTCTATGAGCTGGGTGCCGACCGTTGGGCTGCCCTGCCCAAGGTCGAACCTGAAGCCATCGCCTTCGCGGCCTGAGCCTGAAACTCAACCCGCAAACCGCCTCAGGCCGACGAGGTCCAGCACCCGCAGGCCGCCATATTCGATGCGGATCAGGTTGGCGTCGCTCAAGCGGTGCAGCGCCTGGTTCACCCGCTGGCGCGACAACCCCACCAGATAGCCCAGCTCCTGCTGCGTGATGCGCAGCCAGTTGCCCACGCCTGGGTAGAGGGTCGGGTGGAAGAGGGCGGCGAGGTTGCGGGCGACGCGCACGTCGGGGTCGTGGATGCGGTCGGTCTCTCGCGCAGCGATGAACTGGCCCAGGCGTTCGTTCAGCTGGTCCAGCACGAAGCGGTTGAAGGCGATGCTGCCGTCGAGCAGCGCATGGAAGCTCTCGATGGGCAGGCCGGCCACGACGCTGGGCCGCAGGGCCTGGATGTTGTAGCGGTAGACCTCGCGCTTGAGCAGGGTGCCCTCGCCAAACCAGCCGCCCGGAGGGATGCCGGTGAAGGTGACGGCTGCGCCCAGCGAGTCGTCGTTGTTCATCTTCAGCAGGCCGTCGACGACGCCAAACCACAAGGTGGCTGGTCGGCCGATGCGGCACAGCCGCTCGCCGGGCTCGGCATCGCCGACCTCCAGCGTCGTGAGAGCGCGCTCGCGCAACGGGCCGTCGAGCAGCTTCAGCCAGGGGATGGCATCCAGCTCAGCCGGCGCTGGCCGGCGTGTGCGTTGTCTGAGCGGCAGCGGCGTGTTGGCCATGGGGGCGGGAAAGTCTGGGCCGTGAAGACCCCTAAATTGTCGTCGTACGGACAGATGGGCGTCAAAGTACTGACCAGAATGGGGCTCACAGACGCAGGCTCCAGCCCGCGCATTGGAGACAGGCTTGACGACCTTCCCCCGGCTCTTGCTCGACCACGCCGCCCAGCGGCCAGACGCGCCCGCGTTGCGCGAGAAGGCTTACGGCGTGTGGCAGACGCTGTCGTGGGCGCGGCTGGCGGCATTGGTGCAGGAGCTGGCTCTGGGGCTGTCGGCCGCCGGCCTGCGTCGTGGTGAGCATCTCGTCGTCGTCGGCGAAAACCGGCCGCGCCTGTACGCCAGCATGCTGGCCGCGCAATGCCTGGGCGCCATCCCAGTGCCGCTTTATCAAGACGCCGTCGCCGCCGAATTCGTCTTCCCGCTGAACAACGCGGAGATCGCGTTTGCCATCGTCGAGGACCAGGAGCAGGTCGACAAGCTGCTGGAGCTGCGCGAGCAATGCCCCCAGTTGAAGCGCATCTGGTTCGACGACCCACGCGGCCTGCGCAACTACGACGAGCCGGGTCTCGCTTCGCTGGACGAGCTGGCTACGCGGGGCCGCGCCTATGCGGCCGAGCGACCCGAGTTCTTCGCCGCCGAGGTGGCGGCCTGCCTGCCCGGTGACGTCGCGGCGCTGTTCTTCACCTCCGGCACGACGGGCAACCCCAAGGGCGTCATGCACACCCATGCGACGCTGATCGACCGTGCCCAGGCCGGCCAGCGCTTCGACAAGCTGACCGACCATGAAGAGGTGCTGGCCTATCTGCCGCCGGCCTGGGTGGGCCAGAACATCTTCAGCTATGCGCAGTGGCTGGCCGTGGGCTATGTCGTCAACTGCCCGGAGTCGGCCTCCACCGTCAGCATCGATCTGAAGGAGGTCGGCCCGACCTACTACTTCGCGCCGCCGCGGGTCTTCGAAGGCCTGCTGACGACGGTGATGATCCGCATGGAGGATGCGTCGGCGATCAAGCGCTGGCTGTTCGAGCGCTGCATGACGCTGGCCCGCCGCGTCGGCCCGCGCCTGATGGACAAGCAGCCGGTGGGCCTGCTGGACCGGATGGCCTACGCCGTGGGTGATGCGCTGATCTATGGCCCGCTGCGCAACACGTTGGGCTTCTCGCGCGTGCGGGTGGCCTACACGGCAGGCGAGGCCATCGGGCCCGACCTGTTCAGCTTCTACCGGGCCATCGGCATCAATCTGAAGCAGCTCTATGGCTCGACGGAGACGGCCGTTTTCGTCTGCCTGCAGCCCGACCACGAGGCCCGCGCCGACACGGTGGGCGTGCCCATCGACGGCGTGGAGATCAAGCTGACCGACAGCGGCGAGCTGCTGGTGCGCTCGCCCGGCCTGCTCAAGGGCTACTACAAGAACGACGCCGCGACGGCCGAGGCGCTGACGCCGGATGGCTGGTTCCACACGGGCGACGCCGGCTTCCTGACGCCCGGCGGCCACCTGAAGATCATCGACCGCGCCAAGGATGTCGGCCGCCTGATGGGCGGCGCTTTCGACGGCGCAATGTTTGCGCCCAAATACGTCGAGAACAAGCTGAAGTTCTTCCCGCACATCAAGGAGGCGGTCTGCTTTGGCGACAAGCGCGASAAGGTCTGYGCGTTCATCAAYATCGACTTCGAGGCSGTCGGCAACTGGGCCGAGCGSCGCAACCTGCCSTACGCCGGCTACACCGAYCTGGCCCAGCGCGCCGAGGTCTATGAGCTGATCCTGGACTGCGTCGAAAAGGTCAATGCGGACCTGGCGCAGGACGAGTTGCTGGCCGGCAGCCAGATCAGCCGCTTCCTTGTTTTGCACAAGGAGCTGGATGCCGACGACGGCGAGCTGACGCGCACGCGCAAGGTCCGCCGCGGTGCGATTGCCGAGAAATACGGCGTGCTCATCGACGCGCTCTACGACGGCAAGGTCTCGCAGTACATCGAGACGCAGGTCAAGTTCGAGGACGGCCGCACGTCCATGGTCGCGGCGGATCTGCGCATCGTCGAGGCGCGCACCTTTCCGGCCGTGAAAGGCCAAGCCGCATGAAGAAGATCGGCGACGTCGTCCTTGAGGTGAAGAACATCTCGCTGGCCTTTGGCGGCGTGAAGGCGCTGACCGATATCAGCTTCGATGTGCGCGAGCACGAGGTGCGCGCCATCATCGGCCCCAATGGCGCGGGCAAGAGTTCGATGCTGAACTGCATCAACGGCGTCTACCAGCCGCAGCAGGGTGCCATCACGCTGCGCGGCAAGACCTTCAAGGGCATGAGCCCGCGCCAGGTGGCCGAGATGGGTGTGGCGCGCACCTTCCAGAACCTGGCCCTGTTCAAGGGCATGAGCGTGCTGGACAACATCATGACCGGCCGCAATCTGCGCATGAAGCGCGGCCTGTTCTGGCAGGCCCTGCACCTCGGCCCTGCGCGGCGCGAGGAAACGGAGCAGCGCGAGGCGGTGGAGCGCATCATCGATTTCCTCGAGATCCAGGCCTATCGCAAGACGCCGGTCGGCCGCCTGCCCTATGGCCTGCAAAAGCGTGTCGACCTCGGCCGCGCGTTGGCGATGGAGCCCAGCCTCTTGCTGCTGGACGAGCCCATGGCCGGCATGAATGTCGAGGAGAAGCAGGACATGTGCCGCTTCATCCTGGACGTGAACAACGAGTTCGGCACCACCATCGTGCTGATCGAGCACGACATGGGCGTGGTGATGGACATCTCSGACCGCGTCGTCGTGCTSGACTACGGCAAGAAGATCGGCGATGGCGCGCCAGACGACGTGCGCAAGAACGAAGACGTCATCAAGGCCTACCTCGGAGCAAGCCACTGATGGGCCCATTCCTCGAAACCCTGATCGGCGGCCTGATGGCCGGCATGCTGTATTCGCTGRTCGCMYTSGGCTTYGTGCTGATCTWCAARGCCASKGGYGTCTTCAAYTTCGCCCAGGGCGCGATGGTGTTGTTTGCAGCGCTGGCGATGGCGCGCTTTGCCGAGTGGATTCAGAAATACACAGGCCTGGACGGCAAGGTCGTCGTCAACCTGCTGGCCTTCGTGGGCGCGCTTGCGGTGATGGTCGTTGTCGCCTGGCTGGTGGAGAGGCTGGCGCTGTCCAAGCTCGTCAACCAGGAAGGCGTGACGCTGTTGATGGCCACGCTCGGCATCGCCTATCTGCTCGAGGGCCTGGGTCAGACGCTGTTCGGCAACGACATCTACAAGATCGACATCGGGCTGCCCAAGGACCCGATGTTCCTGTTCGAGGACGTCTTTCAGGGCGGCATCCTCGTCAGCAAGGAAGACCTCTACGCCGCGCTGATCGCAGCGGCATTGGTCGCGGGGCTGTCGCTGTTCTTCCAGAAGACCGCCACCGGTCGCGCGCTGCGYGCCGTGGCCGACGACCACCAGGCCGCGCAGAGCATCGGCATCCCGCTGTCGCGCATCTGGGTCATCGTCTGGAGCGTGGCSGGCTTYGTSGCSCTGGTGKCCGGSRTSATCTGGGGCAGCAAGCTGGGGGTGCAGTTCTCGCTGTCGCTGGTGGCGTTGAAGGCCTTGCCGGTGGTCATCCTGGGCGGGCTGACCAGCGTGCCGGGTGCGATCGTGGGCGGGCTGCTGATTGGCGTGGGGGAGAAGCTGTCGGAGGCCTATCTCGGGCCCATGCTTGGGGGCGGCATCGAGTACTGGTTTGGCTATGTGCTGGTGCTCGTGGTGTTGCTGGTGCGACCACAAGGGCTGTTTGGGGAGAAGATCATTGATCGCGTCTAGGCCCAATCCAACACAGCCACAGAGGCACAGAGGCACAGAGGAAGTTCAAGTGCCGTGTCTCTCTGTGTCTCTGTGTCTCTGTGGCTTTGTTCCTTCATCGGTGGAGCGCTGACGCCATGCTCTATCGCGAAAACGGCCAGTTCAAGACGACCTACTCGGCAGACAGCCAGATCCTGCCCATTCGCCAGGACCGCGTCGCCATGGCCCTACTGCTGGCCGTCGCCTTCGTCGTCATCCCGATGGTCTCCAGCGAATACCTGCTGCGCGCCATCTTCATCCCCTTTCTGATCCTGTCACTCGCAGCGTTGGGCCTGAATGTCCTCGTCGGCTACTGCGGCCAGATCTCGCTGGGCTCGGGCGCCTTCATGGCCGTGGGCGCCTACGTGGCCTACAACTGCCAGGCTCGCTTCGAGGGCATGCCGCTGATCGTGTCGCTGCTGGCTGGCGGCCTCGGAGCCACCGTGCTGGGCGTGGCCTTTGGACTGCCGTCGCTGCGCATCAAGGGCCTCTACCTCGCGGTCGCCACGCTGGCCGCGCAGTTCTTTGTCGACTGGGCCTGTCTGCGACTGCCCTGGGTCACCAACGGCTCTTCGTCCGGCTCGGTCAGCGTCGCCGGCCTGAGCATTGCCGGCTTCAGCGTCGAGTCGCCTGCGTCGCGCTATCTGCTCTGCCTGGCCTTCGTTGTCGTCTTCGCGCTGGCCACCAAGAACCTCGTGCGCGGCCACATCGGCCGCTCGTGGATGGCCATGCGCGACATGGACGTGGCGGCCGCCGTCATCGGCATCAGGCCCATGCAGGCCAAGCTCAGCGCCTTTGCCGTCAGCAGCTTCATCATCGGCGTGGCCGGTGCGCTGTGGGGCTTCGTGCACCTGGGTTCGTGGGAGCCGGCCGCCTTCGGCATCAACCGCTCGTTCGACCTGCTCTTCATGGTCATCATCGGCGGCCTGGGTTCGATCTCGGGCGCCTTCTTCGGCGCGGCCTTCATCGTCGTGCTGCCGCTGATCCTGGACAAGCTGCCCTACTGGACCGGCCTGCCGATCGACACCGCCACCGCCTCGCACCTCGCGCTGATGATCTTCGGCGCCCTCATCGTGTTCTTCCTGATCAAGGAACCACACGGCCTCGCGCGACTCTGGGCGACCGCCAAGGAAAAGCTCAGACTCTGGCCCTTCCCGCATTGATACCCACAACGACAAGGAGACAGCCCCATGAAGACTCTCATCACCTGCGCGGCCCTGGCCGCCCTGCAACTCTTCGCGGCCCCCGCGGCTATGGCGCAAGCCAAGGAGCAGTTCTTCCCGTTGCTGGTGTATCGCACGGGCCCTTACTCACCCAATGGCACGCCCTGGGCCAATGGCAAGCAGGACTACATCAAGCTCATCAACGCTCGCGATGGCGGCGTCAACGGCGTGAAGCTCACGTTCGAGGAGTGCGAGACCGGCTATGCCACCGACAAGGGCGTGGAGTGCTATGAGCGCTTGAAGGGCAAGGGCGCGACGCTGTTCGACCCGCAGGCCACCGGCATCACCTTTGCGCTGACCGACAAGGTGCCCAACGACAAGATCCCGCTGATCACGCTGGGCTACGGCCTGTCCGCTTCGGCCGATGGCGGCGTATTCGCGTGGAACTTCCCGCTGATGGGCAGCTACTGGACGGCGGCCGACATCCTCATCCAGCACATCGCCAAGAAGGAAGGCGGCCTGGACAAGCTCAAGGGCAAGAAGATCGCCCTGGTCTATCACGACAGCCCTTTCGGCAAGGAGCCCATCCCGCTGCTGGAAGAGCGCAGCAAGATGCATGGTTTCGAGCTGGTGAAGATCCCGGTCACCGCGCCCGGCGTGGAGCAGAAGAGCGCCTGGCTGCAGGTGCGCCAGCAAAAGCCCGACTACACGCTGCTGTGGGGCTGGGGCGTCATGAACTCCACCGCGCTGAAAGAGGCCCAGGCCACCGGCTACCCGCGCGACAAGATGTATGGCGTCTGGTGGTCGGGCGCCGAGCCCGATGTGAAGGACGTGGGCGAGGGCGCCAAGGGCTACAACGCGTTGAACCTGAACACCTCCGGCCAGACCCCGAAGGTCATCCAGGACATCCTCAAGCTCGTGCATGAGAAGGGACAGGGCACGGGCCCGAAGGACGAGGTCGGCTCGGTGCTCTACACGCGCGGCCTGGTCATCCAGGCGCTCGGCGTGGAGGCCGTGCGGCGTGCTCAGGAGCGTTTCGGCAAGGGCAAGGTCATGACCGGCGAGCAGGTGCGCTGGGGCCTGGAGAACCTGGCGCTGGACGACAAGAAGCTGGCCTCGCTGGGCCTGACCGGCGTGATCCGCCCGATCAGCACCAGCTGCTTTGACCACCAGGGTTCGACCTGGGCGCGCATCCACACCTGGGACGGCGCGAAGTGGAGCTTCAGCAGCGATTGGTACGAGGCGGACGCACAGATCATCAAGCCGATGGTGAAGGCTGCGGCGGACAAGTACGCCGGTGAGAAGAAGCTGACCCGCCGCACGCCGGCGGAATGCCAGAGCTGATCGGGGATGTGAGGTGACTGTGGTGCAGGTTGCTTTTGCGAAGGGTGCGTTCCATCGCTGCATTGCCGGGAGTCCGTCCCGGCGGCCGGGTAACTTTCTTCTGCGGGGCCAGAAGAAAGTCACCAAAGAAGAGGCCCTGAACCGCACACCAGCACCACATGCACGAGCTACGCCGCGCAACAGTCGGTCGGCAAATGGGCAGACGCGAACCGCTGCGCTCTCGCTGCTGTCCCTGTCACCAGCACCATCCATCGCACCAGCTGCCCGCTTAACGCGCGGCTGCACGCCGAGCTCACCAGAAAACCAAATACAGCGTCGCTCGGGCGACGCGATCGTTGCGCAGCATCCACCGGGGCGTCGCCCCAGCGACGCGGTATTCCCTGATGAGTTCGGCGTGCAGCCGACGTTAAGCGGCGTGAAGAGGCAATTGATGGTGCTCGTCATAAGGACAGCAGCGAGAGCGCAGCGGGTCGCGTCGGCCCGCAACGATGCAGTGAGTTTTCGCGCGCCACTCGTGGCGCCGCGGTGCTCGTGTGCGGTTCAGGGCCTCTTCTTTGGTGACTTTCTTCTGGCCCCGCAGAAGAAAGTTACCCCGCCGCCGGGCGGGACTCCCGGCAATGCACCGAGCAAGCACCGCTCCGCCGCAAAGGCCTCCTCAAACGAGGTCAAGCCATGACCCAATCACCCTTTCTGAACGTCAACGGCATCGAAGTCATCTACAACCACGTCATCCTCGTGCTCAAGGGCGTGTCCCTGCAGGTGGCCGAGGGCCAGGTGGTGGCCTTGCTGGGCGGCAACGGCGCCGGCAAGACCACCACGCTGCGCGCGGTCTCCAACCTGCTTGAAGGCGAGCGCGGCGAGGTCACCAAGGGCAGCATCGAGCTGCGCGGCGAGCGCATCGAGAAGCTGTCCACCTCGGCCATGGTGGAGCGCGGSGTGGTGCAGGTSATGGARGGSCGGCACTGCTTYGCCCACCTGACCATCGAGGARAACCTGATGACCGGCGCGTACACCCGCAAGGATGGCCGCGCCGCGGTGGCCGCAACGCTCGACAAGGTCTACACCTACTTCCCGCGCCTGAAGACGCGCCGCACCAGCCAGGCGGCCTACACGTCGGGCGGCGAGCAGCAGATGTGCGCCATCGGCCGCGCGCTGATGGCCAACCCGAAGATGGTGCTGCTGGACGAGCCGTCGATGGGCCTGGCGCCGCAGGTCGTCGAGGAGGTGTTCGAGATCGTGCGCGACCTCAACACCAAGGAGAGGACGACCTTCCTGCTCGCCGAGCAGAACACCAGCATGGCGCTGCGCTATGCCGACTACGGCTACATCCTGGAGAACGGCCGCGTCGTCATGGACGGCGCTGCCAGCGCGTTGCGCGAGAACGAGGACGTCAAGGAGTTCTACCTCGGCGTCGGCGGGGAAGGGCGACGCAGTTTCAAGGATGTGAAGAGCTACAAGCGAAGGAAGAGGTGGCTGGCATGAGTGACGACAACTGGGAGATGGCGCCGCCACCTTTTGATGCGGATTCGGCGCTGCTGACGATGAAGCGCTTCGCCCGCGACCAGCGCGTGCTGGCCGAGCGCGGCGAGGGCTGGATGCTGGGCGCCGATGTCGTGCTCAAACTCGCGGTGGACGGCGCGACCGTCAAGGTCCAGATTGCCAAGCGCGCGGCGCGCACGCCCGAGTGGGACACGTTCACGCTGAAGTCGGCCAACGAGCTGCGCAAGCTCCAGGACGAGATCAAGCGCCGGCTCACGCGTTGGAAGGACGAGGAGTGAGCGCCGCGCCGGGCCGCCCCAAGCAAGCTCGCTCCCGCTTGGCGGGACAGACCGTAGGCCGAAGGGTGCACCAATGAGCGACGAGTTCTTCGACGCGCTGGAGACGCGCGACCCGGCCGCGCGTGAGGCCGCGCTGATGGCTGCGCTGCCGGAACAGATCGCGCATGCCCAATCCAGCAGTCCGGCCTACACCGAGCTGTTGGTCGGCGTCGATGCGAACGCGATCACGTCGCGGGCCGCGCTGGCCACGTTGCCGCTGACGCGCAAGAGCAGCCTCGCCGCCGCCCAGGCCGCTCGGCGCGCACTGCGCTTGGGCGGATTTGCGGCCGGCATGCCGCGGCGCATCTTCCAGTCGCCCGGGCCGCTCTACGAACCCGAGCCCGATGCCGACGGCGCCGACCCCTGGCGCGTCGCCCGCGCACTGCATGCGGCGGGCATCCGCGCCGGCCAACTCGCGCATGTGGGCTTCAGCTATCACCTGACCCCGGCTGGCGCCATGATGGAAGCGGGCCTGCGCGCCATCGGTGCTGCCAGCTTTCCCGGCGGCATTGGCAATACCGAATTGCAGCTGCAGGCCCTCCTGGACCTGCAGCCCGAGGCCTATGCCGGCACGCCCAGCCTGCTGCGCATCTTGCTCGAGAAGGCGGCCGAGGGCGGGCACGTGCTGCCTTATCTGCAGTGTGCCCTGGTCAGCGGTGAGGCCTGCCCGCCGGCGCTCGTTGCATGGTTTTCCGCACGCGGCGTCGATGCCTACCAGTGCTATGCGACGGCCGACCTCGGCCTCATCGCCTACCAGACCACGGCGCGTGAAGGCCTGGTCGTCGACGAAGGCGTCATCGTCGAGATCGTGCGGCCCGGCTCTGCTGAGCCTGTGCCGGATGGCGAGGTCGGCGAAGTCATCGTGACGACGCTGAGCGCCGGCTACCCGCTGATCCGCTTTGCCACCGGCGACCTCTCTGCCGTGCTGGCCGGTGCCAGTCCTTGTGGCCGCACCAACCAGCGCCTGCGCGGCTGGCTGGGCCGGGCCGACCAGTCGGCCAAGGTGCGTGGCATGTTCGTGCATGCAGGCCAGGTGGCCGAGGTGCTGGCGCGCTGTGGCCAGCGCGGCCGGGCCCGCCTCGTTGTCGACGGGGAGCTGGCCAACGACCGCATGTGCCTGCAGCTCGAGGCCGCGCCGGCCGAGGGCCTTGTCGAGCAGTTGCAGATGGCGCTGCGCGACATCACCAAGCTGCGCGGTGAGGTCGAGCTGCTGGCCCCGGGCAGCCTGCCCAACGATGGCCTGGTCATCGAGGATCGCCGCCCCGTGTGACGCGCGTTTGAAGGCCTCGGGCCCGACCTGAGCCTGAATCGGTGACAGGAAGGCCCGCATGGACTCAGCTTGGCGTCGCCGCGACAGTCCGCCGCTTTGCCGGCCACCGCTGGCACCAGCCGAGGACGCGACATGACCCTTGCCCGCCATCTTCCGCCCACCCTGCTCGTGCTGCTGCTCGCAGCCTGCGGTGGTGGCAGCAACGACCCCCAAGTCTCTTCCCAAGCTTCCCAGGCCGAAAGCGAGCTGGCCAAAGCCGCCGCCGCGCGCCCGCGCGCCAAGGACCCTGACCATCACGAGTTTTCGGCCACGCTGTCCGCGCCCTTCGCGGTCACCGCCGCCAGCGGCGAGCGCGTGTTCAGCGTGCAGATGGACCACCCCGGCATTGCCGACGGCCAGGTCTTTGCGTGGGCGCTCAGCCTCGTCGACGCGCAGGGCCACGTGCTGCAGCGCTGGAGCGGCGAATCGCGCTATGCCGGTGCGCCGGTGGTGGCCAGCGTGCGCTGGGCCGGCCGCGGCACCGGCGGCACGGCACTGGCCGATGGCCTCTACCAGCTCAAGCTTGAGGCCGCCAGCCTCGACGCCGCCACCGCGCTGAGCCAGGGTGCGACCACCGGCCGCGCCGAGCGCCTGCTGGCCGCTGCCGCGCCGCTGGACCATGCCGAGCAGCAATGGCCGGTTGCCCTCGGCCAGCCGGCCAGCGTCGACCTGCCGCCCTATGCGGCCATGCCCACGGCCGCCGGCCGCGGCCTCGTCAAGGCGCAATCGGCACCGGCCATCAACAGCCTGCCCTACACGGTCTACTACGCCAATCTGCACAGCCAGACGAATGACTCCGACGGCGGCGGGGCACTGGGCAGCTGCTCGTCTTCGCAGCCCGCGCAGACGGGCGCCTTCGGCCCGGCAGACGCCTTCGCCTATGGCAAGACGGCGGGCCTGGACATCCTGATGTCGTCCGAGCACAACCACTACTTCGACGGCTCCTCGAGCACCAACGCCAGCGGCAGCGCTGCCACCGCCAAGAGCCGCTACCAGGCCGGCCTGTCCGCCGCCACCGCCGCGACGACATCGAACTACCTCGCGATCTACGGCATGGAGTGGGGCGTCATCAGCAATGGCGGCCACATGAACATCTTCAACAGCACCGAGTTGTTCGCCTGGGAATACAACAGCAGCAACCAGCTCTTCGGCGACCGCTTCACGGCCAAGAGCGACTACGCGGCCTTGTACGCGACGATGCGCCAGCTCGGCCTCGTCGGCCAGTTCAACCACCCTGACACGGCCGGCCAGTTCCTGGTCGGTGGCACAGCGCTGGGCTACAGCGCCGATGGCGACGAGGTCATGGTGCTGAGCGAGATCCTGAACAGCTCGGCGTTCTCGTCCAACACGACCGAGACCGAGACGGGCCTCAGCAACTTTGAAGACGCCTTCAACAAGATGCTGGAGCGCGGCTTTCACGTGGCGCCCGCCAGCAACCAGGACAACCACTGCGCCAACTGGGGCAAGTCGTACACCAACCGCACCGGCGTGCTGATCCCGAATGGCACTGCGCTCAGCAAGGCCAGTTTCATCGATGCCATCAAGGCCCGCCGCGTCTTCGCGACGATGGACAAGACGGCGCAGATCGCGCTGACCGCCAATGGCCACGTCATGGGTGAGCGCTTCACCAACAGCGGCACGCTGTCCTTGAGCGTCGGTTATGCCAGCAACAGCGGCAAGACGGCCACCAGCGTGCAGATCTACGAGGGCGTGCCCAAGCGCAACGGCACCGTCACACTGCTGGCCAGCAGCGGCACGGCCAGCACCACGCCGGCCATCGGCGAGCACTTCTACTACGCCAAGATCACGCAGAACGACGGCAAGATGCTGTGGACAGCGCCCGTCTGGGTCACGCAGTCCAACGGGCCGGTGGACACCACGCCGCCGACCGCGACGGCCAGCGAGAGCGGCACGTCCGGCACCATCACGCTGTCGGCCACGGCGAGTGACAACCTCGGTGTGGCGCGCGTGGACTTCGTCGTCGATGGCGTCGTCAAGGGCAGCGATACCAGCTCGCCCTATTCGATGACGCTGGACTCGACGACGCTCACGAACGGCAGCCACAGCCTGGTGGCGCGGGCCTATGACGCCGCCGGCAACTCGGGTGCCTCGTCGGCCGTCGGCTTCAGCGTCAACAACGCCAGCGCGACGCTGAGCGAGACCGAGTCCAACGGCACCATTGCCACCGCCAACGTCGTCACCAACCAGACGACCATCAGCGGCACCATGGCCACCACGAGCGACAAGGACTACTTCAAGGTCACGCTGGCCGCAGGCAAGACGCTGCGTGTCGACATGAGCTGCCCGGCGGCCTATGACTACGACATCTACTTGCACAACGCCAGCGGCACGACGCTGACCTCGTCGGAGAGCGCCACCTGCACCGAGTCCCTGAGCTACAAGAACACCGGCAGCTCGGCGCTGGCGGTCTACATCCGCGTGGGGGCCTACTCAGGCAGCAGCGGCACCCAGGGCTATACGCTGACGCTGAGCTACCCCTGATGGCGCTGGCTTGGGGCCATCCCGGAGACGCCGGGGGCGGTACTCTGCCTAAGATCGTGCGCACACATCCTGGAGACAAGCCCATGCGCACGACCCTGATTGCCCTGGCGGCCCTGCTGGCCGCCGGCACCGCTGCCGCCGACTATCCCGACAAGCCGGTCACCGTGATCGTGCCGTTTGCAGCCGGCGGGCCGACCGACAAGGTCGCTCGCGACCTCGCCGAGGCGTTGCGCAAGCCCCTGGGTGCCACCGTCATTGTCGAGAACGTCGGCGGTGTCGGCGGCACGCTGGGCGCCAACAAGGTGGCCAAGGCCGCGCCGGATGGCTACACGCTGCTGCTGCACCACATCGGCATCGCCAGCGCGACGGCCCTCTACCGCACGCTGCCCTACAAGACGCTGGAAGACTTCGAATACCTGGGCATGGTCAACGAGGTGCCGATGACGCTGATCGGCCGCCCCAATCTGCCGGCGGCCAACTATGCCGAGCTGGCCAAGTGGCTGGAGTCCAACAAGGGCAACATCAACCTCGCCCACGCCGGGGTCGGCTCGGCCTCGCATCTGTGCGGCCTGCTGTATCAGTCGGCCATCAAGATCGACATGACGACCGTGCCCTACAAGGGCACCGCGCCGGCCATGAACGACCTGCTCGGCGGCCAGGTCGACATCATGTGCGACCAGACCACCAACACCACCGGACAGATCGAGGCCGGCAAGGTCAAGGCCTATGCGGTGATGTCGGCCAAGCGCCTGCCCAGCGGCCCGCTGGCCAAGCTGCCGACGGCCGACGAGTCAGGGCTGAAGGGCTTCAATCTTGCCGTCTGGCACGGCATGTATGCACCCAAGGGCACGCCCAAGGCCGTCATCGACAAGGTCAACACGGCGCTGCGCGCAGCCCTGAAGGACGCCGACTTCCACAAGCGCCAGGAGGCCCTGGGTGCGGTCATCATCAGTGACGCGCGCCTTGCGCCGGCAGAGCACAAGAAGTTTGTCGAGGCCGAGATCAACAAACTCACCCCGGTCATCAAGGCGGCTGGGATCTACGCCGACTGAAATGGAGCCCCTCGTCTGGTCTCGCCATGCTGAACGCAGGCGAGTCCAGCCGGTCCCCCTGGGGGACGGCGATGCTTGCCGGATTGACCAGCAAGCACATCGCCAAAGGCGGGCCTGCTTGGGAGCGGCCCGGCGCTCGGCCCGCAAGCCAGCAAGCAAGCGTTGTTTCGAACGTCGGCCGGGGCGGCGCTCAGCCTTGTGTGCGGGCGTGCACGCCGCTTGGCCGTCAGTGGGGGTGGGCCTTTTCGCGCTTGTTCGCGTACATGCCTTGATCGCTGCGGCTGAGCACGGTGCGCAAGGTGTCGGTCGGCAGGACTTCGGCGAGCCCCAGGCTCACCGAGACCGACAGGCCGGCCGCGATGCCGCCCCATGCATGGCGGGACACCGCGTCGGCGATCCGCTCGGTCAGCGCTTGGGCTGCCTGCGCGCCGGTATCGCGCAGGATGATGACGAACTCGTCGCCGGCCAGCCGCGCGGGAAAGTCCTTGTCGCGCACGCATCTTCGGATCTGCGCCGCGATGGCCCGCAGCACCGCGTCGCCCGCGTTGTGCGAATGGCCGTCGTTGATCTGCTTGAACTTGTCGACGTCGATCATGACGAGGCAGGCCGTGCTGCCCTGGGTGCGCACCTCCTCCAGCAGGCCTTGCAGCTGAAGTTCGAAATGGCGGCGGTTCGGCAGGCCGGTCAGGCCATCCTCGAGCGCCAGTTGCTGGAAGTGCGCGCGTCCGGCCTCGGAGGCGTGCAACTGCCGGGTCCGGCTGCGCAGTTCCAGCTGTCGTTCGACGTCGGCGACGCGGCCGCGCAGGCTGGCAGACCGGGCCAACTGCTCGCGCTCGGCCAGCTTGCGCAGGGCCTGCGCGGCCGCGGCGTGGTCGCCCGCGGTGGACGCCAGATAAGCCAGCTGGCCCAGGCCAATGCTGACCAGCCCTTCATGGTTCTGCGCCAGGGCAATGCGAATCATCTGCTCGGCGTGATTGCGGGCCAACGGCAGGTCATCTTCGGCCAAGGCCAGTTCGGACCCGGCCCAAAGCACGAGGGCTTGCAGCCAGGGCCGGCGGGAAGATTCCACCGCCTCGCGCAGCCGGCGCACCTGCGCCGCGGCACCCACAAGGTCGGCCTGCCAGATCAGCAGCATGGCCTTGTTGAAGGCATGGGTGAGGGCGCTGCTGCTGCGGCTGCCAATGCCGATGCTGGCCAATGGCGCTGCATCGTGCAGCAGTTCGTCGCAACGGCGCAGGTGTTCGCGCAGCAGTTCCAGGCTGGTCGTGCCTGCCGTGGTGGCGCTGCGTGCGCTGAGCGTGCGCATGACCTCGGTGGACCCCAGGTCGGCATGCAGCACATAGGTGTCAACCGGGGGATCGCACTGGTAGGCCAACTCGATGGCGCGCTGTGAAGCCTCGCTTGCCTCGGCGTAGGAGCGGCCAATGAACATGGCGACACCCAGTGCGTGGTGGGCCACGACCTGCTCCACGCTGGCTCCGTCGCCCGACGTGCCGGCACAYAGCTTGACCGCCAGCAGGGCGCAATCGACCGAGGTTTCGTAGTAGCCCAGGCGTGCAGCGGCCATGGCTTGGGTGGCGAGTGCGCGGCATTCGCCCTCGGGCATCTCGGCCTGCTGGAACTGGAATGCCGCCTGGCGTGCGGATTCCAGCGCCGCAGCGAAATGACCCAGCAGGCGCAGCTCGACGCTGGCAATGCAGTGCGTGGCTTCCGCCTGGGCGGCCACGCTTCCCCGTTCAAGCGCGGCGTGGTGGGCGCGGCGCGCTGCATCCAGCGCGGCCTCGGCGCTGCCGGCATCGGCATGGGCCCTGGCTTGGGCCAGCGTGGCGTCGATCTGTGCTTGATCCATCCCTTGCCTCTGCTTCTGGTGGCGGGCGAAGCGGCGGAGTCTGAGGTGCGAGCGCGACGCTCCGGGGTAAACACGCTGTTGACTCGTCAAGTAATCACGGAAAGAATGCATGTAAACGTTTACATGACGACACAACGACCGACCCGCGCAAGCGGAGTTGGCACACGGATGAGACAACCGTTCCCGCCCGGCTTCCTTTGGGGCTGTGCGACTTCCGCCTATCAGATCGAAGGCTCGCCGCTGGCCGATGGGGCCGGCGTCAGCAACTGGCATCGCTTCGTGCGCACGCCGGGCCGCGTACTCGGCGGCGATACCGGCGACATCGCCTGCGATCATTACCGCCGCATGAAGGACGACGTCGCGCTGATGCGCGAGCTCGGCCTCACGGCCTATCGCTTCAGCATTGCCTGGAATCGCGTGTTGCCCGAAGGCCGTGGCGCCGTGAACGCGGCCGGACTGGGTTTCTACGAGCGCCTTGTCGACGAACTGCTGGCCGCTGGCATCCAGCCGATGGTGACGCTGCACCACTGGGACCTGCCCGCGGCGCTGGACGACCGTGGCGGCTGGCTCAACCCCGACATGCCCGACTGGTTTGCCGATTACGCGCAGGTCTGCTTCAAGGCGCTGGACGACCGCGTGCCGATGTGGGTCACGCTGAATGAACCCTGGGTTGTCGCCGACGGCGGCTTCATGCATGGCGCGCTGGCGCCCGGTCACAAGAGCGCCTTCGAGGCGGCCATCGTCGCCCACCGGCTGATGCAGTCACACGCCAAGGGCGTGCAGGCCTACCGCGCGACCGGAAAGAACAGGATCGGCCTGGTCGTCAACATCGAGCCCAAGCATCTGCCGGCCGACGCCAGCGAGTACGACCGCCACGCCGCCGGGCTCGCCGACGCCTACATGAACCGGCAATACCTCGACCCGGCCCTGCTTGGCAGCTACCCGGCCGAGTTGCGCGAGGTCTTTGGTGAAGCCTGGCCCGACTGGCCGGCCGCCGAGGTCGAGGCACTCAAAGTCCCCGTCGACTTCCTCGGCCTGAACTACTACACCCGCGCCGTCGTGCGCTTTGATCCCAAGGCCTGGCCGGTGCCGGCGGTGCCGCAGCGCCAGCCCGGCGGCATCTACACCGAGACCGGCTGGGAGCTGCACCCGCAAAGCCTGGCCGACACCCTCGTGTGGATGCACGAGCGCTACGGCGGCCTACCGCTGTATGTGACCGAGAACGGCGCGGCGTTCTACGACCCGCCGGTGGCCATTGACGGCCGCGTTGACGATCCGCTGCGCGTGCACTATCTGCGCACCCATATCGCCGCCGTGCAGGACGCTATTCAAAGGGGCGCCGACGTGCGCGGCTACTGCGCCTGGTCGCTGTTCGACAACCTCGAATGGGCGCTCGGCTTTGCCAAGCGCTTCGGTCTCGTGCATGTGGACTTTCAGACACAGCAGCGCACCCCCAAGGCCAGCGCGCGCTTCTATGCTGAAGTCATCGCTTCCCACGGCGCCAACCTCTGACAGCAAGATGACGGTCACCCCCGCCACGATCAAGGACGTCGCCCGCGTTGCCGGTGTGTCGGTCGCCACCGTTTCGCGCGCGCTCAACGGCGCCGAGAACGTGCTGCCGCACACGCGCCAGCGCATCGTCGAGGTCGCCCGCGAATTGCGCTATTCGCCGTCGGGGGCGGCGCGCAGCCTCATCACGCGACGCACCGACACCATCGGTGCCCTGCTGCCCGATCTGCATGGCGAATTCTTCTCCGAACTGATCCGCGGCATCGACCAGGCCGCCCGGGCGCGCGGCCTGCATCTGCTGCTGTCGAGCTCCCACGACGATGCCAACGAGGCCGCGGCCGCGCTGCGCGCCATGAATGGCCGCGTCGATGGCCTCATCGTCATGTCGCCGCACGCCGACGACGATTTCCTGTCGCAGAACCTGCCGCCTGCCCTGCCGGCCGTGCTGCTGAACTCCGGCGTGCGCGGCGCGAGCCAGCGGGTCTTCGCCGTCGACAACTTCGGCGGTGCGCGCGCGATGACCGAGCACTTGGTGCGCAGCGGCCGGCGACGCATCGCCTTTCTCGGCGGCCCGCAGGCCAACTTCGAGGCGCGCGAACGCGAGCGCGGCTACCGTGCCGGCTTGGCCGTGGGTGCCGAGGCATGGCTGCTGGAGGGCGACTTCTCCGAAGCAGGCGGCCAGCGCGCCGCGGCCGAGCTGCTCGCTCTGCCGGCGGGCCAGCGGCCCGATGCCGTCTTCGCCGCCAACGACATCATGGCCATCGGCCTGCTGGGTGCGCTGCAGGCCGGCGGTGTGCGCCTGCCCGAAGACATCGCGCTTGCCGGCTTCGACGACATCCCCATCGCCCGCTACGTCAGCCCGGCGCTGACGACCATGCACGTGCCCATTGCCGCGCTGGGCGGCCAGGCACTCGATGCGCTGGCCGACACCCTCGAGCGCAATGCCACCGACGCCGGCGCCACCGTGATGCCGGTGCAGCTCGTCGTGCGGCAGTCGTGCGGCAGCGCCAAGACCTGATCCCGTCCAAACCACAGCACAACACAGGAGACAAGGACATCATGAGCACCCCGACCCCCCGCACCAAACCCAGGCTTCTCACCCGCCATCTCTGCGCCGCCGGCCTGATCGGCGGGCTGCTGATGGCGGCCCTGCCCGCGCAGGCGCAGAGCGCCAGCGCCACCGTGCGCGGCACCATCACAGCGGCTGGCGCCACGGCGCCGGCAGGCACTGATGTCGTCGCCGTCAACAAGGCCAACGGCAATACCTACCGGACCAAGACCCTGCCCGACGGCAGCTATGTACTCGTCGGCCTGAACCCCGGCAACTACGAGGTCCGGGTGGCCGGTGCTGCCACCGGCAGTGTGGTTACGCTGTCCGTCGGCCAGAACGCGACGCTGGACCTCGGCAGCACGGACGCCAAGCTCGGCACCGTCGTGATCCAGGGCAGCGCGCAGCGCCAGGGCGTCATCGATTCCCAGGTCGGCACCACGGTGTCCAACAAGATGATCGAGGCCATCCCGCAGGCCACGCGCAACTTCCTGTCGGCCGCGGACTTCGCTCCCGGCGTGCGCTTCGACACCGACGCCAGCGGCAATACGCGTCTGCGCGGCGGCTCGCAAAACATTGATGCTGTAAACGTTTTCATCGACGGCGTCGGCCACAAGAACAACATTCTGCGCGGCGGCCTCACCGGCCAGGACACCAGCCAGGGCAACCCCTTCCCGCAGACGGCCATCGCCGAGTACCGCGTGCTGACGCAGAACTACAAGGCCGAGTTCGACCAGGTCTCCAGCGTCGCCATTTCCGCCGTCACCAAGTCCGGCGGCAACGAGACCCATGGCAGCGTCTACGTCAACCGCACCGGGAGCAACTGGACGTCGCTGAGCCCCATCCAGGAGAGGGACAAGGCAAATCACATTGATCCCCCCTCGTACAAGCAGATCGAAGGCGGCTTCAGCATCGGTGGCGCCATCAAGCCCGACACGCTGCACTACTTCGTCGCCTACGACGGCAAGTCCATCGACAAGCCGCGCCAGTTGACTGCGATGAACCTGGACAAGTACCCGAACAGCCCCGGCATCGTCCCCGCCATCGCTGCGCAGCAGGGCTCGTTCAAGGGCCAGTTCAAGGAGCATCTGCTGTTCGGCAAGCTTTCGGCCGAGATCGATGACCGCCAGCGGCTGGACCTGTCCACCACGCTGCGCAAGGAAACCAGCTACTCGGTCGACGGTGACCGCTTCGCGCCGAGCACGGCCATCAACAACAACAACAACGAGTACCGCGTCGACCTCAGCCACGAATACACCGGTGACACCTGGCTCAACGAGGCGCGCGTCGGCTGGGAAAGCTCGAAGTGGAACCCGCAGTCGGACTCCACCGATCCGCTGGTGCGCTACAAGTACTCGCCCACCAACGCGATCAACAACGTCCAGGACGTCTTCTTTACCGGCGGCTCGCCCAATGCGCAGGACCGCCGCCAGAGCGGCATCTACCTGAAGGACGACCTCAGCTACACGGGCCTTGCCGGCCATGTCATCAAGGGCGGCGTCCAGTTCAAGGCCATGAAGTACGACCTCAGCGGCACCGCCTTCCGTGTGGCGGCGATCGACACCGTACTGAACACGACCACCGGTCAGCCCTACTTCAACGGCCTGGCCTGCACCGGCACCAACGTCAGCAGCAGCGGCTTGTCCAGCGACCAGTGCAACATCAGGCTGCCCATCGCCACCGCGTCGGCGAACTTAAAAAACAACCAGTACGGCATCTATCTGCAGGACGACTGGAAGCTCACCAAGCAGCTGGAGCTCAACATCGGCGCGCGCTGGGACTATGAAGACAACATGCTCAACAACAGCTACGTGACGCCGGCCGACCGCATCGCCGCGCTGAACGCGCTGGACGGCCGCACCGTCGACGGCATCACCGCACCCGCGGGCCAGACCTATGCCCAGTCGCTGGCCAAGGGCGGCATCAACATTGCCGACTACATCTCCACTGGCAACTCGCGTAAGGCCTTCAAGGGAGCTTTCGCGCCGAGACTGGGTGCGTCTTTCGACGTGTTCAGCGACAAGGCCACGGTCGTCTACGGCGGCTGGGGCCGCAGCTATGACCGCCGCATGGCCAACAACTCGCTGGACGAGCTGCAGAAGAACGCAGCGCCCAACGGCGAGATCTGGATGATCAAGAACGACTTCAAGATGCCGTTTGCCGACCAGATGAGCCTTGGCGTGCGCCAGGCCCTCGGCAGCTGGAACATGGACATCGCGGTCTCCAACATTCATGCGAAGAACCAGTTCATCTGGTTCAACGGCAACCGCGACCCCAACGGGGGCTTCGGCAATACGAACTCGCTGGACCCCTTGTGGGGCGGCGCTCCGCGCAACTACGGCACCATCGTGTTGGGTGATTTTGTTGGCGAGAACAAGGCCACCAGCGTCTTCCTGTCGCTGGAGAAGCCCTACACCCAGGCCAGCGGGTGGAGCATGACGATTGCCTACACCCACACGGATGCAAAGACCACGAGCCACGAATGGTCGGATAGCATCTTCGACTGGACCTATGGCAAGTCCACTCACGGCTTCAACCCCACCCTGGATGCGGAGAAGAACCGTCTCGTCGTTGGCGGCTTGATGGACCGCCTGCCGTGGGGCATGCAGCTGTCCGGCAAGCTGACCGTGGGCGACGGCCAGCCACGCCGGGTGCTCGACTGCCACACCGGCTTCGGGCCGACGGGCTGCCGTGCCGTGCCGCGCGGCTCCGACACCTTCAAGCAGCTCGACATGGCGCTGGCCAAGAACTTCAAGGTCTACGGCGGCGAGCTGCAGATCCGTGCCGACGTGCTCAACCTGTTCAACACCGCCAACTGGGGCTACTACGACGACTGGGTCGGCGGCCCCTCCACCCCGCCCAAGAACGCGCTGGGTGGCGATAACGACCACTTCGACACCCGCACCGGCGTGCGCGGCTCAATGCGGCAGTTCAAGCTGGGCGTGAGCTACTCGTTCTGATCCTGAAGACCGGAAGCCGGCCGCGCCGAACGCGCGGCCGGCTCCCACAATCACCCCCATCATGAGTTTGCTGACCCGACGCGCCGTCCTGGCCCACGGCGCCGGCCTTGCCCTGGCCGCCAACCTGCCCAGCTGGGCCGAGGCGCCGGCGCAAGCCGCCGACACCTTCCTCGCCGACCTCGAGCGGCGCACCTTCGACTTTTTCTGGGAGACGACCGACGCGAAGACGGGCCTGGCGCCCGACCGCTGGCCCACACCTTCATTCGCCAGCATCGCGGCCGTCGGTTTTGCGCTGAGCGCCTATCCCGTCGGCGTGGCGCGCGGCTACATCACGCGAGCGCAGGCCGCCCAGCGCACGTTGACGACGCTGCGCTTCTTCGCCGGCCTGCCCCAAGGCCCGGGCAAGACCGGCGTGGCGGGCCACAAGGGCTTTTTCTATCACTTCCTCGACATGAAGGAGGGCCTGCGCTTCGACCGCTGCGAGCTCTCCACCGTCGATACGGCTCTGCTGCTGATGGGCGCCCTGCATGCCCAGAGCTTCTTTGACGGCGAACATGCCGACGAGGCCGCCATCCGCAAACTGGCGGACGAGCTCTATGGCCGCGTCGACTGGACCTGGGCCCAGGTGCGCCCGCCGTCCATCAGCCACGGCTGGTCGCCCGAGAAGGGTTTCATCCGCAGCGACTGGAAGGGCTACAACGAGGCGATGCTGGTCTATCTGCTGGCACTCGGTTCGCCGACCCATCCGGTCAAGCCCGAGGCCTGGGACGCCTGGACCAGCACCTACGACCAGCAGAGTTGGGGCGAAAGCTACGGTCAGACCTTCCTGCGCTTCCCGCCGCTGTTCGGCCACCAGTTCACGCACTGCTGGGTGGACTTCCGCGGCATCCGCGACGCCTACATGCGTGACAAGGGCTTGGACTATTTCGAGAACTCGCGCCGCGCGACCTATGTGCAACAGGCCTATGGCCAGGCCAACCCGCTCGGCTGGCAGGGCTACAGCGATGAGGTCTGGGGCGTCAGCGCCAGCGATGGCCCGGCCGACATCTCGCTTCAATACACCACCACCGCCGGCAAGACAGTGAAGCGCCGCTTCATCAGCTATGCCGGCCGCGGCATGGGCCTGCATGACGACGGCACGCTGGCGCCCTATGCGGCTGGCGGCTCCATCGCTTTCGCGCCCGAGATCGTCATCCCGGCGCTGATGGCCATCAAGGAGCGCTACCCGCACACCTGGGGCCGCTACGGCTTCTGGGATGCCTTCAACCCCAGCTTCAACTTCCCCGATGTGCGCCTTACGCATGGCCGCATCGAGCCCGGCAAGGGATGGGTGGACACCGACATGCTGGGCATCGACCAGGGCCCGCTGCTCGCGATGATGGGCAACCATCGCGGCGAGCTGGTGTGGCAGGCGATGCGCAAGAACGCCCACCTTATCAAGGGCTTGAAGCGGGCTGGCTTCACCGGAGGCTGGCTCGGCTGACATGCGCCGCCGTGACATGCTCAGCGCTTCCGCCGCCGCGGCCCTGACTGGCTGCGCGCGTCACGACGGCACGACGACACTGCGCTTCTGGGCTATGGGCCGCGAGAGCGAGGTCGTGGCTGAGCTGATGCCCGGCTTCGAGCGCGAACACCCCGGCGTGCGCGTCAAGGTCGAGCAACTCCCCTGGACGGCCGCGCACGAGAAGCTGCTGACGGCATTCGCTGGCGACGCCACGCCCGATCTGGCCCAGGTCGGCAACACCTGGCTACCCGAGATGCAGGCCCTGGGCGCGCTGGAGCCGCTGGAGCCCTGGCTGGCGCGCACGCCGTCGCTGCAGGTGACGGACTATTTCGAAGGCATCTGGGCCACCAACCTGGCCGGCGGCCAGCGCGTGGGCCTGCCCTGGTATGTCGACACGCGGCTGATGTTTGTGCGCCAGGATCTGCTGGCCAAGGCCGGCATCAAGGCCATGCCTGTGAGTTGGGATGACTGGCGCGCCGCGCTGGCCCGGCTGCGCGAGCAGGGCATGGACAAACCCATCCTGCTGCCGACCAACGAATCCGCGCCGCTGCTTGCCTTGGCCCTGCAGCAGCCGGGCGAGGTGCTGCGCGACGGCGGCCGCTATGGCAACTTCTCAGGCCCGGGCTTTCGCAAGGCTTTGTCCTTCTACCTGGAGCGCTTCCAGCGCGGCGAGGCGCCCGGCGTCAGCGAGGTGCAGATCGGCAACCTCTGGCAGGAGTTCGGCCGCGGCAACTTCGCCTTCTACATGTCGGGGCCCTGGGACATCGGCGAGTTCAAGCGCCGCCTGCCGGCCGAACTGGCCAATGCCTGGATCACCGCCGAGCTGCCTGGCCCGGACGGCCCCGGCGTTTCCATCGCCGGTGGTGCCAGCCTTGCCATGTTCAAGCGCTCGCGCCACAAGCCCGAAGTCTGGGCGCTGATCAGCTACCTGAGCCGGCCCGACGTGCAGCTCGAGTTCTACCGCCTGACGGGCGACCTGCCGGCGCGGCGCGGTGCCTGGGCCCTGCCTTTGAACGGCGCCACGCTGGCCGAGGACCGCCACGCCGCCGCCTTCCGCCGCCAGCTCGAGCGCGTGCGCGCGGCGCCGGCCGTGCCGGAATGGGAGCGCATCGAGAAGGAGATGCAGCTCGCGGCCACGCGCGCGGTGCACGGCGTGACCGACCTCGACACGACGGTGCGTTCGCTGGATGCCCTCGTCGACGGCATCCTGGAAAAGCGCCGCTGGATGCTGGACCGAAAGACCGCCGCATGAAGCACAGTGGTCGCGAATCCCTCGCCGCCTGGGCCTTCGCCGCCCCGGCGCTGATCGTCATCGCGCTGTTCTTTGGCGTGCCCGTCTTCGCCGGCCTTGCGTTGAGCCTCACCGATTTCGACATCTATGCGCTGGCCGACCTGCGCAACCTGCGCTGGCAAGGCTGGGACAACTATGTGCACGTGTTGAGCCTGCCGCTGTTCTGGAAGGCGCTGGGCAATACCCTCTACTTCGTCGTGCTCGGCGTGCCGCTGTCGATCGGCGTGTCGCTGGCCGCGGCCGTGCTGCTGCAGTCGAAGCTGGTGCGTTTCAAGCCGCTGCTGCGCACCGCCTTGTTCGCCCCCGTGGTGACTACGCTGGTGGCCGTCGCCGTCATCTGGCGCTATCTCTTCCACGTCAAATACGGTCTGGTGAACTACACGCTGCAGTCCCTGGGCCTGGACCCCGTCGACTGGCTGGGCGACCCGCACTGGTCCATGCCCACCATCATCCTGTTCGCCGCCTGGAAGAACTTCGGCGGCAACATGATCATCTTCATCGCCGCGCTGCAGGCCGTGCCGCACGACCTGTACGAAGCCGCGCGGCTGGACGGCGCGCGCAGCTGGGCCCAGTTCCGCTACATCACGCTGGCCAGCATCGCGCCGACGCTGCTGATGGTCACCATCCTGACGACGGCCGGCTATTTCCAGCTTTTTGCCGAGCCCTACGTGATGACCCAGGGCGGCCCGCTGCAGAGCACGGTCAGCGTGCTCTACCTGATGTACGAAGAAGGCTTCAAGTGGTGGAACCTGGGCCTGGCCTCGGCGGTGGCCTTCGTGCTCTTCGTCGTCATTGTGGTGGTCAGCAAGGGCCTGATCGTCGTGCAGCGGCGGCTGACGGGGGAGGGCGCATGAAGCCCAGGGCCCTGCTCATCAACGGCCTGCTGTGGGCCTTTGCGGCGCTGGCGGCCTTCCCGCTGGTCTGGATGGTCTGCGTGTCGCTGATGCCGGCCGGCAGCGCGTCCAGTCTGCCGCCGCCTTTGGTGCCGCACGAACCGACACTGGCGCACTACCGGCTGTTGCTCGGCGATGGCGGCCTCAAGCGCGCCTTCGTCAACAGCCTGGGGTTGGCCGTTGTGAGCACGCTGCTGTCGGTGAGCTTCAACACGCTGGCGGGCTACTCGTTCGCCAAGTTGCGGTTTCGGCATCGTGAGCAGGTGTTCGGTCTGCTGATTGCGGCGTTGGTCATCCCGGGGCAGGTGGCGATGCTGCCGCTGTTCCTGATGCTTAAGGGCATGGGCCTGGTGAACACCTGGATGGGCGTGCTCATCCCCAGCATGGCCGGCATCTTCGGCATCTTCCTCGTGCGCCAGTACGCGCGCGGCGTGCCGGATGAGTTGCTGGAAGCGGCCCGTCTGGATGGGGCCGGCGAGTGGCGCATCTTCTGGAACATCGTGTTACCGACGTTGAAGCCGGTGTTGGTGACGCTGGCGGTGTTTGCTTTCTTAGGAAGCTGGAACGACTTCATGTGGCCGTTGATCGTGTTGACGGATGGCGAGATGCACACGCTGCCAGTCGCATTGGCTGCGTTGTCGCGGGAGCATGTGAACGACAGCGAGCTGATGATGGCGGGGGCGGTGATCACCGTGCTGCCGGTGCTGGGGTTGTTTGTGGCGCTGCAGAGGTATTACATGCAGGGGCTGTTGATGGGGAGTGTGAAATGACGGCCCGTTGCAGAGGCTTTGTGCCTATGCCCAGCCGGGAGTTCGCCCCGGCGGGCGACCTTCTTTTTGAGCGACCAAAAAGAAGGCAAAAAGTCGCCCCTGCGAAACCGCCCCTGCGGGGTTCCCTGCGATGCTCTGAACCCGGGGCCGCGCCCAACTCACTTCGCTACGCTGCGTTCAAACAAAGGGGCGCGAAGTCAGAGCTTGAGGCTCGCTGCGCTCGCGCCCCGGGCTCCTGCGCTTCTCGGCGGTTTAGAAGGGGAGTTCTCGAAACAGCCGAACAGCCAACAGCCAAACCCGAAAGCCGTTCGCACCGAGGTGGTTTTCTCCCCCCCTTTGAGCCCGCCGAGGAACGCAAGACCTTGAGGCCGCGCGCGCAGCGCGCCTCAAGAACTGACTCCGCGCAACTGTTTGACCGCAGCGTAGCGAAGGGAGTTTTGCGCGGGGCCTCAAGGGCTGAGTACCGCAGGGCACCCCGCTGCGAAGCAAAGGGGCGGGCGGTTCGGGGGCGACTTCTTTGCCTACTTTCTTGTTCGCACAAGAAAGTAGGTCGCCCGCCGGGGCGAACTCCCGGCATGGGCCTTACCTCTCAACCTGCAGCCGCCAAGCCATGAGAAGGTTTCTCTACGTCTTGCTGACTTGCACCCTGCTCGCGTGCCTTGCGTCTCACGCCGCCATCCTCGATGACATGAAGGACGCCACCCGCTGGAAAGCCACCGCCTCCGACCAGGTCAAGGCTACCCTTCGACAAGACTCTCGCGACGACTCCCTCTGCCTCGACTACGACTTTGCCGGCGTCTCCGGCTATGCCGTGCTGCGCCGCGAACTGCCGCTGGACTGGCCGGCCGACTTCGCGCTGACCACCCAGCTCAAGGGCAAGACCACCGGCAACGACGTGCAGATCAAGTTCGTCGACGCCAGCGGCGACAACGTCTGGTGGATCAATCGCCCGGCGCTCGCATTGCCAGAAACGTTGACCGAGACGCGCTTCAAGCGCCGCCACGTCGCCTTCGCCTGGGGGCCGACCGAGGACCGCGTGCTCAAGCGCAGCCAGTTCATCGAGTTCGTCGTCGTTGCCGGCCAGCAGGGCGGTGGCGGGGCAGGGGCCTTGTGTATCGGCGCCCTGGGCCTGGAGCCGCGCGAGCCTGCGCCCAAAGCCTGGCCGGAGCCGCGCCGCAGGCTGGGCGCCAGCGAGATGACGCTGGACTTCCAGACCTTGCGCGAGTTCAACGGCCTGTGGTTTGCCAGCGGCGCGGCCATGCGCGTCGAGGTCTCCGACGACAACCGGCGCTGGAAGACGCTGTCCACCCAGCCCGGCCGCGCGCTGTTCCTCGGCGAGCAGGAATGGCGCTGGCTGCGCCTGCGTTACGAAGGAAAAAAGCCGCCTGAGGTCGAGTTGCGTGACGCCGCGCAATGGCCGGACCGCAACGCCGCCGTCGCTGAGCTGGCCAAGTCCCTGCCGCGCGGCGAGCTGCCGCGGGCCTTCCTCGGCGAACAGAATTACTGGACCGTCGTCGGCGTGGATGGCGGTGCCCAGCGCTCCGGCCTGGTCAGCGAGGACGGCGCCATCGAGCTGACCCGCGGCGGCCCCAGCATCGAGCCGACCGTGCGCCTGGCTGATGGTCGTCTCGTCACTTGGGCTCAGGTGCGCACGGGGCGCAGCCTCATCGAGCACGCCTTGCCGGTCGTTCGGTGGCAGCATGCAGACGTCGAGTTGCGCGTCGAAGCCGGTGCCGACGGTCCGGCCAAGGCGCCGCAGCTGCTGGCCCGCTACACGCTACGCAACCCGACCAGCAAACCGCAGCGCTACTCGCTGCTGCTGGCATTGCGCCCCTGGCAGGTCAACCCGCCGCAGCAATTCCTGTCGACGCAAGGAGGCATCAGTCCTCTGCCCACCGTGGCCTGGGCCGATGGCAAGTTGACTGCTGCCGGCCTGGCCATCCAGCCACGCGAGACGCCGGCCGAAGTGCGCGCCGCGTCGTGGAGCGCCGGCCCCGGCTTCGCCACGCTGCTGCAGGCGCCGCTCCTCACGCAACTGGCGGACGCCGAGCTACTGCCCTCCGCGCTGATGCGCTTCGACATCGAACTCGCACCGGGCGAGGCACGCAGCCTGGGCTGGGTGACGGGCGGTGATGCGGGGGCCCTCGACACCCGCCTGGCCGTCGCCGCCGCGCAATGGCGCGACCGCCTCGGCGTGCTGGAACTGAACCTGCCGCCCCAGGCCCAGCCCATCGCCGACACCATGCGCAGCGCGCTGGCGCAGATCCTCGTGTCCCGCGACGGCCCCGCACTGCGCCCCGGCACGCGCTCCTATGCCCGCTCGTGGGTGCGCGATGGCGCCATGATGGTGGCCGGCCTCGTGCGCATGGGTGAGGCCCAGGCCGCGCGCGAGTTCGTCGACTGGTATGGCGGCTATATCTTCGAGTCGGGCAAGGTGCCCTGCTGCGTCGACCAGCGCGGCGCCGACCCCGTCGTCGAGAACGACAGCCACGGCCAATACCTGTTTGCCGTCGCCGAGCTCTGGCGTCACACCCAGGATCGCGCGCTGCTGGAGCGCCACTGGCCCAAGGTGCAGCGCGTCGTGGCGTGGATGGAGGCCCTGCGCCAGAGTGAACGCAAGCCGGGTGCCGACCCGCGCTTCAAGGGGCTGATGCCGCCGTCCATCAGCCACGAGGGCTACAGCGACAAGCCGGCCTATTCCTATTGGGACGACTTCTGGGCCTTGCGCGGCTACAAGGACGCGGTGCAGATTGCCCAGGCCCTGGGTGACACCGCGCAGGCCGTGCGCTGGGCGGTGTCGCGTGACGAGTTCGAGGCCGAACTGAGCGCCTCCATCATCGCGACCGCCCGGCACTACAAGCTGGACCACATCGCCGGCGCCGCCGACCGCGGCGACTTCGACGCGACGTCGACGACCATGGCCCTCAACCCGGCCCAGGCCGACAAGCTGCCACCCGAGCTGTTGCGCGGCACCTTCGACCGCTATGTGTTGGAAGCCGAGGCCCGCATCACGGGTCGCAAGGCCTGGGCGGACTACACGCCCTACGAACTGCGCAATGTCAGCGCCCTGGTGCGCCTGGGTCGGGTGGATGAAGCGCACCGGCTGCTGGCCTGGTTCTTCACGCACCAGCGCCCGATGGGCTGGAACCAGTGGGCCGAGGTGGTGCGGCCCGATGCGCGCGAGGCCCGCTTCCTGGGCGACATGCCGCATGCCTGGATCTCGTCCGACTACCTGCGCGCGGCCCTGGACCTGCTGGCCTACGAGCGCGAAGCCACTGGCAGCCTCGTGCTCGGCGCTGGCTTGTCGCCAGCCTGGCGTGCGGCCGGTGACATCGGCGTGGCTGGCCTGTCCACCGCCTGGGGCCGCCTCGACTACCGGTTGCTCAGGCGCGCCGATGGCGGCTGGACGCTGCATATCGACCGCCGGCCCGAACGACTGCCTGGTGAATTGCGCCTGGCCTGGCCGGGTACGGAGCGGTTGCCGAGCGCTAACGTCGAGACTCAGGGCCTGAGCTGGCAGGATCGCGAACTGCCCCTGCCCGCCAACGCCACCACCATCCAGCTGGAGCCCACACCATGACGATGAACCGCCGCCAGTTGCTGTTGACGACGCCGGCTCTGCTCAGCGCCTGCGCGGCTTTGCCGCCCACGCCTGCCGGCCTGGCCGCCGGCGAGCAGCGCGCCTGGGAGCTCGAAGGCCAGCGCTTCTGGATCTGGCTGCCGCGCGAATACAGCCGACGCACCGAAGCCTGGCCGCTGGTTGTCTTTCTGCACGGCTCGGGCGAGCGTGGCACCGACCTGGAGAAGGTCAAGGTCCACGGCCCGCCCAAGCTGGTCGCCGTCGGCGCCGACTATCCGTGCATCGTTGTCAGCCCGCAGCTCGAGGACAACCTGCGTTGGGACCCCGAGCGCTTGCACAAGCTGCTCGGCGCCCTCAAGGCCAGGCTCAATATCGATCCGCAGCGCTGCGTCGGTACCGGTCTGTCCCTCGGCGGCTTCGGCGTGTGGCACTGGGCCACGGCCTTCCCGCGCGACCTCGCGGCCATCGCACCTGTCTGCGGCTTTGGCGATCCGGCCAAGGTGTCCGCCATGCGCGGCGTGCCGGTGCGCGGCTATCACGGCGAGCAGGACCAAGTCGTGCCGTTGGCGCCGCACATCGCCTGTGTCGAGGCGCTGCGCGCGGCCGGTGGCACTGCATCACTGACCATCTACCCCGGTGTCGGCCACGACTCCTGGACGCCGGCCTATCAAGATCCTGGACTGCTGCCCTGGCTGTTGGCGCAGCGACAAACATGACCGTTCACTCCCTTGGCAACAAAGTCGGCCTCGAGGCCGAGCTGCTGTCCCATGGCGCGCTGCGCCGCCTGATGTTCGGGCCGGCGCTGATGCTCAACCTCTTCCCCGGCAACGAGCTGGAAGGCGGGCCGGCCAATGTCTGGCTGCGCCGGCGCGATGCGGGCGGCAATTGGCGCATCGCAGCGCTGCTGGGGCCGCTCTCGCCGCTGAGCGCGCACACCGACGAAGGTGCCTTCGAGATGCGCGGTGAGTGGGACGGCCTGGCCCTGCGCCTGCAACTGCGCCTGGCCGCAGATGAGCTCGTGCTGTTCTGGCATCTGCAGGCCGCGAACGTTAGCGACACCGCCTGCGAGATTGCACCCGTGCTGGTGCAGGACGTGGGCCTGGCCGACTATGGCGCCGCGCGCACCAACGAGTTCTATGTCAGCCACTACATCGACCTGCAGCCGCTGCAGCACCCCGGCCACGGCGTGCTGCTGGCCGCGCGCCAGAACCAGGCGCAGGGCGGCAAGCACCCCTGGCTGCTGGCCGGCTCGTTGCGCCGCGCGGAGAGTTTTGCGACCGATGCCAGCCAGGTCTGGGGCCATGCCGCGCTTGAGGGCGCCTGGCCGCCAGGGCTGTTGAGCGGCCTGCCGGGGCAGCGCCTGCAGCACGAGCACGCCCTGGTCGGGTTGCAGGACGAGGCCCTGCCGCTCGCGCCCGGTGAGCGCGCGGCGGCGGGCTTTTTCCTGGCGCTGCAAGCCCATCATCCCGGGGCCAGCAGCGACGCCGACCTGGCCCGGCTGCCCACGCTGCTGGCGCTGCCCGAGGCCCAGCCATCCAACATGCTGGACGCGCCGGGCCTCTTGCCGGCGCCCAGCCTGTTCGCCAGCGCATCGATGCTGGCCAGCCGGGACTTCAGCGACGAGGACCTGGCCGCCTACATCCCAGGCGAGCGTCGCCATGAGGAATGGCAGGGCAACCAGCGCTTGAGTTTCTTCACCGGCGAGGCGACCCACGTCGTGTTGCGCGCCAAGGAACTGCTGGTGCAGCGGCCCCACGGCCACATCCTGCGCAGCGGCGACCATCTCGTGCCTGACGAAGGCGCGCTGACGTCCACCTGCTGGATGGGCGGTGTCTTCCATTCCATGCTGACCCAGGGCCATGTCAGCATCAACCGTCTGCTGTCCACGCAGCGCAGCCTGCTCGGCCTGTTCTGCACGGCCGGCCTGCGGTTGTTCGTGCAGCCACAGGTGAGCGACTGGCTGCTGCTCGGCCTGCCGTCGGCTTTCGAGATCCAGCCGCAGCGTTGCCGCTGGCTGTATGCCTTTGATGCCGGCGTCATCGAGGTCGTCGCGTCGGCCGGCGCCACGCCGGATGCGATGGCGCTGAGCGTGCGCATGCTCAAGGGCCGGGCGCTGCGCCTGCGGGCCAGCCTCAACCTGGCCGTGGGCGGTGACGATGGCGCCGCGCCATTCAAGCCCGTGTGGGAGCACAGTGGCAGCCGGCTGCGCATCACGCCGCCCGAAGGCAGCGAGCTGGCGGAGCGCTTTCCCGGTGGCGGCCTCGTCATCGACGCGTCGGGCCTGGCCATCGTGGGCGACGACGGCCGGCTGTTCGACGACGGTGTCAGCCGCGGCGAGCCGCTGGTCTGCCTCGACTTCTCGCCGGCGTCGGCGTTTTCGCTGACGCTGCGCGGCGAGCTGCTCGACACTGTGCCACCACCCGCCCAGCCGCTCACGCTGCCGCAGTGGCAACACCCGGCCTTGGCGCAGTTGAGCGACATCCTGCCCTGGTATGCCCACAACGCCCTGGTGCACTACCTGTCGCCGCGCGGTCTGGAACAGTATTCGGGCGGCGGTTGGGGCACGCGCGATGTCTGCCAGGGGCCGCTGGAAATGCTGCTGGCCCTGGGCCAGACCGCACCGGTGCGCGATCTGCTGCTGCGTGTCTTCAGCAACCAGAACCCGGATGGCGATTGGCCGCAGTGGTTCATGTTTTTCGAGCGCGAGGCCAAGATCCGTGCCGGCGACTCGCATGGCGACATCGTCTTCTGGCCGCTGCTGGGCCTGGCGCAATACCTCATCGCCAGCGGCGACACCGGCTTGCTCGATGAGGTGCTGCCTTTCCATGGTGGCGAGCCGGCCGCGCTGGCGGCGCATGTGGAGCGGGCGCTGGCGCTGATCCGCCAGCGCGTCGTACCCGGCACGGGGCTGGCCGCCTACTGGCATGGCGACTGGAACGACTCGCTGCAGCCGGCTGACCCGGCGCTGCGCGAGCGCCTGTGCAGCGCCTGGACCGTGACGCTGCACCACCAGATGCTGCACACGCTGGCGACGGCCTTCACGCAGATCGGCCGAGCCCATGACGCCGCCGCGCTGACCGCCGAGGCCATGGGCGTGCGCGCCGAGTTCCAGCGCCTGCTGGTGCAGGACGATGTCGTCGCTGGCTATGCACTTTTCCCTGAGCAGGGCGAGCGCGAGCTGTGGATCCACCCGCAGGACACCCGCACCGGCCTGCGCTACAGCCTGCTGCCGATGATGCATGCCGTCATCGACGAGCTCTTCACCCCTGAGCAGGCCGCCATCCAGGCCGCGCTGATCGAGCAGCATCTGAAGGGCCCCGATGGTGCCCGCCTGTTCGACGCGCCGCTACCCTATCGCGGTGGCCCGTCGCAGCTGTTCCAGCGCGCCGAGACCAGCACCTTCTTCGGCCGCGAGATCGGCATCATGTACATGCACGCCCATCTGCGCTATGCCCAGATGCTGGCCCATCTCGGTCACGCCGAAGCCTTCCTGCAGGCGCTCGCGCTGGCCCACCCGATTGCACTGACCGACCGCGTGCCCAGCGCGAGCCGGCGCCAGGCCAATTGCTACTACTCCAGCTCCGATGCCTCCTTCCCCGACCGCTACGAGGCCCAGGCCCATTACGGCCGAGCGCTGGCCGGCGAGGTGGCGCTGGACGGCGGCTGGCGCATCTATTCCAGCGGCCCGGGCATCGCGCTGGGTCTGGTCATCAACTCGCTGCTCGGCCTGCGGCTGGAGCAGGGCGCCCTCGTCGTCGATCCTGTCATGCCGCCGTTGCTGGACGGGCTCACCGTGCAGCTGGTGCTGGCGGACTTGCGCTTCGAGCTGACCTACCGCGTCGGCTCGCGCGGATATGGTGTGGAGCGGGTGCGGGACGAGGCGGGCGCCGAGCTGCCGGCCATGCGGCGCGCGAACGCCTACCGCATGGCTGGACTGGCGCTGGCGCGGCCTGTGCCAGGCAGCCTGTCGCGGCTGACGATAGAGATCGGGTAGGAGATCCTCGTGGTGAAGATCCTTGCGAAGTTCTGGCTCTTGCGCTTCCTGCAGGTGTTCGTGCTGGCATGCGCCGTGCTGGGCGGCATCGAAGCCCTGCAGCATGGCGGACAGGAGGCGTCCTACCGGTCCGTGCTGACCTGGGCGGCGCTCACGGCGTTGATGACGGCGACGGTCTCGGCCTGGTGGGCCTACAAGCGCCAGTGCAAACTCGTCTTCAAGGATCCCTAAACCATCCGTATCGGGATGGTGACGGGGCCGTCGTTGATGAGGTGGACCTGCATGTCGGCACCGAACTCGCCATTGGCGACGACAGGGTGCTGGCTTCGTGCAAACGCCAGCGCGTGCTCGTAGAGCCGGCGTCCCGGCTCCGCCGGAGCAGCGCCCGTGAAGCTCGGCCGGTTGCCGGCACTCGTGTCGGCCGCCAGCGTGAACTGGCTGACGATGAGCAGGCCGCCGGCCACGTCCTGCAGGCTGCGGTTCATCTTGCCGGCGTCGTCGCTGAAGACGCGCAGCTTCAGCACCTTGGTGATCAGCTTCTCGGCGGTCGCCTCGCTGTCGGTGGGTTCGGCGCAGACCAGCATCAGCAAGCCCGGGCCGATGGCGCCGACAACAGCACCGCCCACTTCGACGCGTGCCTCGCGCACCCGTTGCAATACCGCGATCAAACCAGGTCCTCCTCGTCCATGTTGTGCGCCTCGACGTCCATGGGCAGCAGCTGGATGCTGGCGCGCAGCCCGGGCACGGCACTCATCAGCGCCTGCTCGACGTCCACGCGCAGCGCCGCGGCGCGGCCCAGAGTCCAGCTGGCCGGCATGTGCATGTGCAGGTCGATGAAGCGACGCTGGCCGGCCACGCGGCTGGCGATGTGGTCGAAGCGGATGGCGTGCGGATGGATAAAGCCGTCCAGCACCGCCATCACCTGAGTCATGGATTCGGCGTCCAGGGCCTGGTCCATCAGGCCACCGGTGGACTCGCGCATCAGATGCACGCCTTCGCGCAGGATGTTCAGCGCCACGATGATGGCCAGCAACGGGTCCAGCCATTGCCAGCCGGTGGCCATGACACCCAGCAGCCCGGCCACGACACCGGCCGAGGTCCAGACGTCGGTGATCAGGTGGCGCGCATCGCCCTCCAGTGCCACCGAGCGCACCTCGCGTGCCTTGCGCAGCATGGCCCAGGCCATGGCACCGTTCAACGCCGAGCTGACGACGGCCAGCGTGACGCCGACGCCGATGGCTTCCAGAGCCTGGGGGTGTTGCCAGCGGTCTGCAGCGCCCCACAGGATGCCCAGGCCGGCCGCGATGATGAGGATGCCCTCGAACCCGCTGGAGAAGTATTCGGCCTTGTGGTGACCATAGGGGTGGCCTTCATCCGGTGGCTGGGCGGCCAGCGTCACCATGGCCAGGGCGAACACGGCGCCGGCCAGGTTGACGAGGGACTCCAACGCGTCGGCCGCCAGGCTGACCGAGCCCGTCCACCACCAGGCGGCGGTCTTCAGCGCAATGGTCACGAGGGCGACTGCGACCGAGAGCTTGAGATAGGCGCTGGCTTGCATGGCGGCATTGTCAGCGGCGCGCAGCAGGCCCCCGCAGAATGGGTGCCATGATGAATGCCGCTTTGATACGCGTTGCGGCCAGCCTGCTGGCCATGCTGTTGCTGGCGTTGCCGTTCGCGACGCCGGCCCAGGACCTGAAACCCGATACGCAGGGGCGCATCGACTTCGACAGCTTCACGCCCAAGACCATGTTCGACCTCGCCCGCGAGCGCCGCCAGAACTGGGCGGCGCAGCGCGTCTGGGGCGAACTGAGCCTGCCCAGGGGCGCCGGCGACAAGGTCCCGGCCATGGTGCTGATGCATGGCAGCGCCGGCGTGGAGAGCAGCATGTCGCAATGGGTCGACGCCTTGAACGACATCGGCGTCGCTACCTTCGTCGTCCACGTCTTTGAGGCGCGCGGCGTCAAGCGCACGGCGGAGAACCAGACGCTTGTTCCCTACTCGGCCGACCTGATGGACGCCTTCCAGGCGCTGATGCTGCTCGCCGGTCATCCACGCATCGATGCTTCCCGTATCGGCATCATGGGCTTCTCGCGCGGCGGAAGCGTGGCCTTCCAGACCGCCATCGAACCGCTGCGCCGTGCCGTGGTGAAGAGTGACCTGAGCTTCGCCCTGCACATCCCGGTGTACGCGGGATGCAACCAGGTCTACTGGTCGCCGCGAGTGACGAAGGCGCCGCTGCTCAACCTCGTCGGCGCTGAAGACGACTACGCCACGGCGCGGCCCTGCGAGCAGTTGGCCGAGCGCTACGCCGAGGCGGGCACGCCGGCTCGCACCATCAACTACGCCGGGGCGCCGCATTCCTGGGACGCCATGTACCAGCCCTTCCTGCTGGAGGGGGCCACGTCGGCAGCGCCCTGCGGCGTGCTGCGCTGGGACATCGAGGCGTGGAAGATCACGGCCGAGCGAACCGGCGCGACCATCGACGCGGCGAGGCTTGGGGAGTTCTTCGACAGCTGCGTCATCCGGGGCGTGCATGTCGGGCGCAACGAATCGGCCTTCCGGCAATCGCGAGCGGATGTGAAGGCCTTCGTGCGGCAGGTGTTTTTCGCCGGCAAGTGACCCGCGGGCATGCGCCGGATGCATCCTCAAGCTGGCGGGTCATGGGAGCAACCGCCATGGCGGCGTCCCTAGAATCCGCCTGCTGCTTTCCGGAGTCCGCTGCATGACCACCCCCCATACCACCGACGTCTCCCACATCGCCCCGCGCGAGAAGGCCGAGATCCTTTCGCAGGCCCTGCCTTACATCCGCAAGTTCCACGGCAAGACCATCGTCATCAAATACGGCGGCAATGCGATGACCGACCCGGGCCTGCAGCAGGACTTCGCCGAGGACGTGGTGCTGCTCAAGCTCGTGGGCCTGAACCCCATCGTCGTGCACGGCGGCGGGCCGCAGATCGAAGGCGCCTTGAGCCGCCTGGGCAAGAAAGGCGAGTTCGTGCAGGGCATGCGCGTCACCGACGAGGAAACCATGGAGGTCGTCGAGTGGGTGCTGGCCGGCCAGGTGCAGCAGGACATCGTCGGCCTCATCAATGCCGCCGGCGGCAAGGCCGTGGGCCTCACGGGCCGCGACGGCGGCATGATCCGCGCGAAGAAGCTCAAGATGATGGACAAGGACGACCCAGCCAAGGAGCACGACGTCGGCCAGGTCGGCGACATCGTCGCCATCGACCCCAGCGTCGTGAAGGCCCTGCAGGACGACCAGTTCATCCCCGTCGTCAGCCCCATCGGCTTTGGCGAGCACAACGAGAGCTACAACATCAACGCTGACGTCGTCGCCGCCAAGCTGGCCACGGTGCTGCAGGCCGAGAAGCTGCTGATGCTGACCAACATCCGCGGCGTGCTGGACAAGAACGGCGAGCTGCTGACCGAACTGACGCCGCGCCGCATCGACGAGCTGGTGGCCGACGGCACCATCAGTGGCGGCATGATCCCCAAGATCGCCGGCGCCATTGACGCGGCCAAGAGCGGTGTCAATGCCGTGCACATCATCGACGGCCGTGTGCCGCACGCCATGCTGCTGGAGRTRCTGACCGAKCAGGCCTACGGCACGATGATTTCGTCTCGATGAGACGAAATGCTCGTGCCGCGTCTGAGCCGAAGGGGAGGACTTGCGATGATTTCGTCTCGATGAGACGGAATGCGCGTTCCGCGTCTGAGCCGAAGGCGAGGACTTGCGATGATCGGTGGGTGACGAAATCTCGCGACCCGGTCTGGCTGTTCGACCTCGACGACACCCTGCACAACGCTTCGCATCGGGCGTTCACCGAGCTGAATGCGTCGATGGCGGCCTATATGGTCACCTACCTCGGCCTGACGGAAGAGCAGGCCGCCGCTCTGCGCAACCGCTACTGGCAGCGCTATGGCGCAACGCTGACGGGGCTGCAGCGCCACCATGGCGTGAAGCCGGCGCATTTCCTCAGCGAGACCCATCGCCTGCCCGGGCTGGAGGCCCATCTGCATGGCCACGGCCATGACCTGGCCGCGCTGCGCCGCCTGCCGGGGCGCAAGCTGCTGATGACCAATGCGCCGCGCAGCTATGCCGAGCGCGTGCTGGCGGCCATCGGGCTGTCCGGCGTCTTCGAGCGCCTGATCTGCGTCGAGGACATGATCATCTTCGGCCACTCCCGCCCCAAGCCCGATACGCGCATGTTCCGTATCGTGCTGGCACGCCTGAAGCTGAAGCCGGAACGCTGCATCCTCGTTGAAGACACGCTGATCCACCAGAAATCGGCCCGCAGCCTGGGGCTGCGCACCGTCTGGATGCAGCRCTGGCTGCGCAAGGCGGCCGATGGCCGGCGCCTGCAGCACCGCCCGGCCTACGTGACCCAGCGGGTGCGTTCCCTGGCAGCCTTGTTACGCTACCCCCTGTTCTGAAGGAAGACGCTCATGGATGAGGGGGTATCCTCACCTGACAATGCGGCTTCCGCGCGTTTGGAAAGTCCACAGAGTCCATGTCCCCGTTCTCGGTCCTGATCGTCGAAGACCAAGCCCGCTTCCGCGAGGCTTTCACTCACGCTCTGGGCAGCGTGCCCGACATCGAGCTGCTGGGCATCGCGCCCGACCTGCCCCAGGGCCGGCGCATGTTCGATCAGTTGCAGCCCGACGTCCTGCTCGTTGACCTGGACTTGCCTGGCGGCAGCGGCATCGAGCTGATCCGCCATGCGGCCCAGACCCGGCCGCAGTGCGAGGTCATGGTCATTTCCGTCTTCGGCGATGAGCAGCATGTGGTCGCCAGCATCGAGGCTGGCGCCACCGGCTATCTGCTGAAAGACAGCCTGGCGCTGGACCTGCCCGGCCAGCTGCGCTCTCTGCGCGCCGGCGGCAGCCCCATCAGCCCCGTCATCGCCCGCCGCCTGCTGGTGCGTCTGGCCCCCGGGTCGCAGAACTCGACCGGCCCCTCGCCGGAGGCCATGGCCGCGACGATGGCCGACGAGGAAGTTGTCGCCCTGTCCGAGCAGGAATCGCGCGTGCTGCACCTGGCGGCCAAGGGTTTCACCTTCGATGAGATCGCGCAGTTCATGCAGGTCTCGCCGCACACGGTGATGACCTACGTCAAGCGGGTCTACCGCAAGCTGCACGTGCGCTCCAAAGTGGAAGCGATCTACGAAGCTCGCCGCCTGGGCTGGCTGCGCGACTAGGGCTGTAACAGGCCCTAACATCGCCGGCATGGACGCCGACCAGCCCGCCGCCGACAGCCCCGCTGCCAACCCCAAGAAGCGCCCCAAGCCCGGCGAGCGCCGCACGCAGATCCTGCAGGTGCTGGCCGGCATGCTGGAGCAGCCGGGCGCCGACCGCATCACGACGGCGGCGCTGGCAGCCAAGCTCGACGTCAGCGAGGCGGCCCTGTACCGCCACTTCGCCAGCAAGGCGCAGATGTTCGAGGCGCTGATCGATTTCATCGAGAGCAGCGTCTTCGGCCTGGTCAACCAGATCGCCGACTCGCCGCATCCCCTGCCGCCGCCTGGCAAGGCCGCGCGCATCGCCAGCGTCATCCTGCAGTTCGGCGAAAAGAATCCCGGCATGGCGCGGGTGATGGTGGGCGACGCCCTGGTCTACGAGAACGAGCGGCTGGTGGCCCGCATGAACCAGTTCTTCGACCGCATCGAATCCTCGCTGCGCCAGGTACTGCGCGCCGCAGCCGAGGCGCAGGGTTCACTGACGCCGACCGTGCAGGCCAATGCACAGGCCTCGGTCTGGGTCAGCTTCATCATTGGCCGGCTGCAGCGCTATGCCCGCTCGGGCTTCAAGCGGCTGCCGACGGAGCAGCTCGAAGCCTCGCTCAAGGCGATCGCCTGAGCCTGCCCGCCTAAACTGCGGCGATGTCTGCCGCTCTGGATTCCTTCCTCACCCGCGCCGAGGGCCTGCTGACCCGGCTCGAAGCCGTTCTGCCCCACGCCGCCACGCCGCCCGACTGGGCTGCTTCCACCGCCTTTCGTGCCCGCCGGCGCCATGGCGCCCTGGTGCTTGAGCCGGTGCGCGCCGTCAGCCGCATCCGCCTGTCAGACCTGCAGGAAGTCGAGCCGCAGAAGGAGCGCTTGCTGCGCAATACCGCCCAGTTCGTCGCCGGCAAGCCGGCCAACAACGTGCTCCTGACGGGCGCCAAGGGCACGGGCAAGAGTTCGCTGATCAAGGCCGTGCTCAACGAGTTTTCGAGCCAGGGCCTGCGCCTCATCGAAGTCGACAAGGCCGACTTGGTGGACCTGCCGGACCTGGTCGAACAGGTTGCGGCCCGCCCGGAGCGCTTCGTGGTTTTCTGCGATGACTTGAGCTTCGACGAAGGCGAGGCCAGCTACAAGGCGCTGAAGAGCGTGCTTGACGGCTCCGTTGCTGCCGCCACCGACAACGTGCTGATCTACGCCACCAGCAACCGCCGCCACCTGCTGCCCGAGAAGATGGTCGACAACCTTGCGGGCACCCATGGCGAGCATGGCGAAATCCATCCCGGCGAGGCCGTGGAGGAGAAGATTTCGCTGTCCGAGCGCTTCGGGCTGTGGATCAGCTTCTACCCCTTCAGCCAGAACGAATACCTGGCCATCGTGGCGCAGTGGTTGCGCCACTTTGGCGTGGACGACGCCGCCATTGAAGGGGCACGCCAGCCGGCGCTGATCTGGGCGCTGGAGCGCGGCTCGCGCTCGGGCCGTGTGGCTTACCAGTTCGCGCGTGACATGGCGGGGCGCGCCGAATGACCGAACGTCCCATCACTGAAGTGGCGGTTGGCGTACTCGTCGCGCCTGACGGCCAGTTCCTGCTGACTTCGCGGCCTGAGGGCAAGGTCTACGCCGGCTACTGGGAATTCCCGGGCGGCAAGGTCGAGCCGGGCGAAAGCATCGAGCAGGCGCTGGCGCGTGAGCTGCGCGAGGAGATTGGCATCGAGATCGGCGCCGCGCATCCCTGGAAGACGGAAATCTTCGACTACCCGCATGCGTTGGTGCGCTTGAACTTCTGCAAGGTCTTCGAGTGGACCGGCGATTTCCAGATGCTGGAGAACCAGCAGATGGCCTGGGCCAGCCTGCCGGTGCAGGTCAAGCCTGTGCTGCCGGGCACCATCCCGGTCCTGAACTGGTTCGCGGCAGAACGCAACCACGTCGGCCCCACTCACCTAGACTGAAACCATGGAAACGCAGCCCCCACGTTTACTTCGTTCTCTGTCCCCCGAGGGGGCGCCATTGCCCTTCGGGCGGCCGGGCGGGCAATGAACTGGCTGGACGAAATCAAATGGGACGACAAGGGGCTGGTGCCCGTCATCGCCCAGGAGCAGGGCACGGGCGACGTGCTGATGTTCGCGTGGATGAACCGCGAGGCCCTGGCCCTGACGGCCGAGCGCGGCCAGGCCGTCTACTGGAGCCGCTCGCGCGGCAAGCTCTGGCACAAGGGCGAGGAGAGCGGTCATTTCCAGCAGGTGCATGCCATTCGCATGGACTGCGACAACGACGTCGTGCTGCTGACCATCACCCAACTTGGCCATGAGCCCGGCATTGCCTGTCACACCGGCCGCCACAGCTGCTTTTTCCAGAAGCTGGAGAACGGCGTCTGGAGTGCCACCGAACCCGTTCTGAAGGATCCGAGCAAGATCTATGAGTGACGACATCCTCCGCCGCGTCGGCGCGGTCATCGAGTCCCGCAAGGGTGCTGACCCCGGCACCAGCTACGTCGCCAAGCTCTTCGACAAGGGCCTGGACGCCATCCTGAAAAAGGTCGGCGAGGAAGCCACCGAGACCGTCATGGCCGCCAAGGATGGCGACGCCCAGAAGGTCGTCTATGAAGTGGCCGACCTGTGGTTTCACAGCATGGTGGCGTTGGCCCACTTCGGGCTGAAGCCCGAGGACGTGCTCCGGGAACTTGCGCGTCGCGAGGGCTTGTCTGGCCTGGAAGAATTTGCGTCCCGCAACAAGCTGCCGAAAGAAGCCCCATGAACAACGATCCGAGCCCCGCGGCGCTGGATGTCGGCGCGCCTGCCGAGAAGCTGGCCAGCCTCAAGCAGCTGACGATGGTGGTCTATGTCCTCTATGCCCTGAGTGCCTTCACCGGCTTTACCGGCATCGTGGCCATCATCATCAACTACATCAAGCGCGAGGACACTGCGGGCACCGTCTACGCCAGCCATTTCACCTGGCAGATCCGTACCTTCTGGTGGAGCCTGGTATGGGGCATCCTGGGCTTTGCCACCTTGCTGCTGGGCGTGGGCTTCGTGATCCTGGCCGTTGACGGCATCTGGTTCCTCTATCGCCTCGTCAAGGGCTTCTTGAACTGGAACGACGGCAAACCCATGCCGGTCTGAAGCGAGTAAAAGATGACTCACGATCCCAACTGCCTGTTCTGCAAGATCGTCGCCGGCCAGATCCCGAGCAAGAAGGCCTATGAGGACGAGGACGTTCTGGCCTTCCATGACATCCATCCCTGGGCACCCGTCCACGTTCTCATCATCCCCAAGCGCCACATCGCCTCCATGGCGGACGTGTCCGAGGCCGAGGCCGCGCTGCTGGGCAAGATGACGGCCCTGGGCCCGCGGCTGATGAAGGAACTGGGTGTCACCAACGGCTTCCGCCACGTCATCAACACGGGTCCGGACGGCGGTCAGGAGGTGTTGCACCTGCATCTGCATGTGATGGGCGGGCCTCGGCCGTGGTTGAAAGGCTGAGTTGTGACCAAACCTAAGGGCTGAGCACGATCGCACCGGAACGCGATCGGCCTCGAAATGACCCAGGATGCTAGGGTCATCCCTCACCTAGAATTTGAGCCAGTCCACAAGGAGTCAACATCATGGGTTCATTCAGTATTTGGCACTGGCTGATCGTCCTCGTCGTCGTCATCGCCATCTTCGGCACCAAGAAGCTGCGCAATGTCGGTTCCGACCTCGGCGCAGCCGTCAAGGGGTTCAAGGACGGGGTGAAGGACGGCACGACTTCCGAAGAGCAAGCCGCTGCGCCCCAACAGGTCACCGCCCGCAAGGTCAATGACCCGAACACGGTCGACGTCGACGCGAAGACCAAGTCCTAAGTGCTTGACTTCGGCTTCGACAAGATCGCGCTGATCGGCGCGGTGGCCTTGATCGTCATCGGCCCCGAGAAGCTGCCGCGCGTGGCTCGCACGGTGGGCACCTTGCTGGGCAAGGCACAGCGCTATGTGGCGGACGTGAAGGCCGAGGTCAACCGCTCCATCGAACTGGAGGAGCTTCAGAAGATGAAGACCCAGTTCCAGACGGCGGTCCAGGACGTCGAGCAGAGCGTGCGCCAGGAGGTGGACACCGCGACGCAGGCGATGAATCAGACCTGGCAGGACGTGACCAGCGATTCGTCCTACGAAGCCGGCACGACGATCGCGCCACCGCCGCCCGAGTACCGCCACCCCAAGAAAAACTGGCGCCTCAAGCGCGGGTCGACGCCGATGTGGTTCAAGCAGAAGGCCGGTGTGAAGCGTCATACCCAATCGGGAGCTGCCCGCGTGGCGCGATTCCGCCCACCAGGCCTGAACCGATGAGCTCCTTCCAGAACCCCGACCACGACGAACTGGCCGGTACCGAACAGCCCTTCGTCACCCACCTGATGGAGCTGCGCGACCGGTTGCTGCGCGCCGTCATCGCCATCGCGGTCTGCTTCGGCGTGCTGTGCCTCTACCCCGGGCCGAGCCAGCTTTACGACTGGCTGGCGGCGCCGCTCGTGGCCAACCTGCCCGAAGGCACCAAGATGATCGCGACCAACGTCATCGCGCCCTTCTTCGTGCCGATCAAGATCACCATGCTGGCCGCCTTCATGCTGGCTTTGCCCATCGTGCTCTACCAGGCCTGGGCCTTCGTCGCGCCGGGCCTGTATTCGCACGAGAAGCGCCTGGTGATGCCGCTGGTCGTGTCGAGCACGCTGCTGTTCTTCGGCGGCGTGGCCTTCTGCTACTTCTTCGTCTTCAAGAAGGTCTTCGCCTTCATCCAGAGCTTTGCGCCCAAGAGCATCACGGCGGCGCCTGACATCGAGGCCTATCTCGGCTTCGTGATGAACATGTTCATCGCCTTCGGTGCGGCCTTCGAGGTGCCCATCGTCGTTGTCGTACTGGTGCGCATGGGCATCGTGTCGGTGGAGAAGCTGCGCGAATGGCGCGGCTACTTCATCGTCGTGGCCTTCATCATCGCCGCCGTCATCACGCCGCCCGACATCGTTTCACAGCTCGCACTGGCGATCCCGATGTGCCTGCTCTATGAGGTGGGGCTGTTTGCGTCCACCTACTTCGTGCGCCATACCAAGGCGCCCGACGAGGCCGAGCAGACCACCCCCGATCAGTCGTCCTGATCGCGCTGCGGCTTGGGCCGCTGAGCCACGGCGAGCTGGAAGTGCATGGCCTTGCCGGCGCGCTGCACGCCCACCTCGACCTGGCTCCTGGGCTTGAGGGCCGCCACGCTGGCCAGCAGTTCGGCTGGCGTCGTGACGGCATGCTCGCCGATGCGGGTCAGCACGTCGCCCGGCTTGATGCCAGCCTTGGCCGCCGGCGCGTTGTTGACGACGCCGCCGATCAGAACGCCCTTGGCATCGCCCAGCTTCAGTGCCTCGGCCAGTTCGGGCGTCAGCTCGCGCGTCTGCACGCCGATCCAGCCGCGCGCGACGACACCGTCCTGCAGCAGCGAGGCCGCCACCTGGCGGGCCACGTCGACCGGGATGGCGAAGCCAATGCCCAGGGACCCGCCGCTGCGCGAGAAGATGGCCGTGTTGATGCCCACCAGCCGGCCATCGGCGTCCACCAGCGCGCCGCCCGAGTTGCCGGGGTTGATGGCGGCATCGGTCTGGATGAAGTTCTCGAACGTGTTGATACCGAGCTGGTTGCGGCCCAGCGCCGACACGATGCCGGACGTGACCGTCTGGCCGACATTGAAGGGGTTGCCGATGGCCAGCACGACGTCACCGACCGCCAGGCTGGCCGCATCGCCCATCGCGATGACCGGCAGATCGGGCAGGCTGATCTTCAGCACGGCCACATCGGTCTCGGGATCGGTGCCGATGAGCTTGGCCTGGGCCTGGCGGCCGTCGCTGAGCATGACCTCGATGTCGGAGGCGCCCTCGACGACATGGTTGTTGGTCAGCAGCACGCCGTCGGCCGAGATGATGACGCCCGAGCCCAGGCCAAGCTGGGGACTGCCGCGGGGCTGGCGCAGCCCGAACGGGAAGCCGAACAGCTGTTCATGCGCCCGGCCCGCGCGCGACGGCGCCTTGCTGGCCGTGATGCTGACGACGGCCGGCGCTGCGACGCGAGCGGCCTGCGAGAAACCGGCGCGCACGACGGAGGCGGCAGGCGAGGAGGGCAAGGCGATCTGGCGTGCGGTCTGGGCGACGGTGGCATGGGGTAGCCGTGCCTCGTGCAGCCATTGCGGCTTCAGCGTCGAGACGACGAAGAGGGCGGCCAGGGCGACGGTGACCGCCTGCGCGAAAATCAGCCAGAGCCGTTTCAACACCTACATCCCCATCAAGCCATGACCGATCGCGCCGCGCTGGAACTCCGCCTGAACCAGCTGCTGGAGCCCGCGCGCTTCAAGGAYTAYGGGCCGAACGGTCTGCAGGTCGAGGGGCGCGCCGAGGTGGGTCATCTCGTCTGCGGCGTCACAGCCAGCCTGGCCCTGATCGACGCGGCCATTGCCGTCGGGGCGGGTGCCATCCTGGTCCATCACGGCCTGTTCTGGCGTGGMCAGGAYGGCCGCGTSACGGGCTGGATGAAGCAGCGCCTGGCGCGGTTGATCCAGCATGACATCAACCTCTTTGCCTATCATCTGCCGCTGGACGCTCACCCGACATTGGGCAACAACGCGCAGCTTGGTGCGCAATTCGGCTGGACTGCGGACAGCCGCTTCGGCGAGCAGGATCTCGGTTTCAGCGCGGCCATCGAGCCCACCGACCTTGCCGCGCTGACGGTGAGGCTTCGCGATGCGCTGGGCCGCAACGTGACCGCCGTGCCGGGCGACGGCCGCCCGCTGCGCCGCGTCGCCTGGTGCACCGGCGGCGCCCAGAGCTATTTCGAGTCGGCCATCGCGGCGGGCGCCGATGTCTTCATCACCGGCGAGATCTCCGAGCCCCAGGCCCATTACGCCCGTGAGACCGGCGTCGCCTTCATCGCGGCCGGCCACCATGCCACCGAGCGCTACGGCGTGCAGGGCGTCGGTGCCCAGGTCGCGCAGGATCTGGGCCTCACCTGGCAGTTCATCGACGTGGACAACCCGGCCTGACCTAACCCTGGCGTAACCCGGCGCGGGGCCGCGGCTCCTAGCATCCGGCATGCCTTCCTGCTGCTATTGCGTTGCCCGCTCGCCCACTCGTGTCCTTGGGATGCTTGGCCTTCATCCGGCCGGCGCGTGAAGGCCGCGGAGGCCGTCACGCGGCCAGGCCGCTGGCGCCTGGCTTCGTCCCGGCGTCGGCAGATGGCGGTCTGGGCCGTGCTGTTGGGGCATGCGGCGTTGCTGCTGCTCATCTGGCAGGCGCGGCGGTGGCCAGCGGCAGGCGAAGAAGCGCGGCGTTCAGTGGTGCTGCGCCTGCTGCCCCCGCCGCCTCAGTTGCACCAGCGTGCGGCGCGCGTGCAGGCGCGGCAGCCCACCGCCCCATCACCGGGCATCAGCCCAAGACCCACACCAACCCTGCCGGGCGCACCGGACGGCGAGGGCGCGCCCGTGGTCGCGGCGACGGGTGCGGCCCTGTCGCCCGGTGCGGCGGCGTCTGCACCCGGCGCGCTGAACCTGAGGCCCAGCCCCGAAATCCTGCGCGGCGCCCTGGTCAACCCGGCAACGACCGACCCGCGCAGCAATTCACCCAGGCCCACCTTCGAGGAGCGCATCGCGATGGGGCTGGACCCCGACCTCTGCGTCAAGCTCGAGCGTGATGCCGAGGGCGTCGTGCGGCGCCGGATGGGGCGGCTGGTAAATGCCACCTCTTTGCTGCAGTCCACGCATGGGGTGGGTGCCAGAGGGCTGCTGGTCTGCGAATGACGCCGCCTGAGGTTCAGATCTCGGCCGCCAGCGCGTAGCCGATCGCGGCACGGGTGGCCGCGACCTGCGCCGCATTGCATTGCTCGGGCGTGGCGCGCGCGCTGTCCGGATAGACCTCGGTCGTCGTGCTGAAGCGAGCGCCGGTGATGGCTGCGCACAGGAAACGGCTTCGCACCGCGAAGCTGATGACGCCGGGCGACTGCAGCGGGCAGCCGATGATCTGGCCGTTGGCATCGGGCTCGGCGATGTGGGTGACCTGGGCCACTGCGGCGATGACGGCCTTCTGGAACTCCGGTTGCGGGTGCTCGGCGTCGTCGACGAGGTAGAAGCCGTCGGGGATCAGCCCGGGCTCGAACACCTCGCCATCGCGCGCCGCCAGGGCAGGGCGGAACTCTGATTCGTCCGTGTCGGTGGTCTCGTGCAGGTCGATGTGCATCAGCACGCGGCCGCGCAGCGGCGCGAGCAGGGCCACCAGGGCCGTGGACTCCGGCACGGGGCTGCCCTCGCGGAAGTTGCGATTCGGGTCCAGCGCATCGAAGTTCCAGCGCTGGATGCGCTCATAGGCCCAGGGGCTGACGCAGGGCACCACCAGCAGGTTGGCCTGGCCGGCAGCTTCCTGCCCATGCTCGCGGACGAACTGCAGCGCACCATGCACGCCGCTGGTCTCGTAGCCATGCACGCCGCCGGTCACGACGAGGACGGGCAGGTCCTGGCGCCAGCCGCGGCCGCGGATGGCCAGTAGCGGGAAGCGTTCGCCGTCACAGACCACGGCGCCGTATTCGCTGACGTCGAAATCCTGCTTCAGAGGCTCGATGGTGGCGAGCACGTCAGCCGCAAAGCTGCGCTGCTTGACGAGGCGCCCGCGCCAGGCGGCGACCTCGCCCGGGCCCCAGGGCTGGCCGGGAATGCCGATTGCGTAGCTCATGGCCGTGCCTTTTCGCTCAAGATCCAGGCATTGATGCGCTGCTCCAGCAGCGGCAAAGGCATGGCGCCCTGATCGATGACGGCCATGTGGAAGCGGCGCTGGTCGAACTTGGCCCCCAAGGCGGCTTCAGCCCGGGCGCGCAGCTCCTTGATCTTCAGCTCGCCCATCATGTAGCTGAGCGCCTGGCCGGGCTGGGACAGGTAGCGGTCGACCTCGGCCGTCATGAAGGTGGCGTCGTGGCCGGTCTGCTCGATCATGTAGGCGATGGCCTTGTCGCGGTTCCAGCCCAGGGCATGCAGACCGGTGTCGACGACCAGGCGCGCGGCGCGGAACATCTGCGCCTGCAAGTGGCCAAAGCGCGTGTAGGGGTCGCGGAACAGGCCGATCTGCGGGCCCAGCGTCTCGGCATACAGCGCCCAGCCCTCGCTGAAGACCGAGTACTGCGACTGGYGGCGGAAGTTGGGCAGCTCGCCCAGCTCGACCTGGCGCGAGATCTGCAGATGGTGGCCTGGCACGGTCTCGTGGGCCACCAGCGTCTCCATCGCCCATTTGGGCCGGCGCTTGAACGAGATCGCGTTGGCGTTGAACCAGCCGGGGGTCGTGCCGTCCAGCGAGGGGCCGTTGTAGTTGTCGGCCGCGCCTTCGCCGGTATAGGGCGGCATGCCGCGAATGCCATAGGGCGAGCGCGGCAGCTGGGCGAAGAGCTTGGGCAGCTCGGGGTCGATGCGTTTGGCGATGGCGCGGTAGCCGTCCAGCAGCTCGTCGGCCGTCTGGTTGAAGAACTTGGGGTCGCTGTAGAGGAATTTCTTGAAGGCGGCGAGGTCACCGTCGAAACCGGCCTCGGCCTTGACCTTCTCCATTTCGGCGCGGATGCGCGCGGCCTCGCGCAGGCCGGTGGTGTGGATGTCGCCCGCCGCCAGCGGCAGCGTCACATGGCGCTGGATCAACGCCTCGTAGACCTTGTCGCCGCCGGGGTAGCTCGACAGCGAGCCGCTGTCGGGGGCCTTGGCCATCAGCTCGTCTTTCATGACGGCGAGCAGCTTGCGCTGGGCCGGGTAGAAGATCTCGCGCATGGCCGCCTGGCCCTGTGCCTGGTAGTTGACCTTGACGCTGGCGTCCACCGTCATGCGCGTGAAGGGTTCGTAGACCGGGCTCTTGGTGACGTCCTCGGTCAGTTGCCCTTCCACCTGGGCAATGGCACGCGCCAGCACCGGCTTGGAGGTGACCCAACCCAGGGTCAGACCCTGGCGCAGGATGGCGATTTCCTGGTCGACCCGCGCCGGGTAGGCGGCCAGGCGCGTCAGCCACTGCTTGACCTGGGTCTCGTTGTTGACCGGCACATTGCGCGCAAAGCCGGCCAGGGCCGATTGCGCGCCGTACAGGGTGCCCAGCGTCAAGGTGCGCCAGCCGGCGAAGCCTTGCATGGCCCCCTCCTGCTGGTAGCGGTTGATGAAAAGGGCCAGCGAGACACGGTCGGTGTCGCTGAGCTGGGCCGCGTCCACCGCACGGGCGCGGGCCAGCATGTCGCGGGCAAAAGCGTCGCGGGCGGCCAGGCCGGCCGCGGAACGGTCGCTCAGCTTGTCGTTGAAGCGCAGGTCACCGCGCAGCGTGGCCCATTCCGGCGCCGCATGGGCCTCGGATTCCCAGGCTTCGTCGAACAGGGCCAGCAGGGCCTGATGGGCTTTGGCGACAGCGTCGGTAGCGGCTGCATTGGCCTTGGGTGCCGGCTGGGTGGCGGCGGGGGCGGTCAGATGCAGACCGGCGATCAGGGCGGCAACAAGGGTCTTGCGCAAGAAAGTCTCCACGGCGTGATGAGCCGGTGGGCAGTCTGCCAGCGCGCTGCCGGGGTGATGAAAGAATGCGGCATGACCCCGGAAAACTCCCTAGGCCAGCCCCTGGTCCTCAGCATGGGTGATGCCTGTGGCATCGGCCCCGAGATCATCGCCAAGTTGTGGCGGCACGAGATGCCGCGGGATGCCCTGGTGGTCGGCGACGTTGCCGTCATGAGGCGCGCGGTCGCTGCTGCCGGCGGTGGCCTGGCGGTCGCCGAATTGCATGGGGCCTATGAGTTAGGCCGCGTACCGCTGCGCTGCCTGCCGGTCTGGCAGCCCGCTGGCCTGCCCGCAGGCTTGATCGATGCCCCCTTGGGCCAGGTCGATGCCCGTGCCGGCGCGGCCGCAGCCCTGTGCATCGAGGCTGCTGTTGGCCTGATTCAGGCGGGCCATGCGCGCGCCCTCATCACGGCACCCATTCACAAGGAAGCCCTGCATGCGGCCGGCTCGCCCTACCCGGGCCATACGGAAATGCTGCAGGCCCTGGCGGGGGGCGTGCCGGTGCGCATGATGCTGGCCAACGAGGAGCTGCGCACGGTGCTCGTCACCATCCACTGCTCGCTGCGCGAAGCCATCTCGCGTGTGACCCGCGAGGCGGTGGCAGAGACGCTGCGTATCACCCAGGCGGCGCTGCAGCGCATGGGCATCGCCGCGCCGCGCATTGCCGTGGCCGGGCTGAACCCGCATGCCGGCGAAGGCGGCCTGTTCGGTGATGAAGAGATCCTGCATATCGCGCCCGCCATTGCCGACGCACGTGCGGCCGGCATGGACGCCAGCGGCCCTTATGCGCCCGACACCATCTTCATGCGGGCCCGGCGCGGCGAGTTCGACGTCGTCGTGGCGATGGTGCACGACCATGGCTTGATCCCGGTCAAATACCTCGGGGTGGAGCAGGGCGTCAACGTGACGCTGGGCCTGCCCTTCGTGCGCACCAGCCCCGACCACGGCACGGCTTTCGACATCGCGGGGCGAGGCCTGGCCGACCCGGCCAGCCTGGGCGCGGCACTGGCAATGGCACGCCGGCTGGCTGGGGTTAGATCCTTCGGGCCGAGCGCTGGGCCGCTCCCGAGCCGGCCCGCCTGACGACGCTTGCGGCTCAATGCTGCAAGGGGCGGCGTCCCCGCGGGGGACCGACTAGGCTCGCGGGCGTTCAGCAGCGCGAGCCTGGGCGAGGGGCATATGTTCTAGCGGCCGCCGAGCGCCGCCAGTTGCGCCCGGGCACGAGCCGTCGCGCGCTCCAGCAGCAGGCCGTGTTCATAGGCGCGCATGCGGTCGGCCTCGCAGAGCTTTCGCAGCATGCGGGCCGTCATCGTCACCGTCTCCTGGTGGCGGTTGCCGTGCGTGAAGATGAAGAAGCTGCGCCCGGCGCTGACATGGGCCAGGCGCACCTTCTGCCATTCGTTGCCGGTGTGCATCTGGTAGGCGAAGCCGAGCTGCATGTTGTCCACCAGCAGGGCGCCGCTGCTGGCCTCGGGCGCGCCCTCGGCGGCGGGCAGGCCGTCGATGGAGATGTCCACGGCCTGCAGCGGTTCGGCCGCGGCCGCGGCGTCGTTGCCTGACAGGTCGAGGTCCAGCTCGCCGTTCCAGTCGACGCTGGCTTCCTCGACGAGGCCCAGGCTCTTGGCTTCGGCCGGCGTCAGGCGCTGGCTGGCGTCGAGATCGCCGGGCGCCGTCTCGCCGGCCATGGGCCTGGCGAGGTCGGCCTCGGCTGGTGGCGCGACGCCGAAGATCTGGTCGAGCTGCTTGATCAGCAGGTTGGTGTCCAGGGCGCTGGCTGCCTGGCCCTTCAGCGATTCGGCATGCGCGGGCAGCAGCACGCCGAAGAAGTCCTTGCGCGGGCCGTCCGGCCAGCGGATCAGATCCATGCCCTCGTTGAGGGTGCGCATCAGATTGGGCAGCTCGCGCAGGAAATCGGCGCGCGCGGCCGTGCCGCCCTTGGGCTGCACGCTCATGACCAGGGTGCGGCCGAGGGTGCGCAGGCGCAGGGCCCGCTCCGGCGCGCCCTCGCGCGAAGCCAGCACGATGGCCTGGGACCAGACTTGAGCCAGGAAGGTGCGCAGGAAGTCCTGCATGGGCACACGGGCGAGCTGCTGCTGCAGTTGCAGGGCGTAGCGCTGCTGCAGGCGCAGGTCGGTCTCGCGGCGCTCGACGACGGCGGCGGCGTCGCCGGCAGCCTTCAGCGTGCTGCGGGTCTGCTCGGTGATGAAGGCTTCCAGGGCGTCCAGCTTGGACGTGTAGACGTCCATGCGGTCGAAATCGCCCTGGGCGACGTCCTGCACGAGGTCGCGCACATGGGCCAGGAAGGAGCGGCCGGGATCGTCGCTGAAGTCCTCAAAGGCGCAGGCGAGGGACGCCATGCGGTTGACGAACACCCGCACCGGATGGCGGCGCGAGGAGAAGAAGGTTTCGTCGCCCAGGGCCACGCGCAGCACGGGCAGCTGCAGGCGGGCCAGCAGGCGCGCCATCTGCGGCGGCACCTTGGGGTCGGACAGGATCTGGTCGAACAGGCCGGCGACGACGTCGATGACCATGTGGTCCAGCCGGCCCGTGGCCATCTGACGCAGTTCGTCGCGATGCTGGTTGATCAGGTTGGGCGGCAGCGGCATCTGCCCCCAGGCGCTGGGCTCGCCGCTGAGGGTGTCAAGGCCCATGCGGCTGGAGTTGCCGTGGCTGTCATAGGCCGGCTCGTAGGCGCCGGGCGTCTGCGCCAGGCGGCGCAGCAGGTCCATCATCTGGGGGTCGACCCGGCCAATGCCGCCGCTGCCTCCGCCGCCGCCGCGGCTGCCAAAGCTGCCGCCGGCTCCGCCGAAGCCGCTGTTGCGGCCGCCGCCAGGGCTTCCCTGGCCACCCAGGCCGCCATGCCCTGAGCCACCGTAGCCACCGCGCGAGGACATGCCGCCAAGGCCCGAATCGAGATCGCCAGGCTGGGTGGCTGCACCCAGGCCGCCGAGGCGCGAGGCGGCGCCATCCGGCGATGCGCGCACGCGCAAGTCCTGGGGCCGCAGGCCGCGCGAGCGCAGCAACTCGGCAATATCGGCATAGCAGGCGCGCATCTCCTGGGCCAGCGCGCGAGTCAATTCGTCAGTCAGCGTCTGGCGGGTGACAGGGTCGTCGGTGATGGCCTGGATGGCATCAAGCAGGCCCTGGCCGATGAGCTCGGGCCGCAAGGGGTTGCGTTCACCGACCTGGATGCCGGCGACATAGGATTCGACCTCGCGCAGCTCCCACTCGCAGTGGTGGCCAATGGCCAGGCCGATGCGGTCCGCGGCCACCAGGTTGTTGACCTGGTCGTCGTCCATCAGCGAAAGCTCGCCCCAGGCCTTTTTGGCCGTGGGCGCCGCCTGCGGCGGCTTGGTATCGGATTGTTCGGCCGACACCTGTTTGCGCAAGCTCTGCACAAAACGCTGCGAGAACACGCCTTGTTGCTGGCGGAACACGAATTGAGCCGCGAGCAGGGTGTCGCGGCGCTTGACCTGCCCGGAGGACAACGCCGACAGCCCCAGACCCTCCGCGCAGCGCTCGGCCGCCTGCTCACCCGCCAGACGAATGCGGGTCAGCGAGGCTTCGAGGTGCGGGTTCAGGCGTATCTCTGGCGCGTTCATCAACTGGTGGCACGAGCTGCATTGAAAGTATCGCGCCTGCAACAGGCGCGGGTTTTCAACCAGTTGCCAAATTCCTGGCACAAAAAAGCCCGGTAACCATTGCTTACCGGGCGACGGGCGGCGCGAGAGCTTAGCGCTTCAGCGAATCGCGAATCTCCCGCAGCAGTTGAATGTCTTCCGGCGTGGCCGGCGGCTCGGCCGGCGCGGCCGCGGCTTCAGGTTCGCGCTTGAGGCGGTTGATCTGCTGAATCATCAGGAAGATGACGAAGGCCAGGATGATGAAGTTCAGCGACACGGTCAGGAAGCTGCCGTAGGCCAGCACGGCGCCGGTTTTCTTGGCTTCGGCCAGCGTCGTGGCCGTCTGGCCGGCCAGCGGGATGAAGTAATTGCTGAAATCCAGGCCGCCGAAGATCTTGCTGACGACCGGCATGATGACGTCGCCGACCAGGGAGTCGACGATCTTGCCGAAGGCGCCGCCGATGATCACGCCGACCGCCAGGTCGACGACATTGCCTTTGACGGCGAACTCCTTGAACTCGGAGAAGAAACTCATGCGGGGCTCCTGGATGGCGATGTCTGTGAGATGACTCGGACGGATGTTGGCGCCAAGTCCGGCGAGCTAGAAGGCGGGTAAACCTGCGGTCGGTCGTCGCTTGGCCGAGCCTCGGGTAAGCGTCCGTTAGAATCCTGGGCTGCCCCTGATCAGAAGTCTCTTTAGAGGACCCTCATGAGTGACCAGCAAGTGGACCAAGGCAAGCGCACCTGGTTGATTGCAACCGGTTGCGCCGGCGCCGTTGGTGGCGTTGCGACTGCCGTGCCCTTCGTCAGCACTTTTGCGCCGAGCGAGCGCGCCAAGGCCGCTGGTGCCCCCGTCGAGGTCGACATCTCCGGCATCAAGCCCGGTGAGAAGCTGACCGTCGAATGGCGTGGCAAGCCGGTCTGGATCGTGCGCCGCACGCCGGAACAGCTCGAGGCCCTGAAGAAGAACGACGGCCAGCTGGCCGACCCGAACTCAGACCGCAAGGCCTTCCCCATCCCCGACTACGCCAAGAACGAGAACCGCTCGATCAAGCCCGAGTACCTCGTCGTCGTCGGCATCTGCTCGCACCTGGGCTGCTCGCCGAGCGACAAGTTCGCAACCGGCGCCCAGCCCTCGCTGCCGGATGACTGGGCGGGCGGTTTCCTGTGCCCCTGCCACGGTTCGACCTTCGACATGGCCGGCCGCGTGTTCAAGAACAAGCCCGCGCCCGACAACCTCGAAGTGCCGCCATACATGTATCTGTCGGACACCCGGCTGGTCATCGGTGAAGACAAGAAGGCCTAACGGAGCACGGGACGAGACATGGCTGAATTCAAAGAAGCACCCGCAGGCGCCTCGGCAGGCGTGAAGACCATGACCTGGCTGGAGAACCGGTTCCCGACCGCGTTCGACGCCTACAAGGTCCACATGTCGGAGTACTACGCGCCGAAGAACTTCAACTGGTGGTACATCTTCGGCTCGCTGGCGCTGCTGGTCCTCGTGATCCAGATCGTCACCGGCATCTTCCTGRTGATGMACTACAAGCCCGAYGCSGSSCTGGCCTTCGCGTCKGTCGAGTACATCATGCGCGAYGTGCCCTGGGGCTGGCTGATCCGCTACATGCACAGCACGGGCGCCTCGGCCTTCTTTGTCGTTGTCTACCTGCACATGTTCCGCGGCCTGMTCTACGGCAGCTACCGCAAGCCGCGTGAGCTGGTCTGGATCTTCGGCTGCGCGATCTTCCTGTGCCTGATGGCCGAAGCCTTCATGGGCTATCTGCTGCCATGGGGCCAGATGAGCTACTGGGGYGCCCAGGTSATCGTSAACCTGTTYGCYGCCRTSCCYTTCRTCGGCCCKGACCTGGCGCTGMTGATCCGCGGCGACTAYGTGGTYGGCGACGCGACSCTGAACCGCTTCTTYRSYTTCCACGTCATCGCCGTGCCGCTGGTGCTGCTGGGCCTGGTGGTTGCCCACCTGCTGGCCCTGCACGACGTCGGTTCCAACAACCCCGACGGCGTCGAGATCAAGAAGCACAAGGACCCGAAGACCGGCATCCCGCTGGACGGCATCGCCTTCCATCCGTTCTACACGGTGCACGACATCTACGGCGTCTGCATCTTCCTGATGGCCTTCACCGCCATCCTGTTCTTCGCGCCGGAACTGGGCGGCTACTTCCTGGAGTACAACAACTTCATCCCGGCCGACCCGCTGAAGACGCCGGCGCACATCGCCCCGGTCTGGTACTTCACGCCGTTTTACTCGATGCTGCGCGCGACGACCGACACCATGGTCAACGTGCTGTGCGGCGTCGTCGCCGTCGCGGCCGTCGTGAGCTTCCTGAAGGGCAAGTTCGGCGGTGCCGCCAAGGTGGCCCTGCTGGTGGCGGCCGCCGTGCTGATCTTCCTGCTCAAGGTCTTCGACGCCAAGTTCTGGGGCGTGGTCGTSATGGGTGGYGCGGTCATCATCCTGTTCTTCCTGCCMTGGCTGGAYCACAGCCCGGTCAARTCSATCCGCTACCGCCCYGACTGGCACAAGTATGTGTATGCCGTCTTCGTCGTCTTCTTCCTGTGGCTGGGCTACCTCGGCATCCAGCCGCCGAGCGACGTGGGCACCTTGGTCGCCCAGGTGGGCACCTTGTTCTACTTCGGCTTCTTCCTGCTGATGCCCTGGTGGAGCCGCCTCGGCACGCCCAAGGCCGTGCCGGACCGTGTGACCTTCCACGCCCACTGAGCCGCGGAGCAACAACACCAATGAAAAAGCTGATCGCTCTCCTGCTGGCCACCCTGGGCTTCGTGGGTGCCGCCCAGGCCAACACCGGCGGCATCGAGTGGGACAAGTTCCCCAAGGAAAAGATGTCGGACATGGCGGCGCTGCAAARCGGTGCCAAGCTGTTCGTCAAYTACTGCCTGAACTGCCACTCGGCCGCCTACATGCGCTACAACCGCATGCGCGACATTGGCCTGTCCGAAGCCGACATCAAGAACAACCTGCTGTTCGCGGCCGAGAAGGTCGGTGAGACCATGAAGGTCAGCATCGACCCCAAGGACGCCAAGGCCTGGTTCGGCGCCAACCCGCCCGACCTCAGCGTCATCGCCCGCTCGCGTGCCGATGGTGCCAAGGGCTCGGGTGCGGACTATCTCTACACCTACATGCGGAGCTTCTACCGCGACGACACCAAGGCCACCGGTTGGAACAACATGGCCTTCCCCAGCGTCGCGATGCCCCATGTGATGTGGGAGCTGCAGGGCCAGCGCGCCGCCAAGTTCGAGGAAGTGGCCGACCCGCACGACCACGACAAGAAGACCCACGTCTTCGCCGGCTACCAGCAACTGACGCCCGGCACGCTGTCCGAGCGCCAGTACGACGAAGCCGTGGCCGACCTGGTTGCCTATTTGCAGTGGATGGGCGAGCCCGCGCAGGGCCAGCGCTTTCAGCTCGGCGTGATCGTGCTGATCTTCCTGTCCATCCTGACCGTGTTTGCCTGGCGACTGAACGCCTCGTACTGGAAGGACGTGAAGTAAGCCCGTCCATCCCGGCACCGCTCTCGGGCGGTGTCGAAACACGCAGTGGGGCGCGCTTGTAGCCACCCACTGCGTTTGCTTTTTCAGCGCGGCCCCAGCCGTCGCGCGTTTTTGATTGACTGACCCCTCGGGAGCCCAAGCCATGATGGTCCTTTACTCCGGTACCACCGACCCCTACTCGCACCGCTGCCGCTTCGTGCTGTTCGAGAAAGGCATGGACTTCGAAATCCGTGACGTTGACCTGTTCGCGAAGCCCGAAGACATCGCTTTGATGAACCCGTACAACGAGGTGCCCATCCTSGTCGAGCGCGACCTSATCCTGTACGARTCGMACATCATYAACGAGTACATCGACGAGCGCTTYCCGCACCCGCARCTSATGCCCGGCGACCCGGTKGMCCGTGCSCGCGTGCGCCTSTTCCTGCTGAACTTCGAAAARGARCTGTTCGCCCACGTGAACATCCTCGAGGGCCGCGGCACGACGACCAAGGCGACCGACAAGCAGCTTGAGAAGGCCCGCTCGCAGATCCGCGACCGCCTGACCCAGCTCGCGCCGATCTTCCTGAAGAACAAGTACATGCTGGGCGACGACTTCTCGATGCTCGACGTGGCCATCGCCCCGCTGCTGTGGCGCCTGGACTACTACGGCATCGACATGTCCAAGAACGCGCTGCCGCTGCTCAAGTACGCCGAGCGCATCTTCAGCCGCCCGGCCTACATCGAGGCGCTGACGCCCTCGGAAAAGGTCATGCGCCGTTGATTGCCCACCCCGAAGCGCTGTGCGCTTCCCCCTCAAGGGGGCGCCGTCAGTGGCCCGGCAAAACCGGTTCCATAGCGGCCGCGGGGTCTACAGACCGTATTGCACCCTGACCGGGTTGACTGTCGTACATGGATAAATCGCAAGGAGTTGAAGGCGGGGCGGGCAATGGCACGTCCACCCGCCCGTACCTGATCCGCGCGCTGCACGACTGGTGCACGGACAACGGCTTCACGCCCTATATCGCGGTCCACGTCGATCGTTCGGTGCAGGTGCCGATGGAGTACGTGTCCAACAACGAGATCGTGCTGAACGTCGGCTTCGATGCCACCAGCGGACTGGATCTCGGCAACGAGTTCATCCAGTTCAAGGCGCGCTTCGGCGGCGTCGCGCGAGAGATCGTCGTGCCGGTGGATCATGTTGTCGCGATCTACGCCCGCGAGAACGGCCAGGGCATGGCCTTTCCGGCGCCCGAGGCGCTGGCCGAAGGTGCACCGCTGCCCAGCCCGGCGCCGCAGGAGCCGCGCCGCAGCGGCCTGCGTCTGGCCAGCGAAGCCAGCGACGACGAGGGCGATGACACGCCCCCGCCACCCGACGCGCCCAGCGGTGGCCCGCGGCCTTCACTCAAACGGGTGAAGTGAGCGACTAGAATCTCGCCTGTTTTTCGCCGGCTTAGCTCAGTTGGTAGAGCAACCGCCTTGTAAGCGGTAGGTCATCAGTTCGAATCCGATAGCCGGCACCAATCAAAAACCCACTGTCTCGCGACAGTGGGTTTTTTCATGTGCGCCTATTTCTGGATCAGCTTCACGCGGATATGTCCAGGCAGCCCGGCCTGGGCCAGCAGGGCTTCCAGCCGGGGCAGCAGATGGCGCAGCTTGGCGGCGACGGCCGCGTTGGCGGCCAGCAGGCTCCAGCCTTCTTCGTCCAGCGGCCCGGGTTGCAGGCTGGCCAGCAGATTGCCCGGCAACGCGGGCCCGATGATGCGCAGCCGCCGCCGTGACGCCTCCAGGCGCGCATTGAGCTGACTCAGGCCCTCGTGAGCACGCAACGCGTCGGCCACCGGTGTCGGCGACGGGACGCTGACGCGCACGCTCTTGGGAGCAAGGTAGCGGGGCGGGGTGGCCATAGCCGCAGTGTAGTGAGGCGGCGATCCTGGCCAAAAGCCCACTGCTAAACTGCGCCGTTTTGCGCGGCCGGGCAAGTCCGTCTTGCAATGCCTCGCCGTGCCCTCAGATTCGCGCCTCCCACCGGTTGGACAGCCCGCCCGGTGCCGCGCAGCTCCTCATTCCTCGCAGCATGTTGCCCAAGCTTCTCACCTCGATTTTCGGTAGCCGCAATGAGCGTTTGCTCAAGCAGTACCGCCGCACCGTGCAGCAGATCAACGCGCTGGAGCCGAAGTACGAGGGCTTGAGCGACGACGAATTGCGCGCCCAGACGGCTGAATTCAAGCAGCGCATCGCTGCCGGCGAGACGGTCGACGACATCCTGCCCGAAGCTTTCGCCGTCTGCCGCGAAGGCAGCAAGCGCTCGCTGAAGATGCGCCACTTCGACGTGCAGCTGATCGGCGGCATGGTGCTCAACGACGGCAAGATCGCCGAAATGCGCACCGGCGAAGGCAAGACGCTGATGGCCACGCTGCCGGTCTACCTGAACGCGCTGACGGGCAAGGGTGTCCACGTCGTCACGGTGAACGACTATCTGGCGCGCCGCGACGCCGAGTGGATGGGCAAGCTCTACACCTTCCTCGGGCTGTCGGTCGGCATCAACCTGCCGCAGATGCCGCGCGAGCAGAAGCAGACCGCCTACGCCGCCGACGTCACCTACGGCACCAACAACGAGTACGGCTTCGACTACCTGCGCGACAACATGGTCTACGAGACGGCCGATCGCGTGCAGCGCGGCCTGTCCTACGCCATCGTCGACGAGGTGGACTCGATCCTCATCGACGAGGCGCGCACACCGCTGATCATCTCGGGCCAGGCGGACGACCACACCGACGTCTACAAGCGCATCAACGCCGTCGTGCCCAAGCTGAAGAAGCAGATCGGCGAGCTCGACCCGCGCACCGGTGAAGGCGTCATCGAGCCGGGCGACTTCACGGTGGACGAGAAGTCGCACCAGATCCACCTGACCGAAGACGGCCACGAGGTTGCGGAGGCGCTGCTGACCGAGGCCGGCCTGATCCCGGAAGGCGCGAGCCTGTACGACGCGGCCAACATCACGCTGATGCATCACCTGAATGCAGCGCTGCGGGCCCACCACGTCTATCACCGCGACCAGCATTACGTCGTGCAGAACGGCGAGGTCACCATCGTCGACGAGTTCACCGGCCGCCTGATGAGCGGGCGACGCTGGAGCGACGGCCTGCATCAGGCTGTCGAGGCCAAGGAAGGCGTGGAGATCCAGGCGGAGAACCAGACGCTGGCCTCGATCACCTTCCAGAACTACTTCCGCATGTACGGCAAGCTGTCGGGCATGACGGGCACGGCCGACACCGAGGCCTATGAGTTCCAGGAGATCTACGGCCTCGAGACCGTCGTCATCCCGCCGAACCGCCCGACCATCCGCAAGGACGAGCTGGACCTGGTCTACAAGACCGACAAGGAAAAGTACAACGCCGTCATCGAGGACATCCGCGCCTGCCACACGCGCGGCCAGCCGGTGCTGGTGGGCACGACGTCCATCGAGAACTCCGAGCTGATCTCCAAGCTGCTGGACCAGGCCAAGCTGCCGCACAACGTGCTGAACGCCAAGCAGCACGAGAAGGAAGCGCAGATCGTCGCCCAGGCCGGTCGCCCGGGCGTCATCACCATCGCCACCAACATGGCCGGCCGCGGCACCGACATCGTGCTGGGCGGCAACGTCGAGAACCAGGTCAAGTTCCTCGAGGCCGACGAGGCGGTCCCCGCCGACGAGAAGGCGCGCCGCATCCAGCAGCTCAAGGACGAGTGGCAGGGCCTGCATGACAAGGTGCGGGCCGAGGGTGGCCTGCGCATCATCGCGACCGAGCGCCACGAGAGCCGCCGCATCGACAACCAGCTGCGCGGCCGTGCCGGCCGCCAGGGCGACCCGGGTTCTTCGCGCTTCTACCTGTCGCTGGACGACCAGCTGATGCGCATCTTTGCCGGTGAGCGCGTGCGCGCCATCATGGACCGGCTCAAGATGCCCGAAGGCGAGGCCATCGAGGCCGGCATCGTCACGCGCAGCATTGAAGGCGCCCAACGCAAGGTCGAGGCGCGCAACTTCGATATCCGCAAGCAGTTGCTCGAGTACGACGACGTCTCGAACGACCAGCGCAAGGTCATCTACCAGCAGCGCAACGACATTCTCGAGGCCGATAGCCTCATCGCCCAGATCGCTTCGCTGCGCGAGTCCACGCTGAGCGATGTCGTGCGCACCTTCGTGCCGGCCGAGAGCGTGGAAGAGCAGTGGGACCTGCCCGGTCTGGAGCAGGTGTTGCAGGGCGAATGGCAGATTGGCCTGTCACTGACCGAACTCGTCAAGAAGAGCGACTCGATCACCGACGACGACATTCTGGAAACCGTCACCAAGGCCGGCGACGAGCTCTTCCAGGACAAGCTCGAGCGCGTCGGCATCGATCAGTTCAACCCCTTCATGCGCATGGTGCTGCTGCAGAGCATCGACCAGCGCTGGCGCGAGCACCTGGCCGCGCTGGACTATCTGCGCCAGGGCATCCACCTGCGCGGCTACGCCCAGAAGAACCCCAAGCAGGAATACAAGCGCGAAGCCTTCGAGCTGTTCTCCCAGCTGTTGGACCTCGTGAAGATGGAAGTCACCCGCACGCTGATGAATGTGCGCATCCAGAGCCAGGAAGAGGCCAGCCAGGCCGCCGAGGCCATGGAGCGCCGTGCCGAAGCGGTGTCCAACGTGACCTACCAGCACCCCAACGAAGACGGCTCCATCAGCCAGGACGTCGACCCCGCCACGCTGCTGGCCGAATACGGCCACGTGGGCCGCAACGACCCCTGCCCCTGCGGCAGTGGCAAGAAGTTCAAGCTCTGCCACGGCAAGCTGGCCTGAGTTTTCCTGGTCGCATCCCGCCACGGGCCGGCTTTGCCGGCCCGTTTTCATTGGTGGCTCGCCCCGCGCAGTCCACCCATGTGGGGGGAAAAGCGTGCGTTTGGGCACATCCCGCCGCCTGCGCCACGCGCATGAGGGGTGCTCGGACCGCTCTCACCCCCCTAGAGTGCAGTCATTCCCCGGCGAAACTCCGGGTAGACCCGAATAGAGAACCTGAAAGTACGTGATGAAAACGTTGTCTAAAGCGCTCGCCGCCCTCAGTCTTGTTGCCGCTGCATGCAATGCGACCGCAGCGGTGACGCCGGTGTCGTTCAGCTTTTCCAACGACGCCATCATGTCCAACGGCGCAGGTGCCGCGCAGTTCAACGACATCTTCGGTTTCACCTTGAACGGTGTGACGCTGATGGGCGGCAGCGTCATCACGTTCTCGGCCGAAGACCAGGCCAGCGTCGACATCACCTCGGCCTACCTCACCCAGGGTGGCACGTCCGTCGCGCTGACGCCGGTCGGCGCCGGCATCGACGTGGACAACGACATCTTCGGCATCGAGACCTGGACTCTGGGCCAGCAATGGCTGTCGGCGGGCGCCTGGCAGCTGCACGTCCTTGGCGCCGGCTTCAGCGCCAAGGGCTTCGAGGGCTACACCGCCACGCTGGAAGGCAGCACGTCGACCACCGAGTTGCCCGAGCCCACCGCCCTGGCCCTGGTGGCCGTGGCCCTGGCCGGAATGAGCCTGTCCCGTCGCCGCGCTCGCTGAGCCGCGTCCAGCCGCCCCAATCACGAAAGCAGTCCAACCATGTTCAAGCCTCTGACCCTCGCCGCCGCCCTGCTGATGAGCGCTTCGGCATTCGCCGCCGACACCGTCAGCATCCGCTTCGTCGACCGTGATGCCGGCGATCCGGCGCTCACCACCTCGCTGACGACCAACTACGTCACCGGTGGACTGAACTTCACGGATGCCGCCACCGGCAGTTTCCTGGCCTACTGCATCGAGCCGACCCAGTCCTTCGCGCTGAGCTTCAAGAGCGACGGCGTGACGCCCAACTTCAAGACCTACACGGTCGGCAGCTTCAGTGGCAGCCAGGACACACTGCTGCAGGCGCTGTACTCCAGCAAGTTTGCTTCGGTCCACTCCGGCAACCAGCAAGCCGCCTTCCAGCTCGCAGTCTGGGAAATCATGCGCGAGAGCAGCGGCACGCTCAGCGTTGCCCAGGGTAGTGGCAGCTTTTTCCTGAAGACGGAAGGTGCCACCGGCCAGCAAAATGGCATCAACAATTCGGTGCAGGCCCTGGCCACCAACTACCTGGCCGCCGCTCAGAGCTACGAGGGTCCGGCGCTGTACAGCCTGACCAAGCTCAGCAACGCCAGCTACCAGGACCTCGTCGTCGCAAGCGCCGTCAACGCGGTCCCCGAGCCCGAGACCTATGCCCTCTTCCTGGGCGGCCTGGGCGTCATCGGTCTGCTGGCCCGCCGCCGCCTGCCGCGCTGATCCACTTTCAGCTCCTTGCAAAGGCTCCCTCGGGAGCCTTTTTCACTTCTTAGAATCCTCGCGCTTTCCCTGACACCAACCGAGCGCGCCATGCCCGTCAATCTCACCGCCCCCGATCCCGCCTCCCTGTTGCCCGTGCCGGGCGTGCGCCTTGGCGTGACCATGGCCGGCGTGCGCAAGGCCAACCGGCGGGACCTCAGCGTCATCGCGCTGGAAGAGGGCGCCGCGGTCGCCGGCGTCTTCACGACCAACCGCTTCTGCGCCGCTCCCGTGCAGCTTTGCCGCGAGCATCTGGCCGGCGGCTCGGCCATCCGCGCATTGCTGATCAACACCGGCAATGCCAATGCCGGCACCGGTGCCGACGGACTGGCCCGTGCGCGCCAGACCTGCCAGGCCCTGGCCGGCTTGATCGGCTGCCAGCCAGAGCAGATCCTGCCCTTCTCGACCGGCGTCATCATGGAGACCCTGCCGGTCGACCGCATCACGGCCGGCCTGCCCGCGGCGCTGGCCGCGCTGAAGGCCGACAACTGGGCCGAGGCTGCCGCCGGCATCATGACGACGGACACCCTGCCTAAAGCCGCTTCACGCCGCATCGAGATCGGCGGCGTGCCCGTCACCCTGACCGGCATCTCCAAGGGCGCCGGCATGATCCGGCCGAACATGGCCACCATGCTGGGCTTCGTCGCCACCGACGCCAACGTCGCCCCGGCCCTGCTGCAGCCGCTGGTGAAAGAAGCGGCCGACGCCTCCTTCAACCGCATCACCATCGACGGCGACACCTCCACCAACGACTGCTTCATGCTGATTGCGTCGCGCCGCGCGGCGCATGCCGAGATCACGTCGCTGGACAGCGCCGAGGCCAAGACGTTGCGCGAGGCGCTGATCGCGCTGGCCCAGGAACTCGCGCAGGCCATCGTGCGCGACGGCGAGGGCGCGACCAAGTTCATTGCCATCACCGTCGAAGGCGGCCGTGACGAGGCCGAGTGCAGGCTGGCGGCCTATGCCATCGCCCACTCGCCGCTGGTCAAGACGGCCTTCTTTGCCAGCGACCCGAACCTCGGCCGCATCCTGGCGGCCGTCGGCTATGCCGGCATTGGCGACCTGGACCAGGGCCTGATCGACCTGGACCTGGATGACGTTGCCGTGGTGCGCCAGGGCGGGCGCCTGACGACCTATCGCGAGGAAGACGGCCAGCGCGTCATGAAGCAGTCCGAGATCACCATCCGCGTCGGCCTGAACCGCGGTTCGGCCAGCGCCACCGTCTGGACCTGCGACCTCAGCCACGACTACGTCAGCATCAACGCGGACTATCGAAGCTGAGGGTTATTGCTGTCAGGGCTTCATCGCATGACGATCGGCGCCGCCTGCGGGCGGCGCTGACAATCCGCGGCTTCACGGAACACATCCCGGACACCGCTCGATGAAGCTCACCTTGTCTGCCATCACCCTCGCAGCCGTTCTCGCCACCAGCGCCCAGGCCCAGGGCCTCAGCTATCCCGCCACGCGCAAGGTCGACCAGGTCGACGCCTATCACGACACGGCTGTCGCCGACCCCTACCGCTGGCTGGAGGACGACAACAGCGCCGAGACCAAGGCCTGGGTCGTCCAGCAGAACGAGGTCACCGACAAGTTCCTGGCCGCCATGCCGCAGCGCCTGCCGGCGCGCCGCATCTACACCGAGCTCTACAACTTCGAGCGCTTCGGCATCCCCTTCAGCGAAGGCGGCCGCTATTTCTGGACCCGCAACGACGGCCTGCAGCAGCAGAACGTCCTCTACACGGCCAAGTCCCTGGCCGACACGCCGGTCGTGGCGCTGGACCCCAACCTGCTGTCCAAGGACGGCACCGTGGCACTGAGCGGCGTCGTGCCCTCGCGCGACGGCAAGTTGCTGGCCTATGGCATCGCCGGTGCCGGCTCCGACTGGCAGACCTGGAAGGTGCGTGACCTGGCCACCGGACAGGATCTCGCCGACACCATCGAATGGGTCAAGTTCAGCGGCGCCGCCTGGACGGCCGATGGCAAGGGCTTCTTCTACGCCCGCTATGACGCGCCCAAGGAAGGCGACAAGCTCAAGGGCGCCAACTACTTCCAGAAGCTCTATTACCACCGCCTCGGCACGGCCCAGAGCGAGGACCTGCTCGTCGCCGAGAACCGCGACGACAAGGAGTGGGGCTTTGGCACCGAGGTGTCGGACGACGGCCAACTGCTGGTCATCAGCGTCTGGAAGAGCGCCGGCAGCAAGAACGGCCTGATGGTGCTGCCCCTGCCCAAGGGGGCTTTTGCCGGCGGCAAGCCCCAGCCCATCACGCTGGACTTCGACGCCCAGTACACCCCTGTCGCCGCCGTCAACGGCAAGCTGATCGTCAAGACCGACAAGGGCGCCCCGCGCGGCAAGCTCGTCGCTGTCGACCTGAAGAACCCGGCGCAGGCCAATTGGAAGACGCTGGTGCCCGAGGGCCCGGATGCGATGACGGCAGCCTCTGCCGTCGGCGGCCGTTTCCTGTTGAGCTATCTGCATGACGCTGCGACCCTCGTGCGCGTGCATGGCGCCGACGGCAAGCAGCTCAGCGAGGTCAAGCTGCCCGGCATCGGCACGGCTGGCGGCTTCGGCGGGCGCTGGAGCGACAGGGAAACCTTCTTCAGCTACACCAGCCTGACCACCCCGGCCGAGATCCATCGCTACGACGTCAAGACCGGCAAGATCAGCCTGTTCAAGCGTCCCAAGACGGCCTTCAACCCCGATGAGTTCGAGACCCGCCGCGAATTCGTCACCAGCAAGGACGGCACCCGCTTCCCCATCTTCATCGCCGCGAGGAAGGGCCTGAAGTTCGACGGCAGCAACCCGACCCTGCTCTACGGCTATGGCGGCTTCGACATCTCCATCACCCCGGGCTATGGCGTGACGGCCGCGACCTGGATGAGGATGGGCGGCGTCTACGTCATTGCCTCCATCCGCGGCGGTGGCGAATACGGCTCGGCCTGGCACGAGGCCGGCACCAAGCTGAAGAAGCAGAACGTCTTCGACGACTTCATCGCCGCCGGCGAATGGTTGATCAGCCACAAGGTCGCCAGCCCCGCGACGCTGGCCATCAACGGTGGCAGCAACGGCGGCCTGCTGGTCGGCGCGGTCACCAACCAGCGCCCCGACCTGTTCGCGGTCGCCGTGCCGCAGGTCGGCGTGATGGACATGCTGCGCTACCAGAACTTCACCATCGGCTGGGCCTGGGCTACCGACTACGGCACCAGCGCCGACAGCCCGGAGATGTTCAACGCGCTGCGCGCCTACTCGCCGGTGCACACCATCAAGAGCGGCGCCAAGTACCCGGCCGTGCTGATCACGACCGGCGACCATGACGACCGCGTCGTGCCGGCGCACAGCTTCAAGTACGCCGCCACGCTGCAGGCCGCCGACACGGGTGCGGCTCCGAAGCTGATCCGCATCGAGGTCAACGCCGGCCACGGCGCGGGCAAGCCGACATCCAAGATCATCGAGGAGCGCAGCGACATCCTGGCTTTCATTGCCAACACGATGAAGTTGGAAGTCAAATAATGAGACCCCTCGTCCGGCCTCGCGCCGCTGAACGCGGGCGAGTCCAGCCGGTCCCCCGAGGTGACGGCGATGCTTGCGGCGTCGAGCCGCAAGCACATCGCCAGCGCGGGCCGGCTCGGGAGCGGCCCAGCGCTCGGCCCGCAGGGCGATGAGCAGTGCTGTGGTGATCCGTGACCTGGGCGTCGGCGATGTCGACGCTCTGCTTGATCTCTATCAGCATCTGAACGCCGGCGATGCGCCGCCTTCGCAAGAGGCGGTACACGCCGTGTTCGCACATCCGTGGCTGCGCCATTTCGGGCTTTTTGACGGTGAGACGCTCATCGCCAGCTGCAACCTCGCCGTCATCCCCAACCTGACGCGCGGCGGCAGCAGCTATGGCGTCATCGAGAACGTCGTCACCCATGCGGACCATCGCGGCCAGGGGCATGGCCAGGCCGTCGTCCGGCATGCGATTGATCAAGCCTGGGGCGCAGGTGCCTACAAGGTCGTGTTGACAACCAGCCGCAAGGACCCCGCCGTGTGGGCCTTCTACGAGCGCTGCGGCTTTGACAGCGGCGACAAGCGCGCCTTCGTCATACGCCGGTCCTAGAAGTTCACGGCCTTGGTCTTGAGGCCGCGCGCCACCAGCGTCGCGTTGATCAGCTGGGCCTGCTCCCTGCTCGGGAAAGGCCAGACCGTTGCGCGCCAGCCCTCGGGCGTCTGGATGACATCGGCCTGCAGCGCGTCGGGGTTGCCGTGCACGCCGACCAGGCCCGCCTTCATCTTCCCCAGCAGCGCCTCGGCCTCGGCCTTGCTGCCCGGCGGGCCGACGAGGGCGACGACGACCTTGTCCGATGACTGGGCCAGGCGAGCCAGGCGTGGGTCGACGGGCTCGGGCTTGCTGGCGGCAGGCTCGGGCTTGTCGACCGTCTTTTCGCCCGGCTTTTCCGCAGGCGCCTCGGCGGGCTTGTCCGAGCGCAGGATCGGCGGGCGCTTGATGCCGTCGGTGCGCTCCACGAGGCGGGGGCGAATATCGGGCGGTGGCGCGTCGCTTGCAGCCTCGCTGGCGGGCGCTTGAGCGGCCGAAGCGGCCGCAACGGCCGACTCTGGAGCGGAGGCGGGCGCAGAAGCGGCTGAGGCGGAGACAGGCAGGGCCGGCGCTGATGCCGCCGACGCTGCCGTCGGGGGCGGCGCAGCGGCCGGCTCGGCCGCGCGTTGGGGCCACAGCATCCAGGCACCCACGGCGATCAGGACCGCCAGGACGGCACCCGCTGCGCCCAGGCGGATCGGGTCCCACAGCCGGCGGCCAATGATTTCCGAAGGGATGCCGCGGCCGGCCAGCACGCGGGTGCGGGCGCTGCCCACATCGACGCCCGCCGTCATCACATAGAGCTCGAAAGGCCAGCCGCCGTGGGAGCTGGCCAGGGTCTCGTCGATGACGATGACGCGCCAGGGCCGGCTGTCGGGGGTGGCCGGCGGCTCGGCAAAGCCATGGGCCAGCGCAAAGCGCTCGACCTGGGCCGGGCTCAGGCCGGGCAGGAATTTCTCGCTGAAGGCGCGCCACTGCGTGCGCGGGCGCCGGGCGATCAGGCGCGGCAGATGCGTCAGGCGCTGCTTCCATGCCGCCCAGCGTGACAGAGGGGGCGAGCCATGCAATGCGTCGAAGGCGCTGACCACATCGGTCAGCACGGGCTCGACCAGGCCGCCCGCCTCGGCGGAGGCGCGCACAAAGGGCAGGGCCACCACGCCCACGGTGTGCACATCGCCCACGGCGATGCGCCGCGCAAGCGGGTGGCGGTTGTGCCAGTCAACGATCTGTTCGGCCAGGCGCTCCATGACTACTTGATCTTCCCCGACGAGCCCATCCGTCGGTGATGGAAACAAGCCCCCGAATTCAAGCCAGTTGCTTCAGCAGCCAGGCGTTCAGGTCTTCGATCTCCTCCATGCAGACCGAGTGCGGCATGGGGTAGTCATGCCATTCGACCTCATGGCCCAGAGTTCGCAGAGCGTCGCGGCTGGCCGTGCCGCGGGCGGGCACGACGATGGTGTCCTGGCTGCCATGGCCCATGAAGATGGGCAGGTCGGCGTTCGCCGCCGAGCGCTCGGTGGCCGTCGTCGCAGCCAGCGGCAGATAACCCGACAAGCCGACGGCGCCGCCCAGGCGCTCGGGGTAGCGCAGCGCCGTCATCAGCGCCATTGCGCAGCCCTGCGAGAAGCCGACGAGGACGATGCGGTTCGCTGCCACGCCGCGTTGGCGCTCGCTGTCTATGAGTTCGGCAATCTGCCGCTGCGACTCGCGCAGGCCGGCCTCGTCCTCGCGCTTGACGAGGTCGGCGCCGAGGATGTCGTACCAGGCCCGCATCACATAGCCGCCGTTGATCGTGACGGGCCGCTCGGGGGCATGCGGGAACACGAAGCGCACGGCGCCGAGGCTTTTCAGGTCCAGCTCGCCGCAGATGGGCACGAAGTCATGGCCGTCGGCCCCCAGGCCGTGCAGCACGATCAGCGTCGTGCCGGGATTGGGGCCGGTCTCGACGACATGGGTTTCAAGCATGGGGGTTCCAGTTCTCGATGCGAAGTTCAAAGCGTTTGTCGCCGTAGTCGTCCAGGCCTTCGTCGGTCGGCGTCCAGCCGGCTCGACGGTAGAAGGCCTCGGCGCGCGAATCGGGCTGGGTGCCCAGGTCCAGGCGCCCGTGGCCCTGGGCGAACAGCCAGTTCACCATCACGTCGTGCAACTGGCGGCCGTAGCCCTGCCCATGCAACGCCGGGTCCACGAACATCGCCCAGATGTGGCCGTCGCGGGCGTCGCCGATGGCAAAGCCCGCAATGCGCCCGGGCTCCAGTTCGACAACCCAGCCACGGCCGAAATCTTCCAGATAGACATGCAGTTCGGCATCCGAGATGCGGCCCGGGGTCAGCTTGTTCTCGGTGACGGCATAGCGCACGCGCCAGATCTCGGCAGTGTCGTCGCGCGTGGCGATTCGAAGTGTCATGGCGTCATTGTCGCGACAGCGGGCGCTGCCCTTGCCGTTCATGATCACGTTCATGGGAAGCCTTTATCTCGTCCGCCACGGTCAGGCCAGCTTTGGTGCGGCCGACTATGACCAGCTCAGCGCCAAGGGCCATGAGCAATGCCGCCATCTCGGCGCTTACTGGCGCGAACGCGGCCAGCGCTTCGATGCCGTGTTCACCGGCACGCTGCGGCGGCACAAGCAGTCGCTGGCGGGCATCGTCGAGGGCTACGGTGAGGATCTGCCCGCCGTCGCACTGCCGGGGCTGAACGAGTACGACAGCGAGGCCGTCGTGCGCGCCATCCACCCCGGCCCCATCGATGCCCCGACGACCCCCGAGGCCGTCAAGCACCACTTCCGGCTGCTTCGCCAGGGCCTGCTGGCCTGGATGAGCGGCGAGACGGCACCGGTGGGCATGCCGGCGCACGCGGATTTCGCCGCCGGCGTGGCCGATGCGCTGGCACGCGTGCTGGCTTTGGGTGTGGGCAAACAGGTGCTCATCGTCTCCAGCGGTGGGCCTATCGCCACGGCCGTGGCCCAGGTGCTGTCCACGCCGCCCGAGACTTTTGTGGAACTCAACCTGCGCATCCGCAACTCGGCTGTCACCGAGTTTGCCTTCAACCCGAAGCGCCACCACCTCGTCACGTTCAACACGCTGCCGCACCTGGATACGGCGGAGATGCGGGCGCACATCACGCACGCCTGAGCGCGCCGGCCCCAAACGGGCCAATACCGACGGCACTGGGCATGGCTCTCCTGGGCGAAGCGGCCGTGCGACCCGGTCGGCAGCATGACGACTCCTCAACCCCCGATGGAGTTCCGTCATGTCTTCACCCCGCCTTTTTGCCTTCGCCACCCTGATCAGCCTGGCCGCCACCTTCGTTGAACCGGCCCAGGCCCAGAGCTACAGCTTCAACCAGACCGGCTACGCCGATGGTGCCACGCTGAGCGGCCATTTCGCCGGCAGCGACCTCGACGGCAATGGCTGGCTCTATGCCTATGAGCTGACCGAGTTTGAGCTGAACTGGTCCGGCAACCGCGCCGTGCAGGCCTTCAACCTCGGCTTCAGCGAACGCGCCGGCCTGGAGTTCGAACTCTCCAGCGGCACGCTCTCGCACATGGCCGCCTTCAGCCAGAACGAGGAGGGCGTGCGCTTCTTCAGCTTCGACAGCAAGGGCTGGCCCAGCTACATGATCCCGGGCGTCGTCACCGACGAGCGCCTGGGCTTGGTGTCCATGAGCTGGGAGCCGTTGCGGGTCACGGCCGCCGTGCCGGAGCCGCAGAGCCTGGCACTGCTGATGGCGGGCATGGGCTTCATCGGCCTGTGGAGCCAGCGCCGACGGGCTCACTGACAATGCGCGGCTATGGCCGCGCCCTTGTTCACGTCCCTCATCACGCCGCCGCCGGCCGCCACCGCGCCGGCCCACGAGCGCTTTTTGCGCCTCATCCGCCTGGCCCTGGCTGGCGGGCAGTTTGGCAAGTTGCTGCTGTCCGGCCCCGTGGGTGATGACGAGGACGTCGAGCGCCTCACCGTGCGCCTGGTCGAACTGCGCGGTGAGCCGGCCTTGAGCTTTCTCTGGCGCCACCGCACCAAGGACGTCACCAAGAACCACGCCCCCGAGGCGGGCCTGGCCGAGATCGCCACGCTGCTGGGCGCGCGCTTTCGCAATGCCCATCTGCACACGGCGACCGAAGAGGTGCAGTTCGCCGTCAGCCGCAAGGGCCGCGAAACGCTGCGGGTGACGCGCGTCGATGGGTCTGAAGCGGTTGCTCCCGCTGCCCACGACAAGGCCAAGCAGCGCCCGCTGGACATGGGCAACCCCGTGTGGTCGGCGCTGGGGCTGACCCACCTTGTCAAGGGCGAGCCGGCGCTGGTGCCGGCGATGGCGCGCAAGTGGAAGCAGATCAACCGCTTCGTCGAGATCCTGTCCTCGGCCGTCGACGAGGCCGAACTGCAAGGCCCCGTGCGGGTGGCCGACTTCGGCTCTGGCAAGGGCTACCTGACCTTCGCCGTGCATGACTGGCTGCAGTCCCACGGCCTCAGCCCCCGCGTCACGGGCATCGAGCTGCGTGACGACATGGTCAAGTTGTGCGGTGCCATCATCGACAACGAGGGCCTGACCGGCCTGCGTTTCGACCAGGGCGATGTGCGCACGCAAGCCGTGCAGCCGCTGGACGTCATGATCGCGCTGCATGCGTGCGACATCGCCACCGACCATGCCCTGCACGTCGGCCTGCAGTCCGGCGCCAAAGTCATCATGAGCTCGCCCTGCTGCCACAAGGAACTGCGCCCGCAGATGACGCTGCCCGCCGTGCTGAGACCCATGCTGCAGCACGGCATCCACCTCGGTCAGGAGGCCGAGATGGTGACCGACTCGCTGCGCGCCCTGCTGCTGGAGAGCCAGGGTTACCGCACCCAGGTCTTCGAGTTCATCGCGCTGGAGCACACCAGCAAGAACAAGATGATCCTGGCCGTGAAGGCGCAGGGCCTGGCCGCCGAGGCATTGGCTGCGCGCCGGCCCGAGCTGCTGGCGCAGATTGCCGAGATCAAGCGCTTTTATGGTCTGCGCGAGCAGCGGTTGGAGCAGTTGCTGGCGGGGTGATGAATCGGCCTGCGCCGCTCCGGCAGTGCGGCCTCAGCCGCTTAGCCCGCCTTGCCAAATAGCGACTGCAGCAGGGCCTCCGCCCTCTGCAGGCCTTCATCGGTGAGAGCCACGGACGTCGCCTTGCCGACCGGGTCGCTGATCAACCCCTTCTCGTGCAGCCGGCCCATCGCATCCCAGTCGAAGGACTTCCACGCCCGATGGCCGTCATGCAGGCCCAGTAGCAACAAGGCCAGCACGGCGTCGTCGATCCGTTCGGTGTCCAGGTTCATGAAGCCTCCTGTCGAGCCATGGCCAGTGCATCCAGTGGCGAGCGCACGGCACCGCCGCCGAGCTTGAGCACATGGGTGTAGATCATCGTGGTGGCCACGTCGGAGTGGCCGAGGAGTTCCTGCACGGTGCGGATGTCGCTGCCGGCTTGCAGCAGGTGGGTGGCAAACCGAAGGTTCAGTGAAGACTGACTTGTACCCAAGTCATGTCGTAGCTAAAACAATGGCGCAGCGTGTGAGGCGTGGCGGGCTTGGCGACGCCGGCGGCCTGGACGGCCCGTTTGAATGCACGCTGGAAGGTCTCGTGATAAAGGTGGTGCCGGCGGAACACGCCGGTGCGCGGGTCCGTGGCGTGATGGTCTTGCGGGAAGACCCAGAACCAGCCCCAGCTCGCACCCGCCCTGGGGTATTTGCGGGCGAGCGCGTCGGGCATCTGCTCAGCCGCAACTGCGAGTACGCCACAGATGTTCCCGCGTTTGAAGAGCCGTTCGAAAAGGAGTTCGCGTACGTTGCAGACCTATGGGAGTCAGCCGCAAGCCGAGCCGAGTTCGAGTCTAAGTACAGTCGTGCAGTCTCAAATCAACATGATGCGCGGTACTGCTAACCTTTTGCTGCAGCGGGCGGCTTCGCCGCCCGCTGAGCGCACACGTTATGGCTCAGATGACCATTGAGAACGCCTTCTTGACCTTGTGTGGATTCCTCGCGATCTACATCGGTTGCCGGTTTATCGTGGCGAGGAAGATTCCAATCGTCAGCGAAGACGATCGCGAAACACATGGTTGGCTTCGCGGGAAGGAGGCTGTCATCGCAGGCCTTGCGGTTGTCGCTCTGGGGCTCGCACTCTTGGCTGCCGCGATTGGCCTCATCAAGCTACGTGCCTAGCCACATGAATATCCTGAGCCGGCCAGCTACTTCCGCAGTGATCCATAACCTGCCATTGGAGCGGACCGCCTTCGGCGTCCGCTCACTTTCACGTTAGACGGTGAACTGGATGCGCTTTGAAAGGCTCATGAATTGGTTGTGCTGCTTGGCCGTCGTTGGATTCGCAATAGCGCTTTCGGCGGGTTTGGCGCTAGCGGTCTATGAAGGGCGCGTGACAGGCGGGAAATCCAAAGTAGTCCATCTGCTAGCTCAAGACCCTGTTGGGTTTTGGAGCGCGTTGGGAATCAATCTCTTTATGGCCGGAGTGTTCTGGTATGGCGCGTATTGGATCTACATCCACAGAATCAAGGAACAAAATGAGCCATAGGTTCCCGTCTAACTGGTCATTGCAGCGGACGGCTGCGCCGCCCGCTGACCTTTGACGTTGAACTGCAACCCAATACAGCAATGGCCGCCAGCGACTTTGATTCAAACCTGCAGGAACTGCACCGCAAGTCAGTTGGGCGGCTGCTCGCTGCGGATGCCTACGACGACGACGCATTTGCCGCGCTGAAGACGTACCTCTGCGAGAAAGCCGAATTGATAAAGGTCGAGCATGTCATTTCAAAGCAGGTGCTCGACGCTCTTCTGTCCGCTGCCAAAGCCATTGAGAGTCGCGCCGAGTACGTTCCGGCTACACAGAAAGGACTTTCCAGGGCCGCCGAGTTCTACATGCTCCTTGACTTGATGGTCATCGGAGAAGGCTGCAATGACAGGCCAACAGGCGTTCCCCGTGCGAGATAGTTGCCGTTCAACCCTTCACTGCAGCGGACGGCTTCGCCGCCCGCTGAGCTAGCACGTTCGGCCTCACCAATGCCGCCATGCCCCGCGATTGGCGGCCGCATTTAATGTAGCTACACTAAAGCGTGCAAGTTGAGTTCGACCCTGCCAAAGACGCGAGCAATCTGGAGAAGCACGGGGCTATCGCTGGCATTGGCCGCCGGACTCGATTGGGATGCATCACTGGTGTGGGTTGATGAACGGTACGAGTACAGCGAGCTGCGCATGATCGCGTTAGCGCCGGATACCGGGATCCTGTACTACGTGGCATTTGTAGGTCGTGGCGAAACGCGAAGGATCATCAGCTTGCGCAAAGCCAACCGACGCGAGGTGAAGCACTATGTCCAAAGTTTCTAAGCGCCCGGCCATCGTCATGCCGACGGTGGCGGAAGACAAAGCGATTACGGCAGCCGCAAAGGCCGATCCGGACGCGCACCCCCTGACTCCGAAGCAGTTGCAAGCCATGGTTCCGATGAAGGCTGTACGTGGTCGGCCTAAGTCTGAGAACAAGAAGCTGTTGGTGTCCGTCCGCTATAGCCCGGAAGTCGTGGCGTATTTCAAGTCAACCGGCGAGGGGTGGCAGTCTCGTATGGACGGTGTGCTTCAGCAGTACGTAGCGCGTCACTCGCGGCGAGCGTGAGGCCGAACCAGCCTCTCGAGCCGACTCGCGTCGGCAGGCCGCCGCTATCGGCTCAGCTTCAACGTCAGGCGTCACTCAAGCGGCATCGCGTACGTCTGACCATTCTTCGAAAGAACAGGAGACCCCAAATGTCCACATCGGTGCTCTTCATGTCTATGTCACTCGACGGATACATCGCTGGCCCGAACGACGAAGTGGGCAACCCCGGCGGCGACGGATTCGACCGGTTGCACGAGTGGTATGGGGACTTCTCCCGTCCATCTGGGGCGGTCGGACAACTGTGGGATCAGTGGAACTCACCTGGCGCGATTCTGGCGGGGCGGCGGACTGTGGAGCAGGTCGATCACTGGGGCGGTGACAACCACGGTGTCCCGATCATCGTGCCCAGCCACCGGCCGCCGGGCCCTTCGGTAGCGAACTATCCGTTGGTGACCTACGTGCCCGACGGCATCGAGCGCGCAATGGCGCAGGCAAAGGCCGCCGCCGGGGATCGCATCGTGCTGATGCTTGGCGCGTACACGGCGCAACGGGCGCTCGAGGCTGGTGTGCTGGACGAGTTGCAGATCCACCAGATCCCGGTCCTGCTCGGTGGTGGTCGCCGGTTGTTCGAGATGTTGCCTTCGCGCGTGGAGTTGGAGATTGTCCGGGTGATCGACACCCCGGAGGCCACTCACATCCGCTACCGCGTTCGTCGCTGAGTGGGATGACGCCTGACAACGGGTTCCAGCCACCGGCTCCCATGAATTCAGCGCCAGCCATCGAATACAAGCTCTCGCCACCCCTGGGTGACCTGGAACTGAACGAGTTGTTTTCTGCGTCTTGGGCAAACCATCGCCCCACGACGTTTCAGCCCGTCTTGCGCTCCAGCATGGCTTACGTCTGCGCGTACCGGGGGGCCGAACTTGTCGGCTACGTCAACGTCGCCTGGGACGGCAAGACGCATGCGTTTGTCTTGGACCCCACGGTTCATCCCAGTTGCCGGCGGCACGGTATCGGAACGGCGTTGGTTCTTGCCGCCCTGCAGCAAGCAAGGAGGCGCGGGGTTACCTGGGTGCACGTCGACTTCGAGCCTGACCTGCGGGAGTTCTACAGCCGTTGCGGGTTTCGCTTGTCCGAGGCTGGCGTCTTCAACGTCGCGGCCGAGGCGTGACAGTCAAGGGGCGTCCCGCAGGCAGGCCGCGACAGGCATCACGTCAACGCGCGCGGCGGCGCCGGGCCAGCATGCCCAGACAGGCCAAGCCGGCCAGGATCAGGGCCCCGCTGCCCGGCTCGGGCACCGGCACGGCCGAGGTGATGAAGTGGCCGTCGGTGGCCAGGCCATTGGCGGCCGTGAAGCCGTAGAACACCGGTGTGCCGACGAGGCCGAGCTGGTCAAAGCTGACCTGGGCGCTGACCGTGTAGATGCCGAGGTTCAAGTGCTCGATGGTGCCGGTCAGCATGCCGGCGTTGTCGTTCAGCCCCGAGGGGGTGTACTGCACCGAGGCATACCACTGGAAGTCAGGGTCGCGGATGGTGTCGCCCAGGCCGGTTTCGGTAGCAGCCAGCGGCGCCACTGAGCCGCCGGACAGGATCTGCAGGCTGGGCGACACCGGCTCGCCGTTGAAGTGGAAGGTGTCGATGGCAAAGGACACGCTGGCCGGACTCAGGCCGTCATAGCCGAGGCCCGAGCCTGCGCCGCCGACGCCGGCCGTGTCGCTCAGCGTGAAGGTGAGGCCATCGCCGCGCAGGCCCTGGCTGACGGGGATGAAGAAGTGGAAGTCGAAAGCGAAGGCCTGGTTGAAGTCCAGCGTGATGGCATTGGGCGCGAAGCCGGCGCCGCCCTGGCCGCCGACACCTGGTGCCGTCAGCATCAAGTCGCTGTAGGTGAAGCCGTTGCCCGGCGTCATGTTGGACGCCGTCGCGCTGCCGTACAGCGACCAGGTCGTGAAATCGGTGAATCCGGTCGCCAGGCTCACGCCCTGCTGGGCATGGGCGCCAAGGCTGGCGGCAAGGGTCAGGGGCAGCAGCAGTCGGGCAAGCTTCATGGTGGGGTCTCCGATCAGGTTGTGCGCCAGTCTGGAGAGCGACCGTTAGGCAATCGTTAGCCGATGGAGCCATCTCACCCCCTCAAGCCCGGGGTCTGTGAACTAGCATCCGCGCCCATGGCTCTCGCCCACACCAAGACCCGTGCGCCGCGCCCGCGTGCCGGCCTGCTGCTGCCACGCCCGGCCCTGCTGGCCGACGTGCAGCGCGTGCTGGATGCCCACCGCGTGCTGTTGATCTGCGCGCCTGCCGGCTATGGCAAGACGTCGTTGCTGACCCAGGCCCTGGCCGATGCGGGCGCCGACACGGCCATTGCCTGGGTGGCCCTGGACGAAGGCGACGACCTCGGCCGCCTGCTGGACTGCCTGTTCGCCGCCTTCGAGCCCTATGACCCACCCTGGCGCACGGCGCCCGAGGGCCTGCGAGACGCGGCGCTGCGCGGCGGCACCGAGATCGTTACCGTGGCCGATGCGATGCTGAATGCGCTGGAGGCCTGCGAGGTCGAGCATGGCCTGATCGTGCTGGACGACGCCCACCATCTCGTCGACCCGGCTGCGTTGCAGTTCCTGGACCGCTGGCTGGCCCGCATGGGCGAGCGCTGGCGCCTGGTACTGGCCGCCCGCCACGAGCCCGCGCTGCGCCTGGCGCGGCTGCGGGCCGCTGGCGAGCTGGCTGACCTCGGCCCCATCGAGCTGGCGCTGGCGCGCGGCGAGGTCGAGCAACTGGCCCAGGCCGCGGGCCTGGACGAAACCGCTGCGGCGGGGCTCTACGAGCGCTGCCAGGGCTGGCCCGCCGGCCTGCGCCTGGCTTTGGGCGCGGGACAACAGCGCCTGCCCGCAGCCATCGACCGCGCCACCTTCGACTACCTCGCCGCCGAAGTGCTGGACCGCCTCGAACCCGGCCTGCGCGGCTTCCTGCTGCGCACCAGCGTGCTGCACGAACTGGACGCCGCGCGCTGCCAGGCGCTGGGAGAGGACGCCCACGCAGCCGGCTGGCTGGCCGATATGGAGCGCCTCTCGCTCTTCGTGACCGTCGTCGACCTGGCGCCCCACACGCTGCGCCTGCACCAGCTCTTGCGCGACATGCTGCAACAGCGCCTGCGCCAGGAGCAGCCCGAGGTCTACCGCCAGCAGCTGGAGCGCGCCGCGATGCTGGAGACGGACGCGGTGCGCCGGCAGAGCCTGTTGCTGGCCGCGGGCCGCCCCGAGCGCGCTGCCGAGCTGCTGCTGGCAGACGGCGCCTTGCTGATGAACCAGCTCGGCGCCCAGGGCCTGCTGGACCTGACCCGGCGCTTCGACCCTGCCTTTGCCGAGTCCAGCCCGGAACTGCACCGCGTCAAGGCGCTGGCGCTGTGGGTGCTGTGGGAGGCCCAGCAGGCCGAATGGCATCAGAGCCGCGCCGAGGCGCTGTTCGACGCGCGCGGCGACGAGGCCGGTCTGCTCGCCGCGCGCGGCCATCGCAGCATCCTGCTGATCGCGCAGGGCCGCCTCCAGGAGGCTGAAGCCCTGCTGCGCGACCTCGACCCGTTTGCGCTGAGCGGCGAGCTGCGCCGCGTGACGCTGCTGGGCCGTACCTGGCATGCGATGGAAAGCTGCCGCTTCGATGCCGTTGCGCCGCTGTTCGACGCCCTTGTCACCGAGCTGCTGAACACGACCACGCTGGAGAGCTGGTACATCTGCTCGCCGTCGCCGCGCCAGATCAGCTGCGTCGGCATGTCGCCGGTGGCCGACCGCTGGTACCGTGGCGCGATGCAGGTGCTGGGCAACCGGTCGCTGCCCTTCGGCGTCAACGCGCACACGTCCCAGGCCTGGAACCTGTTCTGGCAGGGCCGCCTGGCCGAATCCCGGCAGATGCTGGCTCATGCCGAAGCCGATGCAGCCTGGTTGGGTCGCATCGTCATCGCGCGCAACCAGGGCCAGGCCCTGCATGCGATGTTCGACCTGATCGCCGGCCGCCATGACGAGGCCCTGGCCCTGATGCGGCTGCGCCTGGCCGAGCATGTGCCGGGCTATGGTGCCTGGGGCGCTTGGCATGCGACCTTTGCCATGTCGCGCATGGCGGCCGCCATCGGCAACCTTGAGGCGCTGGCCGAGGGCCTGGAGTGTCTGGTGCGCATCGGTGCGGACCTGCCCGACCTCGTCATGCCGCACCGGCCACGGCCGCTGCTGGGCCTGCAGGCCCAGCTCGCCGCGCTGCAGGGCCGGCGCGACGAAGCCATCGCCGCCTGGCGCGGTCTGCTGGCGGACGGCGAAGGCGGCGACCTGCTCGGCCAGCTGGCCGAGGCGCGCCTGCGTCTGGCCGCGCTGCTGCTGGAGGGCGGCGACCGTGGCGGCGCGGCCCGGGCACTGGCGCCGGCGCTGGCCCGGCGCGAGCCCGGCGGCCTGCTTTGGGCCGTGCCGAAGCTGCTGCAGATGGCGGCCGAGGACTGGGGCGACCTGCTCGACCCGGTCGACCTCGCCCGGCTGCGCGGCTGGGCCGAAGCCGTGCGGCCGGCCACGCGGGTGGTGGTCGAAGCCGCCGCCGTTTCCGGGGACGACCGGCTCTCGCAGCGCGAAGCCGAAGTCATCGCCCAGATCGCCGCCGGCGCCAGCAACAAGCACATCGCCCGCGCGCTGGACCTGAGCCCCCACACCGTCAAGCGGCATGTGGCCAACATCCTCGACAAGCTGGGCCTGAACTCACGCGGCGAGGCGGCCGCGTGGTGGAACCAGCGTCAGATGGCCACCAGGCCCGGCACGCTGGCCTGACCCAGCGCCCGGCACAGCTTGGCCCAGGCCGTGTCGTTGAGCAGCGCGCGCGCCGAGGCCAGCACCGGCGCCTGAACCGGCGGCGGCAGGCTGCCGATGACAAGGGCGCGCTCAGCCGGCGTCAAGGCCGGGATCATCCAGCGCAGCGTCTCGCTCATCTCGCGCGGGCCGATGCTGGCCAGGAGGCGGTGGTGGATGTCGAGCAGTTCGGCGTCGCTGTAGGCGGCCCACAGCGCCAGGTTGTGGCGGCTCTCCTCCACGCCCATGTGCTCGAGGTTGTGGGCCACGAAGGCCGCGAAGCGGCGGTACAGGCGCTGGGCGGCGCTCGCTGACGGCATGGCGCGCAGCGCGGCGGACTCGGCGCGCAGGCCGGCGATGGCGTCCAGGTGCTCCTCGTGCTCGACCTCGATGGCCGCGCTGGCCCCCGCGCGGCGGGCTTCGATGGCGGGGTGGACGAACTCGTTCTCCTTGTCGAGATGGTGCCGGGCGGCATCCAGCAACGCGTCGAGCTGGCCCAGACTGGTGGCCAGCTCGAGCGGGTCGTCGACATCGAGGCGGCTCAGCTGCTGCAGTGTGTCGCTCATGAACAGGCGCAAAGCCTTGTGGATATGGGCGTAGAGGTCCAGGCGCGGGGGGAGGGTGGTCATGGTGGAGGCTCCGTTTGAGCCGGCGTGATGGGGCCGGATGCGCCGCAGTGTTCCGGCCGGCGCGCGCGCTGCCATCGCCCTGACGGGCCATGCCCGATGGGCCGTGACCATGGCCCGCTGCGATGGCTCTTCGGGGCGATGGCAGGGCCCGGCCTGCTCGGCAAAGTGCAATCCATGCAACGCCTCGACCGCGTCCTTCTGCTCAGCACTGCCGCACCGGCGGCGCGCGCCGAGCTGCCCCGGGCGCATCGAGCGTGTCTCTGTCCCGTTGATCCTTTTCCAGGAGATCCTCATGAAGCGTTTTGATTCCTCTTCTGCCCCACTCAGCCTGAGCTGGGCGCTCGTCACCGCTCTGGGCCTCGTGGCTGCGGGTGTGCTGTCTTTGCCCGCCGAAGCCCATGCCGCCGCGTCGCCCTGCGACGACAAGGTCGCCCTGCAGCGGCGGCTGGACGATTTCGATGCCCGCTGGAATGCCAGCGACGCCTGGGGCCTGACGGCCCAGTTCACGATGGACGGCAGCCTGGGCGCCGCTGGCGATGCCGGCCGCCAGGCGGTCTATCGTGAGTTGATCGACAGGCTGGGCCGCTCGCCGCAGCAGCGCAAGACGCGCCTGCTACGTGCCACCGACGTCGGCCAGGCCTGCCTGGTGGACGTGCAGGTGCGCAGCGGCGAACGCAGCGAGGCTGGCTTGTTCCTGCTGGCGCCGTCGGCCGAGGGCGGCATCGTCGCGATGCGCTGAGGCAGCGCACCCGGGCTGGGCGCGTGGGCGGCCTGCTTGCGTCTCAAAGGCAAATTGCCTTGTCGGCGTGAGGGCGTCGTTGCCTACTTCGCCTTCGCCGGCCAGCGCCGGAAGTCGTACCAGAGCTCCGGACGTTCGGCAGGCGTGGCGGTGCCGGGCGTGAGCAGCGGATTGGTGAGATCGATCACCACGCGCTCATGCAGGCGCGCACGGCGTAACCTTTCGCCGAAGTAGCGCTCAAAGAGCTTGTCAAAGCTGCCATCGGCCATCGCCTGGTTCAGTCCGCGCTCGATGTCGGCGGCAAGCTTCGTGGCCTTGCGGTTCACCATGAAGTAGGCGTCATAGGGGTAGTGCAGCACCACGTGCGACTCCACCTCGAAGCGGTCCGAGCGCTCCTCCAGTTCATCCCAGACCTCGGTCAACCCACGGGGAAAGTAGTCGAATCGTTCCCCCTGCAGCATGTTGAAGAGCGCCAGATAGGCCGAGCCAGCCACGACCGGAATGCCGTTGGCACGCAGGATCTCGGTGTCCGGCCAGCTCTGGCCTTGGCCTACCCGCAGTTGCTGAAGCTGCTGCAGTGAGTTGAGCGACCCAAAGCGTGCCTGATCTCCGCGCCGGATGAGGCCAACCCGCCAACCGAGCATGCCGCGATTGACGGGGATGCGGATCGCCAGCAGGCGGGCTTCGCGCTCGGGCGAGGCGGGAATGGGCGCCACGTCGATCATGCGCCCCGCCTCCAGCTCAAGGACCTGGCGCTCCTGGTTCATGGTGACACCCGCATGCTCGATCCGGTACTCGGTGCCGCAGCGCGCCAACGCCAGCGCCAGCAATTGATCGGCGTAGACCGACCGGCGGTCTTCCCGAACCTCGGGGCGCGGAATGCGCACGACCTCGACGGCTGCCGCAGCCTGCACCGCCGCCGCAAACCACAGTGCCGCGCAGAATCGAGCGAGCACTGTCATGAAGAACTCCTGCTGGTGCAACAGGTGGCGATGCTACCGGTCAGTTCCCAGAAGGCCGCCGCGCACGCCGAGTGGCGTTTGCATGCAGGCAAAGTAAAGCCCCGAGCGGCCAAGGCCGTTCGGGGCGAAAGAGCGCTTCACGCCGCCCGGGACGCACCCCGGAGGGGCGTGGGGCTGCGGCGTGGATCACAGCGCAGGTGGCCTGGCAGGGCGACACCAGGAGGTGACGCAGTCGGGCCCGAATCTCGTGCTTTCATGGTCGCGGGCGGCTCGCGTGCCGCCTCGCCAGGGGCCGCAACGTTGCCGGGGGCCATGCACTGGTGACGGGCTGAATCATCGGCGCAGCGATCTGAAAACAAAGCCGCGATCAGCCGGGGTCGACCGGGCTTTTTCGGCTCAGTGACTGTGAGCCTCGGTACGGGCGGGCAGCACCTTCAACCTGACGGCCGGTGCGCGCGGCTTGGGGTTGGCGGCGCTCGGCAGCTCGGCCCAGTTCCACTCGCCCTGGGTGCAGACCTGGCGCACGGCAAAGGCCAGTTCGCCCGGCTCGGCTGGCAGGGACACACGCAGCACGAACTCGTCGTACCAGGCGTCCTGCACATAGTTGGCCTCGCCATTGGCCACCCAGCGTGCCTCGGCCAGTTCGTCGGTGACGGCCTTGCCATGGCTGTCGTAGGGGACTTTCAGCGGCCGCTGCTTGGTAGTCAGCGTCCAGCCGGCTTTGGGCATGGGCTTGGCGCCGCGCAAGCCCTCAGGCAGGGTGACGACGATTTCCTTCGTCGCCGCGCCGCCCTCGCAGCCGTGCCCGACCTTGAAGACGGCGCGGTAGCTGCTGCCGGCCGGGGCCTCGGGCTGCTCCAGCGTGATGTGGGCCTGGGCGGTGCCGGCGACGGCAAGCAGAGTGGCGGTGAGGTATGTCTTCATAGATCGAATTTCAGCTCGGCCGAGTAGCTGCGTTGCGGGTAGGGGTGGAAGTTCCAGTATTGATAGTTGTTCAGGTTGTCGATGCCGACGGCGGCGCTCCACTGGCGGTCAATCTTCCACAGCACGCGCAGATCGGCCGTCGCATACTTGCTGACGCCCATGTAGGCAAAGCCGTTCACGTCGGCATTGTTGAGTGTGCGGTACTGGCGGCCGCTGTAGCGGGCCGCGAGGTTGGCGCTCCAGTGCTCGTCGAAGCGCCAGGCTGCCAGGGCGGTGGCGCGCCAGCGCGGGATGTTGGGCTGCCAACGCCCCAGGGTGTCGCCCGGCGTTGCGACAAAGCCGCTGTTGGCCTTGATCCTGGAGTCGGTGTAGGTCGCGCTGGCCGACAGGTCCAGGCCCTTGAGCAGCCAGTCGTTGGCGGCGAGCGTGGCCTCCAGGCCGGTCGTGCCTATCTTGTCGATGTTCTGCACGCGGCTGATGTTCCTGTTGGCCGCCGGGTCGAAGAGGGCCTGCGAGTACAGCGAATCGCGGGTCGTCTCGGCGAACAGCGTGAGGCGCGACTGCAGCGGTCCCCAGGTGGCTTCAGCGCTCAGCTCGGCCGTCCAGGACTTCTCGGGCTTGAGGTTGGGGTCGTTGATGTACGCCGAGTTCGTCGTCGACGTGGCGCCATACAGCTCGGCCACGGTGGGCATGCGAACGGCCCGGCCGACGGAGGCCTTGAGCACGGTGTCGGCCGTGGCCTGCCAGGACAGGGCCGCCTTGGGTGACAGGAAGCTGTCGTTGCGCGCGGCATAGGCCTGGCCGGCCGTGGCCGAGAAGTCCGTGCGTCCGTCGTGGGCCTGCCAGGCTTCAGCGCGCAGGCCCAGCACGGCCTTCCAGTCGGGCGCCAGCAGCCAGGCGTCCTGTGCATAGGCGGCCTGCAGGCGGGTTTTGCCCTGGACATTGGCGGCCATCGCGCCGGGGCCGTCAGCGAGGTAGTTGCCGGCGATGTTGGACGTCAGGTAGCTGAGCCGGTAGCTGTCCTGCTGCAGGCCCAGGTCCACGACATGGGCGGTCCCCGCGGGGCGCCAGATGCCCTTGAGGGCGAGGGTGTTCCAGCCGGTGCCGCTGCCGTCGGCCAGCGTGCCCGCGCCGCCCGTCCGAGCGCCCGGCTGTGGGTTGCCGGCGGTGTTCTGGCGCTTGTCGTCCTTGCGGTAGTCGTAAAGGCTGGCCGCGGCCTCCCAGTCCCATTCACCGCCGCCGCGGCTCTTGACCGACAGGCCGTGCATGACGTGCAGCAGCTGCTCGCGCGTCAACGGGAAGTCGCCACCAGTCGGCGCGGTGAGCTGCTTGCCATCGATGACGACAGGCCCCGAATAGACGGGCTTGCCGCTCGCGTCGCGCAGCCAGCTCTCTGAATTGCCGTCTGAATCGTTGTGCCAGACGCCCATCACATAGCTGGCGCGCAGCGTGGGGCTGAGCTCATAAGCCAGCTTGATCTTCACGTGGTCCTGCCGGGTGCTGTATTGCGTGGCCGAGCCCAGCAGATACCAGGGCTGGCCATTGCTGTTGGGCAGCAGCACGGCGCCCGTCACCGGGGTGCCGTTGGTGACCACGGTGCCCGTGCTGGCCAGGCGGTTGGCGAAGGTCAGCGGCTGGCCGTCGCTGTCGGTGCGGTTCACGTTGAGCCACCAGCTGAGGTCGCCGGCGCGGTCGCCTACCGAGGCGCTGCCCTGCCGGGCGCGGTAGTTGGCCTTGGCGCCGTAGAGCTCGAAGGGCTGGGACACATAGCCCAGCTTGGCATGGACCTCGAACTGGGTCGGCATGCGCGTCACGTAGTCGACGACGGCGCCGGCCGAGTTGCCGGGGTAGGCGGCCGAGAAGGGCCCGTACATGACGTCGACGCGCTCGATCTCCTCGGGGGTCACCAGGCCCCAGCGCGGCGGGAAGCTCAAGCCGCCGACGCCGTTGCCCAGGTAGTTGGACAGCAGGATGCCGTCGGCATAGACGGCCGAGCGTGCGCTGTTGCCGGTGCCCGAGGCGCGGCTGGACAGAATGGCGTGGTTGTAGTCGCCGATGTAGCGCTTGCGCATCAGCAGGCTGGGCAGGTACTTCAGCGCGTCTTCCGAGTCGGTCGCGTTGATGCTGCGCGCAATGTCTTCGCGCGTGACGGTTTCTCGAGTCGTTGGGATGTTGGTGGGCAGGGAGCTGGGTGCAACACCCTGCACGCGGACGAGGTCGAGCTTGTTGCGCGGCGTCGGCGTGTCGGGGTCTGCGGCGGCAACTTGGGCCGGAGATGAGGCGTCGTCGCAGTCGTCACAGGCCTGCGCGGCTGGCCACACGGACAGGACGACGCAAGCGGCGGCCGCGCGCGCAAGGGTGGATTTCTTCATGGAAGGGCTGGATCTGGGTCGCGCCGTCGCCCACAGCAGAGGACGGCAAAACGCCGGGCCTGCAAGGCCGCGGCGGCGTTGGACTCAGATCAGCCCGGGTGGCGCGCGTGCGCTGGCGGGGCGCCAGGCGTGGGCGGTGACGGGGGCCGTCCAGAAGCGCTCCGGCGCCTCGAAGCCCAGTTCCGTGCGCAGCGCAATGGCATGCACCACTGGCGGCGGCGCGAAGTCGGCCGCGGCGATGTGGCAGGCGGCGCAATGGCCGTGGGCCAGCACGTCCAACGCCTTTTCGATGGGCTTGGGCTCGGCGGCCTTGCCCGCGGTGTTGGATGCGCGGCAGATGTCCTGCCAGGCGGAGAAGTCACCCCGCGCATGTGCCATTGCCGCGCTGATGCCCGGCGCCAACAGGCCCAGCACAAGCACGGCCAGCAACCACGCGGCAAAGGCGCGGGGGTGGCGGCGGGCGTGGCGAGCGGGCGTCATGGCGTGGGTGAGGCGTCGCCCGGATTGTGCCGCCTGTGGGCCGATGTCTTCGGGACGTCACTCCCATCGCGATCCGCTGCCGAGAGGATGCCGTACCCCTGTGGGATTGCGCGCCGGCCCGTCGGCGGCCCACACTGCGCCATGGACGCCCCGGCATCGCCTCCCAAGCCTTGGCCCGCCCGCATCCTCGGCTGGATGGGCGCGGAGGCCCCCAAGCTGTTGGCCAGTGTCGTCGTGCTGGTGCTGGGCTTCTGGATCAAGGACTCGGTGGACCTGGCCATCAAGCAGCGCCAGCTTGACCTGAGCTACACCAAGGAAATGCTGGCGGTGCTGCAGAAGCTCACCGAGGAGGAAGACCTCGGCAAGCTCAACAACGCCGCCGTCGTGCTGGCCTCCTTCGGCGAGCCGGCGCTGCCGGCCCTGCTGATGGAGCTGCGCCGCCCCGACCTGCACGCCGTTGCCGCCACGCGCGGCCTGGAGGCCATGGCCGTGCGCGAGCCGCAGACGCTGTGCCGCGTGCTGCCGCCGCTGCTGCTCAAGCGCAACCAGCACTACGACATCGGCGCCCATCGCACCCTCGTCGGCCTCATTGGCGACAACGGCTGCACCAAGGCCCTGCCGCAGCTACGCCGCTACCGCGACTTCGTCAACGCCGCGGTGGCCGGCAAGCCCGACGAGCTGCGCCAGCGCGTCGGCGGCGACATCGCCGCGCCCGCCGAGGCCTATCCGCGCCTGAAGCAGACCGTGGACGAAGCCATCAGCAACCTGGAGTGACGCCATGAGAGTCGCCTTGCTCGCCCTGCTTTTCTGTGCCCAGGCGCAGGCCGCCGTCGTGAATTGCGCGCCGGCATCGGGCCGCTTCACGGTGCTGCTCAGTGAACCCAGTGGCGCGGCCATGCCGGACCGCGCGGCCATCGACCGCTTCCTGAATAAGCTGCAGTTCGAGCTGGATCAGGAGCGCGATGAGCATTGGATCAACCCGGGCGCGACGCCGGTGGCCTTTCGCGCCTGCCCGAAGCGGGCGCCGGCACTGGACGGCAGCGAGTTCAGTGCTGAGGTCGTCGAGCAGCTCAATGACCAGCGCGTGCTGCTGGAGGTCTGGGGCGTCGTCGACCGCGATGGCACGCCACCGGTGCTGAGCGCGCAGATCAACTATCTGCTGGTGCCGCTGCGCTTTGCGGCCGACCAGCGTGAGACCGTACCGACCGGCCTGCAGCGCCTGCGCTACCCCGAGGCCGGCGCCGCGCCCACGCAGGACGCCGTGCAGCTCATCTCCAAGCCGCTCGATCTGGACGCCTTCATCGCCAGCGCCCTGGGCCTGAAGCTGCTGCGCGAACGCGCCTACGAGCCGGCCTACGCCAATCTGTGCCGTGCCAGCAGCTTGCTGGGCGCCATGCTCAAGCGCCCGCTGGCCGGTCGCAGCAAGACCGACCTGGCCGCGCTGCGCGACTTCGTGCGGGGCAGCGCCAGCCGCGTGCTGCACGACGCGCTCGCCGACGCGGCCTACCCCAAGACCGGCCCGCTGCGCCTGCAGCAGGCGGCCCAACCTTGCGCGGGAGCCGAGTGATGCGCCGCCTGCAGAACGCGCTGCTGGCGCTGTCGCTCGCCCTGCTGCCGCTGCGGCTGCTGGCGATGGACATCCGGCCCTGCTCCGATCCCGTCGTGTTCAGCGATGCGGCCGTCAACGCCCTGGTGCTGCCCTGGCGCGCCCAGGCCGGCCCGCAGGCGCTGCAGGACGCCAGCCGGCAGATGTCCGCGCTGGCCCAGTTGCAGCTGCTGATGTCCATGCTGAAGTTCGGCTCCATCGGCGTGGTGGACCTGGTGGCCGAGCCCGGCCGCGTCTGCGACGTGGACCAGGTGCTGAACCGCGTCAGCCGCACCGGCGTGGCCAGTGGCCGGCTGAAGGCGGGGCAGGGCGTCGTCGTGCTGTGGGGGCGGCTGTTCGAGCAGGATGGCGAGATCTTCCTGCAGAGCTATCTGCGCTTCGCGCGCCAGGGCGTCGATGGCCTCGTGCCCGAGGTGCTCAAGGTGCCACTGCGCGCCGGTGATACGACGCTGGAGTTGCAGGCGGCACTTCCCGCGCAGGCGCTGTCCTTTGCGCCGCGCCGCATCCGGCTGGAGGACCTGGCGCGCATCGATGCCGCCTTCCGCGCAGCGCTGCGTGTGCGGCCCGCCCCCGACCTCGACGCGCCCGGCGTGGAGATCGGCCGCTCCACGAACCAGAGCTTCCCTTACTGGGTGGCCGAGTCGCGCGGCGACTGGCTGCGCCTGGCACCCATGCGGCCCGGCCTGCCGGCGGGCTGGGTGCGTGCCCGCACGGGTGACGACACGCCGGAGTGGTCGCTGTCGCGCTGGCTGCCTGAACTGGACTTCGCCGAGGGCGTGGCCGGCTGGCTGCGGCTGCGCACCGGCGGCGTGCCCACCGCGCAGCGCCAGCCCATGGCCGACGCGGCGCTCGCGGCATTGGCCCGCTACGAGCGCGCCGTGCCCGCGGAGCTGGCCCCCAACGCCTGGGCCGTGGCTGCCGGCCTGCRTGGCCAGCTGGCCTGGGTTGCGGAGCAGCGCGACGCCGCAGGCCGCCAGTTCATGCTGGCCGCCCAGCGCCTGCCCGGCGGCGCCGCGGCGCGCCAGGCAGCCGCGGTCATGATGGCGGCACAGCGGCCGCTGGATGGGGCGTCGGCCAAGGTGCTGGCCGACGAACTGCTGGCCGTGCTGGCGCTGGACCCGAACGACACGCTGGTGCGCGCCAACCTGAAGGCCCTGTACCGGCTCTACGCGCAGCGGCCCGATTGGAGCCCCTTCACCGCCGAAGAGCTGGCCACGCGCCAGCAGGTGCTGGGCGGCTGAGTCAGGTGGCCAGCAGCTCTGCCAGCGCTCGTGCCACCACCTGCGTGGCGCGCTTGAGATCGTCCAGCACCAGGTGCTCGTCGGCCCGCTTGGCATTGCTCTCCAGCACCGTGCGCGGCCCGGCGCCGTAGATGGCGGCCGGGATGCCGTGGGCCGTGTACAGGCGCACATCGGTGTACAGCGGCGTGCCCGAGGTCGGGATGGGCTCGCCGAACACCGCCTCGCCATGCTTCTGCATCGCGGCGATGAGGGGCGCGGCGCCGGGCAGTGGTTTCATGGAGTTGGCGAGCAGCAGGCGCTTGATGTCCAACTTGATGCCGGGGCTCTGGGCCACCGTGTTCTCGATCAGCGCGCGCACTTCCGCCTCGACGGCGGCCGGGTCCTCCTCGGGAATCATGCGGCGGTCCAGCTTGATGACGACCTTGCCGGGCACGACATTGGTGTTGCTGCCGCCTTCGATGCGGCCGACGTTCAGGTAGGGGTGGGTGATGCCGGCCACCTCGGAGCGGCGCATCTTCAGCACGTCGTTGTGCGCGTAGAGGGCCGTCAGCAGTTTGTTGGCGGCCTGCAGCGCGTCGATGCCGGTGCTCGGATAGGCGGCATGCGAAGCCAGGCCGTGCAGCGTCACCTCCATCTGCAGGCAGCCGTTGTGGGCCGTGACGACCTGGTAGCTGAAGCCGGCCGCGATCAGGTAGTCGGGCTTGGTGAGGCCGTGCCTGAGCAGCCAGCCGGGGCCGAGTTCGCCACCGAATTCCTCGTCGTAGGTGAAGTGCAGCTCGACGGCACCCTTCAGCGGCAGGCCCGAGTTCTTGAGAGCCAGCAGCGCGAAGGTGTAGGTCGCGAAGTCGCTCTTACTGACCGCGCTGGCGCGGCCGTAGAGCTTGCCGTCGACGATCTCTGCCCCGTACGGCTCATGCGTCCAACCTTCGCCCGGGGGCACCACGTCGCCGTGGGCGTTGAGCGCGATCGTCGGGCCGTCCTCGCTGAAGCGATGGCGCACGATCAGGTTGGTGACGGACTGCATGCCGGCCGCATGCACCTCGGCGGCGGGCACGGTGTGCTTCTCTGCCTCGAAGCCCAGTTCCGCCAGCAGCTCGGCCGTGCGGTAGGCGTGCGGCGCGTTGTTGCCGGGCGGGGTGTCGGTAGGGATGCGGACGAGGGCTTGGAGAAAGCGGACTTCGTCGTCGAGGTTCTCGCTGATCCAGGCATCAATGCGGTTCTGAGTCATAGGGTATCGATCAAACGTTCAAATGCCCGGATGGACAGGTCGGCGTCATCTACCGTCACCGACTCCAACGGGTTGTGGCTGATGCCGCCATTGCCGCCGCGCACGAACAGCATCGCTTGCGGCAGCAGTTCGTGCATCTTCATCGCGTCGTGGCCGGCGCCCGAGGGCAGGCGGTGAATGGGCAGGCCGAGTTCGGTGACGGCGGCCTCCCAGCGCGACCGCCAGGCGGCATCGCTCGGTGCGGCATTGGCGGCCATCGTCGGCTGCAGCGTGAAGCTCAGGCCGCGGCGCTGGCAGATCTCGTCGAGCTTGCCGCGCACGTCGGCGTCCAGCGCGTCGCGTGCTTCGTCGGTCGTCGCGCGCAGATCCAGGCTGAATCGGCACCGGCCGGGGATGACGTTGATGGAGCCCGAAGGCACTTCCAGCATACCGACCGTGCCGACGACGTCCGGCACCGCTGCGGCCCGCTGTTCCGTGAACAGGATCAACTCGGCCACGCCCGCCGCGGCGTCGCGGCGCTGGCCCATGGGCGTTGTGCCGGCGTGGCTGGCCAGGCCGATGATCTCGCCGGTGTAGCGGCGGCTGCCGTTGATGCTGGTGACGATGCCCAGGGGCAGGTCCAGGCTGTCGAGCACCGGGCCTTGTTCGATATGGACTTCGACAAAGCCGAGGTAGCGCGACGGGTCGCGCCTGCAGCCGGCAATGGCTTCGAGCGTGCCCGGCAGGCCGGCGGCCTGCATCGCATCCCGCAGCGTGATGCCGGCGGCGTCGGTCTGGTCCAGCCAGGCGGGTTGGAAGGCGCCGATCAGCGCGCTCGAGCCGAGAAAGTCCGCTGGGTAGCGTTGACCCTCTTCCTCGGAGAAGCCCACMACCTCGASGCCRAASGGCAGCCGCTTGCCGGCGCGMTGCAGCTCGCGCACGACCAGCATGGGCACAAAGATGCCCAGCCGCCCATCGAAGCGGCCGGCGCGTCGCACGGTGTCGTAGTGGCTGCCAGTCAGCAACCGCTTGTCGGCGCCCGTGCCGTTGTAGACGCCCACGACATTGCCGACCGCATCGCGGCTGACCTCGTCAAAGCCGCAATCGCGCATCCAGGCCATCAGCTGCTCGGCAACGGCCGTGTGCGTGGGCGTGGCGTAGGTGCAGGTCAGAAAGTCCTCGGCCTCGCTGTGAACGGCCAACTGGGCGGCCCAGTCCCACAGCTGCTCGCCCAGCTCGGGCCGAACGCCAAATTTGTCATTCAGTCGGATCTCCGCGATGCGATGGATCTGGCGCAGGCACTCGGCGCGCTCCAGGTCGGGGTGGGCGCGCAGCCGGCGCTCGAAGGTCGCGATGATCTCGGCGCGCGCGAAGCCCGTGCCACGCGGCCCGCGCACCGCCAGGATGAAGGGAAAGCCAAACCGCTCGTTGTACTTCGCATTGAGCAGTTGGAGCTTCTCGAACTCCTCGGGCGTGCAGGCCGTCAGCCCGGCTTTCTGCTGCTCGTTCGTCGACTCGGCCGTCAGCTTGCCGGCGACGGCGGCCTTGCCGGCCAGCTCGGGATGGGCGCGGATCAGGCCGAGCTGTTCATCCACCGTCGCTTCGCGTACGACACGGGCCAGCGCGACCTTCAGCGCAGCCAGCGACTTGAACGGGCGTGCCGCGGCAGCGCGCTCGGCGATCCAGGGGGAGTGTTCGTAGGTGCCGTCCAGCAGCGCGACAAAGTCCGCGGCGCTGGCGTTGTTGAGGTCGTCGAGTTTCATCATTCCCAGACGAAGGCCGTCTTGGCGTCAAAGGGGTGAACGGTTTTCCAGTGTCGCGCGATGTCCAGCCGCCGGCAGACCCAGACGCGGTCATGCGCCTCGATGTGGTCCAGGAACTTCTGCAGGGCCCGCATGCGGCCCGGGCGGCCGAGCAGGCGGCAGTGCATGCCGATGCTCATCATCTTCGGGCTGTCGGCGCCCTCGGCATAGAGCACATCGAAGCTGTCACGCAGGTATTCGAAGAAGGGCTCGCCATGGCTGAAGCCCTGAGGCAGGGCGAAGCGCATGTCGTTGCAGTCCAGCGTGTAGGGCACGACGAGGTGCGGCGCCAGCTCGCCATTGGTCTTCCTGACCTGCAGCCAGAAGGGCAGGTCGTCGCCGTAGTAGTCGCTGTCGTAGTCGAAGCCGCCGAAATCGGCCGCCAGGCGGCGGGTGTTGGGGCTGTCGCGGCCGGTGTACCAGCCCAGGCCATGCGGGTCACGGCCCAGCGTCAGGCGCTTGAGGCTTGCCATTGCCTGGGCCATGTGGGCGCGCTCGGTGTCCTCGTCGATGTTCTGGTAGTGCACCCAGCGCCAGCCGTGGGAGGCGATCTCGTGGTTGAGCTCGACGAAGGCCTGGGTCACTTCGGGCGAGCGCTCCAGCGCCATGCCCACGCCGAAGATCGTCAACGGCAGCGCGCGCTGCTCGAACTCCTTCAGCAGCCGCCACACGCCCACGCGCGAGCCGTACTCGTAGATGCYTTCCATGCTSAGGTGCCGSKCSGSRAAGCTGGGYGGRTTGGCCATCTCGGACARRAACTGYTCGSWGCCGGCGTCRCCRTGCAGCACSGAGTTYTCGCCGCCYTCTTCRTAGTTGAGGACGAACTGCACGGCCACCCGGGCGCTGCCGGGCCATTGCGCGTGGGGCGGGTTCTCGCCATAGCCGACGAGGTCGCGGGGATACCGGGGCTGATGGGGCGTGCTCATCCCTACACTTTGCATCAATCGACGGAGATTCCATGGGCAAGCTCACAACACATGTTCTCGACACCGCCAATGGCTGCCCCGCCGCCGGCATGGCCGTGCGCCTGTACCGCTTCGACGCCGAAGGCCCCAAGTGGCTGCGCAGCCTGCACCTGAATGGGGACGGCCGCGCCGACGGCCCCCTGCTGGACGGTGCGGCCCTGACAGCGGGTCGCTACCGCCTCGTCTTCGAGGTGGCTGCGTATTTCCGCGCCCTTGGCACGGTGTTGCCGGAGCCGGCTTTTCTGGACGAGGTGCCGCTGGACTTCGGCATTGCTGATGAAGACAGCCACTACCACGTGCCGCTGCTGGCATCGCCTTGGGCTTACTCGACCTACCGTGGCAGCTGAACCGCTGATCCTCGTCACGGTCGCCCGCACCACCGGCAGCGTACCGCGCGAGGAGGGCGCCTGGATGGCGGTGACGCCGGATGGCATCACCGGCACCGTGGGCGGAGGCCACCTGGAGTTCGACGCCATTGCCCGCGCCCGCCGGGCGCTGGATGGCGACGAACTGGAGGCGGAGGTGCGCTATCCCCTCGGCCCCAGCCTGGGCCAATGTTGCGGCGGCGTGGTCTGGCTGGCCTTCGAGCGCGTCGCAGCGGGCGAAGACCTGGCCGCCCATGTGCCCCAGCCACCGCAGCGGCCCCTGGCCTTGTTTGGCGCCGGCCATGTCGGCCTGGCCATCGCCCACATCGCCCGCGACCTGCCGCTTGCGCTGCACTGGATCGACAGCCGCGATAACCAGTTTCCCGATCAACCGCCCGAGCTCGGCTGGCGCCAGGAGGTCTGCGATCCAGCGGCCGATGCTGTCGACGATCTCTCCCCTGGTTCGGCCGTCCTCGTCATGAGCCACAACCATGCCGAGGACTTCGAGATCATTGCCGCCTGCCTGAAGCGCCAGCGCGAGCGGGGCGACCTGGTCTTCATCGGCATGATCGGCAGCCGCACCAAATGGGCGAGCTTTCGTCAACGCCTGGAGGCCCGCGGGTTCACGGAGGCCGACCTGGCTCGCGTCGTATGCCCCATCGGGGTGCCCGGCGTGGCGGGCAAACAGCCGGCGGTCATCGCAATTGCGGCGTTGGCACAGGTTCTTGCATTGCCGTGAACTAAATCGCGGCACGCGGTGTTACAACGCCGGCGTCGAGCTTTCGGCACCTTCGGATGCAGCCAATACTCCCGGGCTGCAGGATCAATTTTGCTGTTTGCACTCATGCGCCCCGACACGGAGATTTTGATGGCCCAACCCGTTCTTTCGACGCCGGCGGCGGCGCCTGCTGCGGTTGGCGCGTGCACGAAGAATTGACATGGCGTTGAACGAGAAGCGGGCCGGACTGTCGACCGCGCACAAGCTTGGGTTGGCCTTCGGCTGGCTGGTCATGCTGACGGTGGCGCTCGGCGTGGCGGCGCTGCAATCGCTGGGGCAGGCACTCATCTGGAGCCTGCTGATCACCAGCCTCCTGTCCGTCGTGGCGCTGGCCGTCGTGCTGTCGCGTGCGCTGCTGCGCGAGCTGGGCGGCGAGCCGCGCGTCGTGGCGCAGCAACTGCAGTATGTTGCCCAAGGTGACCTGACCCACCACGTGCCCGTCAAACCCGGCGACCAGGCCAGCGTGATGGCGGGTCTGGCGCAGATGCAGCAGCGGCTCATCACGGTTGTCGCCCAGGTGCGCGAGGGCGCCGAGAGCGTGGCCATGGCCAGCGCCGAAATAGCCACGGGCAACACCGACCTCTCCCACCGCACCGAATTGCAAGCCGCTGAGTTGCAGCGCACGGCGGGCGCGATGGAGACGCTGCGCCAGCAGGTGCTGCTCGGTGCGGACCATGCACGCGATGCCAGCAGCGTGGCCACGACGGCTTGCGGCGTGGCCGAGCGCGGCGGTGCCGTGGTGGGCGGGGTGGTGGGCACCATGCAGGCCATCAGCCACGGCTCGGCACGCATCGCCGAGATCATCAGCGTCATCGACGGCATCGCCTTCCAGACCAACATCCTGGCGCTCAATGCCGCAGTGGAGGCGGCTCGCGCGGGTGAGCAGGGCCGAGGCTTTGCGGTCGTCGCCGGCGAAGTGCGTGGCCTCGCGCAACGCAGTGCCAACGCCGCGAAGGAGATCAAGCAGCTCATTGCCGACAGCGGCGAGCAGGTGCAGCAGGGCTCGCGGCAGGTGGACGGCGCGGGCGAGACGATGCAGCAGGTGGTGGACGCCATTCAGAAGGTGGACCGCATCGTCAACGAGATCAGCGCCGCTGGCGCCGTGCAGGCCAGGCACGTGAACGACGTGGGCGAATCCGTCGTCCAGATGGACCGCAGCACGCAGCAGAACGCCGCCCTGGTGGAGCAGAGCGCCGCCGCTGCCGAAAGCCTGCGCGATCAGGCGCAGCAACTCGTCGGCGCCGTTGCGTTCTTCCGGCTGCACGCAGCCGGCAACCCCCAGGCCCTCATCGCCGACATGCAGGCGCGCCTGGCACAACTCGGTGCGCCCGAGCTCCGGGGCACTGAAACGTCAGGCGGCAAGCAGGTGCCCGGCCTCTACTTCGGCGCGCGCAAGCTGAACAACGACTACGAGCTGGTGGACGACCTCAAGCGAAAGACCGGTGCCACGGCCACGGTGTTCGTGAAGTCCGGCGACGAGTTCGTGCGCATCAGCACCAATGTGCTCACGCCCGAGGGCACGCGCGGCGTGGGTACGCCGCTGGCGCGAGCCAAGGCCTACGAGACGATCAGCCGGGGCCAGTCCTTCAGCGGCGAAGTGGAAGTGCTGGGCAAACGGTTCGATGCCTGCTACAGCCCGATCAAGGACGGCCGCGGTGCGGTGATCGGCGTGGCCTACGTCGGGTTCAAGAAGGGCTGACGCCAAGGCGCCGCTGCTGCATACACTTCCGCCCTGTCGCAGCGGTGTCGGAGGCGTTGAGCCTGCGCTGACGCGACCCCTGGGCCCCACAGCACCCGCCGTGGTGGGGCCGTGCGAGAACACCACCGCTCATGGATATCTACCTCCTCGACTGGGCCAGCCTGCTGCTGCGCTGGCTGCACGTCATCACCGTCATCGCCTGGATCGGCGCGTCCTTCTACTTCGTCTGGCTGGACAACCACCTCGTCAGGCCGACCGCCGATGACCTCAAGGCCAAGGGCGTGGACGGCGAACTCTGGGCCGTGCACGGCGGCGGCTTCTACAACCCGCAGAAGTACATGGTGGCGCCGGCCAACCTGCCGCAGGACTTGCACTGGTTCTATTGGGAGAGCTACTGGACGTGGATGAGCGGTTTTGCGCTGTTCGTCGTGCTCTACCTGTGCAATGCCAGCCAGATGCTGATCGACCCGCGCGTCCATACCTGGGGCGCGCCCTGGCAGGCCGTGGCGGCGGCGCTGGGCTTCCTGGTCGTCGGCTCGGCGGTCTATGACATCGCCTGCCAGGCCCTCGGCCGCACCAAGGATGGRCAAATCGGCAATGACGGCCGCGTGATGGCCGTCGTCGCTGCCTTTGTCGCGCTGGAAAGCTGGCTGGCCTGTCATCTCTTCGCCGGCCGCGCGGCCTTCCTGATCGTCGGCGCGACGCTGGCCACCATGATGACGGCCAACGTGGCGCACTGGATCATCCCGGGCCAGAAGAAGGTCATCGCGCAGATGCGTGCCGGCCAGAAGCCCGACCCCATCTATGGCCAGCGCGGCAARCAGCGCAGCGTSCACAACACCTAYTTCRSSCTGCCGGTGCTGWTYGCCATGCTCAGCAACCACTACGGCATGCTGTACCAGCGGCCGGACAACTGGCTGGTGCTGTGCGTGTTGATGGCCGCGGGCGTGTCGATCCGCATCTTCTTCGTGAAGCGGCACAAGGGCGTGAACGGCTGGGATTCGCTGGGCCTGGCAGCATTACTCATCGGTGGGCTCATCGTCAGAATGGCGCCCGCGCCGCAGGCCGCCGCGGCCGCGCCGGTCACGCTCGAGCAGGTTCAGGCGATCGCCGCCCAGCGTTGCCTGGCCTGCCATACCGGCGAGGTGGCGCAGAAGGGCGTGCGGCTGGATTCGGCCGAGGGCCTGAGCGCCCACAAGGCCCAGATCTACCAGCAGGTCATCGTGCAGCGCGCCATGCCGCTGAATAACGCGACCGGCCTGACGGAAGAAGAGCGCGCGTTGATCGGCCGCTGGGCTCAGCAGCCATGAGCCTGGCATGAGCCTGGACCCGCGCGCGCTGCTGCGGCAGCTCTATGACGTGGCCGTCGCGCGCGCGCTGCCCGGGCGGGTGTTGGCGGCGCATTTGCCGCCGCCGCCCAAGGGCCGCACCCTGGTGCTTGGCGCGGGCAAGGCGGGCGGTTCCATGGCCCAGGCGCTGGAAGCCGCCTGGCCGGCCGACGCCAAGCTGTCGGGCCTCGTCATCACCCGCTACGGCCATGTACCGCCGAACTACAAGCCGCGCCGGCTGCAGGTCGTCGAGGCGGCTCATCCAGTGCCGGACGCCGCCGGCCTGGCCGCCAGCGAGAAGCTGCTGGCCCTGACCCTCGGCCTGACTGCCGACGACCTGGTCATCTGCCTGATCTCCGGCGGCGGCTCCGCCTTGATGAGCCTGCCCGCGCCCGGCCTGACGCTGGCCGACAAGCAGGCGATCAACCGCGCCCTGCTGAACAGCGGCGCGGCCATCGACGAGATGAACTGCGTGCGCAAGCATCTGTCGGCCGTCAAGGGCGGGAGGCTGGCCGCGGCCTGCGCGCCGGCGCGGGTGCTGACGCTGGCGATCAGCGACGTGCCCGGTGACGACCCGGCCGTCATCGCCTCCGGCCCGACGGTGGCCGACCCGACCACCTGCGCCGATGCGCTGGCCATCTGCCGGCGCTACAAGATCGAACTGCCCGCCGCCGCCCGCGCCGGACTCGAGTCGGGCACCTTCGAGACGCCCAAGCCCGGTGACTTCGCCCAAGCCGGCCATGAACTCGTCATGCTGTCCACGCCGCAAATGAGCCTGGAGGCGGCCGCCGCCTTTGCCCGCGAGCAGGGCATCGCCGCCCACATCCTCAGCGACGAGATCGAAGGCGAGTCGCGCGTGGTCGGCGGCATGCATGCGGCGCTCGCTCGCGCCGTCGCACGCCGCGGCGAGCCCTTTGCCAGGCCCTGCGTGATCCTGTCCGGCGGCGAAACGACGGTGACCGTCGACCCGAGCCGGCTCGCGGCCGCAATTGGAAAAGGCGGCCGCGCCACCGAGTTCCTGCTCGGCTGTGCGCTGGCCCTGCAGTGCGAGCCCGGCGTCCATGCGCTGGCCGCCGACACTGACGGCATCGACGGTGTTGGCCCCCATGCCGGTGCCTTGCTGACTCCCAGCAGCCTGGGCCGCGCCCGCGCCCTGGGGCTCAATCCGCAGGCCCTGCTGGACGAGCACGACAGCGCCAGTTTCTTCGCGCCGCTGGGCGACCTGCTCGTCCCGGGGCCGAGCTTCACGAATGTGAATGACTTCCGCGCATTGCTGATCGTTTAGGGCCTGTTAACGCCACGGCAACGGGCCGCGTTGTGGCCAGAAAGGCCGCGAGCAAGGCGCAAATCGCAGCCGGGCTGGGTGCCCGGCGAGGATTTTGCAACGCCGCGCGCGGCCTTTCCGGCCGCAACCCGAAGGGAAGGCTAGCCGCCAGGGGCCACTCGGCGTTGCACCGCTGGCCCGCACATGAGTGCGGGCGGCGCGCTGCGCCTTGATTGGCCCCTGGCGGCTAGCCTTCGCGGCCCATTGCCGTGGTGTTAACAGGCCCTGACGTGAAGTCCGTGGCGAGTCCGCGGCCTTCGTCCTAGACTGGCCCGACTGTCATCACCCCGGAGGTCAAAGATGAGTGCAGCTGCCGAACGTTTCTTCGTCAGGCACAACGCCCTGCCGACCATGCCCGAGGTGGCCTCGCGGCTCTTGAAGAGCTTCGACGACGACAACGTCGGCATTTCGCAGATCGCCGCGCTGATCGAGAAGGACGCAGCGCTGACCGCCAAGGTGCTGCGCCTGGCGAACACGGCGCACTACAGCCCCGCGCACCAGATCGCCACCGTCATTGACGCCGCCCATGCGCTGGGCCTGGAGACGCTGCGCAACCTCACCATGGCCGCCTGCCTGAGCGGCGCCTTTCCCAAGGTCCAGGGCCTGGACAGGGCCACCTTCTGGCGCCACGGGGTCGCCACGGCCAACTACGCGCGCATCCTGGCCCGCATGCTGGGCGCCGATGCGGCCACGGCCGACACCGCCTACCTCGCGGGGCTGATGCTGCGCACCGGCCAGCTGCTGATGGCCCTGGACGAGCCGCATCTGGTGGCCGACGTCGAGACCCATGCCGCCGAGCCCGGCAGCCGCTTCTCGCTGGAGGAGCACCGCTTCGGCTGCACCCATGCCGACGTGACTGCGTCGCTGGCTGCGCACTGGCATTTCCCGCAGGCGATGGTGGAGGCCTTCAAGGACGCCAACACGCCGCTGGAGATCCGCCCCTTCTCGCTGATCGCGGCCGTGCTGCACGTGGCCGAGGTGCTGGCGGATGCCGCCGAGCACCATGACGAGCCCGTGCATGCGCTGAAGGTGGCCGTGCCCGAGCTGATCGAGCACCTGCATCTGGACCTGGACCTGCTCGCCGCCAAGATCGCCGCCACCGGCGACCCGGCGGCCGAGGTGGAGCAGATGCTGCACTAGAGACAGTTCGCTTCGGGCGCTCCGCTTGGCGCGCCATAGCTGAACTGCGCCCAGCGCGGCGGCTCGGTTGCTGGCTGCAGCAAGAAGGCGTGATGAAAGCTCGTCTCGCACAGGTCCGCCAGCTTCGGGCCGCCCAGCGCTGCCAGCACGGCCGTGACGGTGTTGCTGTGGCCGACGACGAGCACCACGCCGGTCTGGGCGCGCACCGCGTCGGCCACCGCCTGCACATGGGCGGCACCCTTGGCGTCCACCACGCGCGGCTGCAGGCCCAGCGCCTTGGCCAGCGGTGCGGCGGTGTCGCGCGTGCGGCGGAACTGCGTCGTCAGGATGCTGTTCACGTGCAGGCCGGCCAGCGCCTGGGCCAGGGCCTGGGCGCGCTGCTCGCCAGCGGGCGTCAGCGCGGGGTCCCCCGTGGGCTCGGTGGCGCGCTCGGCGTGGCGCACCAGGATGACGAGATCGGGCGCGGCCGCGGCCGGGGCGGCCAGGGCGAATGTCAGAAGACAGGCTGGCAGCAGGACAGACAAGGGCTTCATCGCGATTCCAGAAGAGGTCGGGTGCCATTCTCGCCACGGCCTGCCAGTTACCATCCCGGCCCCATGCCGTACGCCTTTGCAAAGCCTCATGACCCTGCCGTTTGAACTCCAGGTCGGCTGGCGCTACACGCGCGCCGGCCGCGGCGGGCGGCGCAACCGCTTCATCAGCTTCATCTCGAGCGTGTCCATCCTGGGCATCGCGCTGGGCGTGGCGGCGCTGATCATCGTGCTGTCGGTGATGAACGGCTTCCAGAAGGAAGTGCGCGACCGCATGCTCAACGTCATCGCCCACATTGAGCTGCTGGAGTACACAGGCCAGGCGCTGCCGGACTGGCAGGTCACGGCGGCCAAGGCCAGGCAGAACCCCGAGGTGATGGGTGCGGCGCCGTTTGTCGCCAGCCAGAGCCTGATCGCGCGCGGCGAGGATATGCGCGGCGCCATCATCCGTGGCATCTCGCCGGCCGAGGAAGCGACGGTCACCGGCCTCGGTGCGCAGCTCAAGGACGGCGTCTTCGCCCAACTGCAGCCCGGCGCCTGGAACATCGTGCTGGGCGCGGAGCTGGCACGCCAGCTGGGCGTGGGTGTGGGCGACAAAATCACCGTCGTCGCGCCCGGCGCCCAGGTCACGCCGATGGGCGCCTCGCCGCGATACAGGAGCTTCAATGTGGTCGGCACCTTCAGCGCCGGCCACTACGAGTACGACTCGGGCCTGGCCCTGATCCACATCGACGACGCGGCCAAGCTCTACCGCACCGGTGGCCCGACCGGCGTGCAGCTCAAGCTGCGTGACGTCCACGACGCCCGCCGCGTGGCAGCCGAACTCAAGGGCGCCTTGGGCCCGGACATCCTGGTGCGTGACTGGACGCGTTCCAACGCCAACTGGTTCGACGCCGTGCAGATCGAGAAGCGCCTGATGAGCATCATCCTGACGCTGATCGTCGCGGTGGCCGCCTTCAATCTGGTGTCCACGCTGGTGATGACCGTGACCGACAAGCAGAGCGACATCGCCATCCTGCGCACGCTCGGCGCCAGCCCGCGCTCCATCATGGGCATCTTCATCGTGCAGGGCGCGGTGGCCGGCGTCATCGGCACGCTGTCTGGCGTGGGCCTGGGGCTGTTGGTGGCCTGCAATATCGACGTCATCGTGCCCACCATCGAGCGCCTGCTCAACGTCAGCTTCCTGCCGGGCAGCATCTACGTCATCAGCCAGATGCCCAGCGACCCGCAGCAAGGCGACATCGTGCCGATTGCGCTGGTGTCCCTGGCCCTGTCCTTCCTCGCCACGCTCTACCCMAGCTGGCGCGCCAGCCGCGTGMASCCSGCGGAGGCGCTGCGTTATGAGTGATCAGATTCTTCAGGCCACGGCCTTGACCCGCCGCTTCAGCGAAGGCGGCCTGGACGTCACCGTGCTCAAGGGCGTGGACCTGCATGTGTCGCGCGGCGAGACGCTGGCCATCGTCGGTGCTTCGGGCTCGGGCAAGAGCACCTTGCTGCATCTGCTCGGCGGCCTGGACGTTCCGACCTCGGGCGCCGTCACGCTGATGGGCCGGTCGCTGGCGTCCATGGATGAGGCCGAGCGTGGCCGCTGGCGCAACCRGCASCTSGGYTTCGTCTACCAGTTCCACCACCTGCTGCCCGAGTTCTCGGCGCTGGACAACGTSGCGATGCCGCTGCGCATCCGCCGCCAGACGCCTGCCCAGGCGCGCGAAACGGCCGCCGAGATGCTGGCCCGCGTCGGCCTCAAGGACCGCGCGCAGCACCGCCCGTCCGAGCTGTCGGGCGGCGAGCGCCAGCGCGTGGCCATCGCCCGGGCCCTCGTCACCCGCCCGGCCTGCGTGCTGGCCGACGAGCCCACCGGCAACCTCGACCGCGACACCGCCGCGGTCGTCTTCGAGCTGATGCTGGAGCGCGCCCGCGAGTCCGGCACGGCCTTCGTTCTCGTCACCCATGACCGCGACCTGGCGGCGCGCTGCGATCGGCAGCTGCGCCTGGTGGCGGGGCAATTCCAAACGACTCCCGCATGACCCCGCGATTCATCCTCAAGCTTTCATGCCCCGACCGCGCCGGCATCGTGCATGCCGTCACCGGTGTGCTGCTGCGCGAAGGCGGCAACATCCTGACCTCCCACCAGCATGGTGACGCTGACCATGCGCGCTTCTTCATGCGCATCGAGTTCGAGGCCAAGGCTGAAGAGGGTGCGCTGCAGGCCGCGTTTGCGCCGCTCGCCGCCCAGTTCGACATGGATTGGGAGCTGGTGGCCCGCGCCCGCAAGACCCGTGTGCTGCTGCTGGTGTCCAAGCTCGGCCATTGCCTGAACGATCTGCTGTTCCGCGTGCAGACCGGGCACTTGCCCATCGAGATCCCGGCCATCGTCTCCAACCACCGCGACTTCTATCAGCTCGCGGCCTCGCACAACATTCCCTTCCACCACTTCCCGCTGCTGGGCGCCACCGACGCACAGAAGCAGGCGCAGGAAGCCAAGATCCGCGAAGTGGTGGCCGAAAACCAGATCGACCTCGTCGTGCTGGCGCGCTACATGCAGATCCTGTCGCCCGAGCTGTGCCGCGACCTGAGCGGCCGGGCCATCAACATCCACCACAGCTTCCTGCCCAGCTTCAAGGGCGCCAAGCCCTATCACCAGGCCTACGAGCGTGGTGTCAAGCTGATCGGTGCGACGGCCCATTACGTGACCAGCGACCTCGACGAGGGCCCGATCATCGAGCAGGAAGTCGCCCGCATCGACCACAGCATGCCGCCCGAGCAGCTCGTGGGCATCGGCCGCGACATGGAATGCGTGGCGCTGGCGCGAGCCATCCAGTGGCACGCGGAGCACAGGGTGTTGCTCAACGGCAACCGCACGGTCGTCTTCCGCTGAGATACAAGGGAAGGCATGTGGATCGACACCCACTGCCACCTCGACGCGGCCGAGTTCAACGCTGACCGCGACGCCGTCGTCGCGCGTGCCAGGGCCGCCGGCGTCACGCAGATCGTCATTCCCGCCGTCGATGCGCACAACCTCGATACGGTGCGCCTGCTGGCCATCCAGCACGACTTCAGCTACGCCCTGGGCATCCATCCGCTGTGCGTGATGGGGGCTGCCGATGGGGACCTTGACAAGCTTGCCGAAGCGCTGGAAACGCATCATGCCGATCCGCGCCTCGTCGCCGTCGGCGAGATCGGCCTGGACTATTTCGTCGAAGGTATCGACCCGGACACCCAGCAGCATTTCTACGTCGAGCAGCTCAAGCTCGCCAAGCGCGCCGGCCTGCCGGTGCTGCTGCATGTGCGGCGCAGCGCCGACAAGCTGCTGGCCGGCCTGCGCCGTGTCGGCTTCACGCACGGTGGCATAGCCCATGCCTTCAACGGCAGCGAGCAGCAGGCGCAAGCCTTCATCGACCTGGGCTTCAAGCTCGGCTTCGGCGGCACGCTGACTTTCGAGCGGTCCCTGCAGATCCGCCGCATTGCAGCCGGCGTGCCGGATACGGCGCTGGTCATGGAAACTGATGCGCCGGACATCCCGCCACAGTGGCTCTACAAGACCGCCGAACAGCGCGAAACCAGTCCAGGCCAGGCACGCAACGAGTCGGCCGAGCTGCCGCGTATTGCCGAAAGCCTGGCCGAGCTGCGCGGCTGGACGCTTGAGCAGACGGCGGCAATCACCAGCGCCAACGCGCGCGCCGCGCTGCCGCGGCTGCGCTGATCAGGCGCCGGCGAAGTTCAGCACGAGTTCGGCGCGGTCGCCGATGCGCAGGGTCCCCGCGCCGTCGCCACGCGCATAGACACCGAACTGCACCGGTGCGCCCGGGGCGCGCTCGGCGCTGAGCCGGGTCAGCGCGTCCAGCGCAGGCGGCTGGGGCTCGCCGGTGGACGGGTCGACGGTGGGCACGATGCAGCGCACGCAGACCGTCGTGCGGCGCAGCGTCAGTGCGCCGATGCGGGCCTCGACCAGGATGTCCTCGATGAAAGGCGGCAGGTCGCCGCCGTCTTCGGCACTGAGCAGCAGATTGGGTCGCGCGCGCTGTGCCGGCTCGTTCAGCGGCTGGGCCGTGGCGTCCTGCCAGGACTGCAGCGAACCCTCGCCGACGATGTGCAGGGCATTGAGGATGGGCCGGCGCTGTGCCTCAATGCTCAAGCGCACCAGCCGCAGCGGCTCGCCCGTGGTCGCCTTGAGCAGCGCGGCCGCGTCTTCGCCAGCATCCCAGACCTGCAGCACGTCGAAGTCCTGGCGTTCGCCGTTCCAGCCGCGCACTTCCAGCGCGTCGCCGCCTTCGCCGGGCACCGTCAACGACCGGCCCAAGGCCTGCAACTCGAGGTCCGAGCACACCAACCGGGCGTGGACCAGCGCGAGCCGTGGGTGCGCGCCCATCCATGTCAGCTCGCCGCCCGCGTCGACGATGCCCCAGCCGCGGTCGCCCACGGGCCAGCCGTCGCCGTCCAGCAGCAGGGTATTGACGGCTTCGCCGGCGCACGACTTGACGGGGTAGCGCCACAGCCCGGCGACGCGGGCGGTCAGGTCAGCCATGGTTTCTCCAGGTTCAGCGATTGCGCGGCGCGAGGGGCGTCTCCGGCACCGGGTAGCCGGCGGCGCCAAAGGTCGCGACGACGGCCTTGTGGGTGTCGAAGTAGACCTGCCAGTAATGGTCCGTGTGGCAGTACGGCCGCACGCACAGCAGCGGGCCTTCGGGCGTGAACTGCAGGATCTCGATATCGGGCGCCGGCTTGGCCAGCACATTGGGAATGGCCGCGATGGCCGGACGCAGCCGCGCGATGGCGTCCAGCGGGTCCACGCTGTTGGCAACCTTGGCCAGGCAGTCGACGCGGCGGAATGCCTGCGCCGAATAGTTCTGGATGGCGCTGCTGAACACGGTGTTGTTGCCGACGAGGGTGTGCACGTTGTCCGGCGTGTTGATGGTGGTGCCAAAGAGACCAATCTCGGTCACCGTGCCGGTCACGCCACCGGCCTGCACGAAGTCGCCCACCTTGAAGGGGCGCAGCACCTGCATGAAGACACCGGCCGCGAAGTGGGTCAGCAACCCGCCCCAGGCGGTGCCGATAGCCAGGCCCGCGCCGGCCAGCAAGGCGGCGAAGGAGGTGGTCTTGACGCCGAAGATGTCCAGGATCGCGAGGATGAGGACGAGGTTCAGCAGCACGCTGAGGATGGAGCGCAGATAGGTGGCCAGCGTCGAGTCGATGCGCTTGCCGCGCTCCAGCGCCGCCGAGAACACGCGCAGCGCGATTGAAATGAGCCACCGGCCCACGACCCAGGCCGCGATGGCCGCGAGAATCTTCAAGCCGAAGTCCACGCCCTGGGTGCTGAGAAACAGCCAGATGGCTTCCGTATTCATCATGTCGAGTCACTCCCTGTGAAAACCCGCGCATCGTCGCAGCTGCCGGCCGTGTTTGCCAGGCCTCCAAACCCCGAAAACGAGCGTCTTGTCGGCCTCGCGCCGGTGTTTGACGCCCAGGCCCGCCTGCTGGTGCTCGGCAGCTTTCCCGGCGCTGCTTCGCTGCAGGCAGCGCAGTACTACGCGCATCCGCGCAATGCCTTCTGGCCCGTCATGGCGGCGCTGCTGGGCGAACCGGATCTGGCGACGCGGCCCTATGCCGAGCGCCTGCAGGCATTGCGCCGCGGCCGTGTGGCGCTGTGGGACGCCGTGGCTGCCTGCCGGCGCGAGGGCAGCCTGGACACGGCCATCGAAGCCGCCGAGCCGAGCGATCTGATGGATCTCGTCACCCGGCTGCCGCAGCTGCGCGCGATTGCCTGCAACGGCGCGCTCGCTCACCGGCAGACGCTGCTGGCCCTGGGCGACGTGGCCTTGCCCGTGCTGCGACTGCCGTCGACGAGCCCAGCGCATGCCGGCCTGAGCCTGGCAGACAAGATCGCCGCCTGGCGGGCCGGGCTGGCGCCGTATCTGGTGGCCTAGGATCCCGCCTATGACAAGACTGCTGACGGCCGGGCGATGAAGCCCAAGCCAACGACCTGGGGCCCGGCGACGCTGAGCGAATTCGACGGCGTGCGTTTTCTGCACCTGGACTCGATCTGGGTGCAAGGTGCGATGCGCATTCGCAAGCCGGATCAGCTGGAGCTGGAGTACATCCAGCGCATGTGCGCCTGGATGTTGTGGCGGGACCCGGCCGCACTGGGCGAAGGCCATGCCGTGCAACTCGGCCTGGGCGCCGCGGCGCTGACGCGCTTTTGCCATGGCCAGCTGAAGATGCGCACGACGGCGGTGGAGATCAACCCCGAGGTCATCGCCGCCTGCCGGCAGTGGTTCCGTCTGCCGGGCAACGATGCCCGGTTGAGCGTCGTCAACGGCGACGCCGCGGCCTGGGTCAACGACGACGCCAACCTGCAGACGGTGGATGTGTTGAACGTGGACCTCTACGACCATGACGCGGCGTCGCCCGTGCTGGACGACGAGGCCTTTTACGCCGCCTGCCGCGGCGTGCTGGCGGACGGCGGGCTGATGACGGTCAATCTGTTCGGTCGCAGCGCGAGCTTTGCGCGCAGCGCATTGCGTATCGCCAAGGCCTTCGGGTCGGATCAGGTCTGGAGCCTGGCGCCCACCAAGGAGGGCAACACCGTCGTCGTCGCGGCGCGCGGCGTGCAGGTGCCACATCGTGACATCCTGGAGCAGCGCGCAGCTAATATCGAATCGCGCTTCAAGTTGCCGGCCCGCAAATGGCTTAGGCTGGTGCGGCCGCTGCCGATGAGCATCCTCAACGCCCTTTGAGAAGCCGAGCCTCGATGTCGACCAAGTCCAAGCCACTGGCTGCCCCCACGAAGACTGAAGGCCGCCTGGAATGGCGCCAGCTGCTGCATTGGCTGCAGGAGGATGGCCTCATCGACGAAAGCCAGGTCCAGCGCACGGAGCAGCGCTTCGCGGCCGGCGATAGCGCCTTGCATCCCCTCGTTCGCCTGGGCCACGCCGCTCTGGTGCGCCTGTCGACTGGCAAGCCACTGGATGTGGACGCATTGTCCGAATGGCTGGCAGTGCGCGCCAAATTGCCTTATCTGCGCATCGACCCGCTGAAGGTGGACGTGGGCCGCGTCGGCGACGTGATGTCCATCGGCTATGCCGAAGCCAAGCGCTGCCTGCCGGTGCAGTTCGGCCTCAATGACGTGACGATCGCGACATCCGAGCCCTTCGACATCAGCTGGGTCGCGCAGATTGAGTCGCATGTGCGCAAGCCCATCAAGCTCGTCATTGCCAACCCGCTGGAGATCGCGCGCTACACGACCGAGTTCTTCACGCTGGCACGTTCGGTACGCGCCGCAGCCAAGGCGGGCGAGCAGAGCCAGGTGGCCAGCTTCGAGCAGCTTGTCGAACTCGGCAAGACCAACAAGCAGCTCGATGCCAATGACCAGGGCGTCGTACAGGTCGTCGACTGGCTGTGGCAATACGCCTTCGACCAGCGCGCATCGGACATTCACCTTGAACCGCGCCGCGAGATGGGTGTCATCCGTTTCCGCATCGACGGCGTGCTGCATACGGTCTACCAGCTGCCACCGACGGTGATGGGCGCAATGACCTCGCGCATCAAGCTGCTCGGCCGCATGGACGTCGTCGAGAAGCGCCGCCCGCTGGATGGCCGCATCAAGACSCGCAACCCARCCGGCGACGAAGTCGAAATGCGSCTGTCGACGMTSCCGACCGCSTTCGGCGAGAAGATGGTCATGCGCATCTTCGACCCCGAGACCGCTGTCAAGGATCTGTCGTCCCTGGGCTTCGGCCAGCACGACTCCGACCGCTGGGAGAGCCTGGTCAAGCAGCCCCACGGCATCATCCTGGTGACCGGCCCGACCGGCAGCGGCAAGACGACGACGCTGTACTCGACGCTCAAGCGCCTGGCGACCGAAGAGGTCAATGTCTGCACCATCGAAGACCCCATCGAGATGATCGAGCCGGCCTTCAACCAGACCCAGGTGCAGAATGTGCTGGATCTCGGTTTTGCCGAAGGCCTGCGTGCGTTGATGCGCCAGGATCCGGACATCATCATGGTCGGCGAGATTCGCGACCTGGAGACGGCCGAGATGGCCATCCAGGCCGCGTTGACGGGTCACCTCGTCTTTAGCACCTTGCATACCAACGACTCGGTATCGGCAATCACGCGGCTGATGGACCTGGGCGTGCCGAGCTATCTGATCAGCGCCACCGTCATTGGTGTGCTGGCCCAGCGGCTGGTGCGCACCCTGTGCCCGCACTGCAAGCAGCCCGACCCCATGGTCACGCGGGAGAACCTCAATGAGCTGGTGCGGCACTGGCGCCTGGGTGGAGGCGTCAAGCCCTACAAGCCGGTGGGCTGCCTGGAATGTCGCAATACGGGTTTTCGCGGCCGTGCTGGCCTTTACGAACTGTTGACCGTTTCAGAAGGCGTCAAGGCCTCGGTCGCTGACCTGGCCGCGCTGCGACGTCAGGCCATGCAGGAGGGCCTGCGCCCACTGCGCTTGGCCGGCGCGATGAAGGTGGCGGAAGGGGTGACGACGGTGGAGGAGGTGTTGCGCAGCACGCCGTCCTGGGAAGGCTAGTCTCTCTTGTCTTACGTGTAATCCACAGTCGGGCAGCGTCGACCCGACTGCCAGAATCACCGGCAAGAAAACGCGCGCCCGCGGCGCGCCGGAGGCGACAAGCAATGAAGATCAAAAGCCAGCGGGACTTCTGGTCCGGGCTGATGTTCCTGGTGGTGGGCGTGGCGTTCGCATGGGGCTCGACGGAATACTCCTTCGGCACCTCGGCCCGACCAGGCCCGGGTTATTTCCCCTTCGGCCTGGGCATCCTGCTGGCCTTGCTGGGCGGCCTCGTGCTTTTCAAGGCGTTGACGCTGGAATCAGAAGGCGGCGATCCCATCGGCGCCATTGCCTGGCGCCCTTTGCTCATCATCGTCGCCGCCATCGCCGTCTTCGGCGTCGCGCTGCCCCGCCTGGGGCTGGCCTGCACGCTGCCGTTGCTCATCACGTTGTCCGCCTTGGCCGGCAATGAGTTCCACTGGCGTGATGTGTTGATCAGCAGTGTTGTGCTGACGGTCGGCAGTTGGGCGCTGTTCATCCTTGGCCTGAAGCTGACCATCCCGCTCTGGCCCATCTACATCACGGGCTGAGGGCACCATGGACCTGCTGAACAATCTGGGTCTTGGGTTCCATACGGCGCTGACGCTGCAGAACCTGATGTACTGCTTCTTCGGGTCGGTGCTGGGAACGCTTATTGGCGTGCTGCCCGGTCTGGGGCCCGTCGCGACCATCGCGATGCTGCTGCCGTCCATCTACACGCTGGACGCCACACCTGCCCTGATCATGCTGGCCGGTATCTATTACGGCGCTCAATACGGAGGCTCGACGACGGCCATCCTGATCAATGTGCCGGGTGAGTCCAGCTCCGTCGTGACGGCCATCGACGGCTATCAGATGGCCCGGCGCGGCCGTGCCGGTGCGGCGCTCGCGGCCGCCGGCCTGGGTAGCTTCTTCGCCGGCTGCGTGGGCACCATCATCATCGCGGCCTTCGCGCCGCCGCTGACCGAGCTGGCCTTCAAGTTCGGCTCGGCCGAGTATTTCTCACTGATGGTGCTCGGCCTGGTCGGCGCCGTTGTGCTCGCGTCGGGATCGCTCATCAAGGCCATTGCAATGATCGTGCTTGGCCTGCTGCTCGGGCAGATCAACACCGACGTCATCACCGGCACGGCGCGCTTCTCCTTCGATGTTCCTGAATTGACTGACGGCATTGGCTTCGTGGTCATCGCCATGGGCGTGTTCGGCTTCGGGGAAATCATCGCCAATCTGGGTCAGCCCGAAGAACATCGCGAGGTCTTCACCAAGGAGGTGAAAGGCCTGTGGCCGACGAAGGAAGACTTCAAGGAGGCCTGGCCTTCGGTGCTGCGGGGCACGGCCCTCGGCGCTGTGCTGGGAGTGTTGCCCGGTGGCGGCGCGCTGCTGGCCTCTTTCGCGTCCTACACCTTGGAGAAGAAAGTCGTCCGCAATCCTCGTGTGCCCTTCGGCAAAGGCGCCATCCAAGGGGTCGCCGGCCCAGAAAGCGCCAACAACGCCGGTGCGCAGACCTCTTTCATTCCGATGCTCACGCTTGGCATTCCGCCAAATGCTGTGATGGCGCTGATGGTGGGTGCCATGACCATCAAGGGCATTCAGCCGGGGCCTCAGGTCATGACGAGCAACCCGGAGCTGTTCTGGGGGTTGATCGCATCGATGTGGATCGGCAATCTGATGCTGATCGTGCTCAACCTGCCTCTGATCGGCATTTGGATCAAGTTGCTGACAGTGCCCTACCGGTTTCTCTTTCCGGCCATCGTCGTCTTTTGCTGCATTGGCACCTACTCGCTGAACAACAACAGCTTTGACGTCTATATGACTGCGGCGTTTGCGCTGCTGGGCTACGTCTTCTACAAGCTGAGCTGCGAGCCGGCGCCGCTGCTGCTGGGCTTCATTCTGGGGCCTATGATGGAAGAGAACCTTCGCAGGGCGCTGCTGCTGGCGCGGGGCGACTGGAGCACATTCCTGACCCGTCCACTATCCGCCGGATTGCTGATTGCAGCGGCACTGATGATCGTCGTCGTCATGCTGCCGTCCATCAAGAGCAAGCGCGAGGAAGCTTTCCACGAAGAGGCGTGACGGTCGCCCGCTGCCTGCCTGACTCTTGCCTTGACGTCGGTCGTCCGCGGTCGTTGGCCGGACTCGCAGCGTCCGGACGGCGAGCATTGCAAGCCAACGTCGATTGAATACGTTCCCGCCTGCTGATCCAGTAAAAGAACTGGCGTGGCTTCCGCATCCGAAAAACCTATGCTACAGTCGTGGGCTTCGCTGATCACAACGCAGCGCTTGTCGGGAACGGCGGATGGTTGTGAGGTGGTTGGTGGAGCTGGGCTGAAAGGTCTGGATGGCGAGCTGGAGAGTTCGTTGGGTGCTGAAGAGTTCTGAAAAGAAATTTTCGCAAAGTACTTGACGATGCTGCGAAAGCAGATCAA